>NZ_CP141595.1:1661071-1987142 GCF_035590735.1 Rossellomorea aquimaris
ATGGAGAAGGTTGAAATGGAAGCACCTCTCTCCGTTTACATTGATTATGCACATACGCCGGATGCAATTGAAAATGCCATTCAATCCGTCCTGCCGTTTAAAGAAAGCAAAATCATTTTCCTCGTTGGTACAGGAGGAAATCGTGATAAGACAAAACGTCCTACCATGGCAGAAAAAGCATCATTAGCAGACTATGTCATCTTAACAACAGACGACCCGCGATATGAAGAATACGATAGCATTCTAAAAGATCTTGAAAAAGGGATGCAGCATGAACAGTATGCTTTGATTGGTGATAGAGCAGAAGCTGTTAGGCATGCAGTGGAAGTAAGTGAACCTGGGGATATTATCATCTTTGCCGGTAAAGGTCATGAGGATTATCAAATCATCGAAAATACGAAATATCCTCATAGTGACAAAAATATTGCGATAGAAGAGAGCAAGTTGAAGTACGGTGTAACTGAATAATCTTCTCCTGAGCAGCAGACCAATATGACAATGTTGGTCTGTTTTTTATATGGTGATAGACGGATTTCACAATCTTTGGTAAATTTAAACTATAAATTAAACGATGAGAGAATGAAGATTATGAGATTTTCGTTGTATCTGAATGATTACGAAACAGAGAAGTTATTTTCTACTTTGAGGTGGCTGTTTGTAGGGATCGCTACACTCATATTTTACGTACCTCCGTTTTCTGTTCATATCACTACCAATAAAGCGGTCTTTCCCTATTTATTAATAGTTGGTGTCATTTATATGCTTGTGACTCAAATTGCACTTATTCGGGCCAGGGATGATAAAAGAAGTCTCCAATTCATCTTAAAAGCCGGGATAATATTCGATTTCCTGGCATTGATCTGGCTGATGTTTTTATCAGAAGGGGTTCATAGTCCGCTTTATCCGATTTCAATATTGTTTGTCATGCATGCGACCATTTATTGGAGAACCAAAGGGGCCCTCATTTCTCTTGCAATATTTAGCCTGGCATATCTTTTCATGGGAATGGTGACCGTCAACTTAACTGAATTTCAACATTATTTCACTCTTTCTTTAAATTTGTTCTTCCTTTGGATCATTGGTCTTTTCGGGGCTTTGATCATGCTGCGGGAGCGTGCTCATTATGCCCAAAAGGAAGCCTATCATCATCTCGCCCATAGAGATTATTTGTCCGGCTTATTCAATCATCTATCATTTCAGGAAAAGTTTAGACGGAAAGTGGATGCGAATGAATCCTTCACCTTACTCCTGGGTGACATCGATGATTTTAAAAAAGTGAATGATGAATTCGGTCATTTAACAGGGGATGAAGTGATTCGAAAGGTTGGTGAAGTCTTTCGTGCTTTCTCGGAGACCTATAAGGGACAGGCATTTCGATATGGCGGAGAAGAATTTGTCATCTTATTGCCTCATATGGATGACCGTGTTATCCATCAGTTTTTAAAAGGATTATATAGCCGATTGGAGAACTTAAAGCCTTTGCCGATTTCCATGAGTTTCGGGCAGGCTGATACAACGGAAGCCGATGACCCTGAAAAACTAATCGCCCTTGCCGATCAAAGACTCTATGTAGCAAAGAAATCCGGAAAGAGAAGAACCTGTCTTACAAATGATGAACTTTTCATTCCATCGGCAGGCTAGAATGAAAAGAAGCTGTCCTCAATTGTATATGAGGACAGCTTCTCTTTTTTGATCGTAAATGTTATACGAACATACCAGCAATTGCAGCACTTAGTAACGAAGCAAGTGCACCGGCAATGACGGCTTTTAATCCTAAGCGGGCGATATCACCTCTGCGGTCAGGGGCGAGGTTACCAAGTCCACCAAGTAAAATACCCAGTGAAGATAGGTTAGCAAATCCACAAAGAGCGAAGGAGATGATGGCTACCGCTTTATCCGATAAGTTCCCAATTTCAGGTGCAAAAGCGGAATAAGCAACGAATTCGTTGATCACCAGCTTTTGTCCAATGAAGTTTCCGGCGATGACTGCCTCACTCCAAGGAACACCAATAGCAAAAGCAAGTGGAGCAAAGGCATAACCAAGTATAAGCTCTAATGAAAGGCTGTCCATACCGAACAAGCCGCCTACTAAGCCAAGCAATCCATTGATCATCGCGACAAGTGCAATAAATGCCAGTAGCATTGCACCGATATTTAAAGCTAATTGAAGCCCGACACTGGCACCTTTAGCCGCTGCATCGATCACATTAGCCGAATCAGAATCCGCTTCCATATCAAGCTCTTTTGGTTCAGGCGTATTATCTGTCTCAGGTACAAATAACTTTGCCAATACGAGTCCTGCAGGAGCTGCCATGAAGCTTGCAGCCAGTAAATATTCCAAAGGAACACCTAATAAAGAATACCCGACTAATACGGAACCGGCAACGGAAGCCAGTCCACCTGTCATGACTGCGAAAAGTTCCGATTCAGTCATTCTAGATAGATAAGGTCTTACTACTAACGGAGCCTCGGTTTGTCCGACGAAAATATTCGCTGCTGCAGAAAGTGACTCTGCTTTTCTTGTTCCTAACAGCTTTGCCAGTCCTCCTCCTAAAATTTTGATGAAAAATTGCATGATTTTAAGATAGTAAAGGACTGAAATTAAAGCAGAAAAGAAAATAACGACAGGAAGTACATTAAACGCAAAAATAAACGCTATATTGGATTCTTCTGTATAAAGACCACCGAAAAGGAAGGTGATTCCTTCGTTTGAATAATTGATAATAGCGTTTACAACTTGAGTCAATCCTTTAAGAGAATTTTGACCCCAAGAAGTTTCCAACACGATAAAAGCGAAGAATAACTGTATAGCTAGTCCTCCAAGGACGGTTCTGAAATTAATACGCTTTTTGTTCGTGGAAAATGCAAAAGCAATTCCCAGAACGACAATGATACCCATGATACCCCATAAATATTGCACTTCTTTCACCTCTTCAAAATTTAAGTTTGTAACTTGATGCTTTCGGTTTTTTATTTTACAATTCTTTCAGACGTCTGACAACCTACAATTACACGATTTTCGTAAAGTTGTACGGACAACATCGTCATTAGTATGCGCCAATAAAGCGTTTTCATGAAAGGGGATACACATTATGAAGATCAGAAAAAATTTTTTGGAAGGCTTGGAACAAAAAGTATATATCTATGAAAACAAGAAAGATGAGTTCATATTAATTGCAGTTCCGGATATTCGATGGTCTTATTCTTTTACTTATGAGGAAGATAATATACAAACAAAATTACAGGAGTCATTACAGGGAAGGGTACCTAGAGAAGCAGCAGAAACTTTAAGTTCCCGAATTGTTCAATGGACAAGTGAAATGTAAGACAGCTTAAAGCCATGTTGATGAATCGGGAC
Organism: Rossellomorea aquimaris; assembly: GCF_035590735.1. Taxonomy (NCBI): domain Bacteria; kingdom Bacillati; phylum Bacillota; class Bacilli; order Caryophanales; family Bacillaceae; genus Rossellomorea; species Rossellomorea aquimaris. The sequence goes on from NZ_CP141595.1 coordinate 1,664,430, forward strand.
ACGATAGTGAAAAATGCAAATTCCTACCTATAGGAAATGATGTAGGAAACATGCCTGATTTACCAAGGTGTTGATTCTTTGTTGCATTGTCACTTTAGAACGAATATGATGAGAAAGTGAGAATGACGAGAAAGGATTTTATGAATGAAAATAGACTTTATACAGGAAGTTCAGTCGAGACGGACTTTCGCTATTATTTCCCACCCGGATGCCGGGAAAACAACATTAACTGAGCAACTTCTTCTCTTTGGAGGAGCGATTCGTGCCGCTGGAACTGTAAAAGGTAAGAAATCAGGAAAGTTCGCTACATCTGACTGGATGGAAATTGAGAAGCAGAGAGGGATCTCGGTCACTTCTTCTGTGATGGCTTTCGACTATGATGATTATCGGGTTAATATCCTGGATACACCTGGTCACCAGGACTTTTCTGAAGATACTTATAGAACGTTGATGGCTGTTGATAGTGCAGTTATGATCATCGATTCAGCCAAAGGGATTGAAGCACAAACCTTAAAGCTTTTCAAAGTTTGCCGAATGAGAGGCATACCGATCTTCACATTCATTAATAAGCTCGACCGTCAAGGACGTGAGCCATTGGAATTATTGGAAGAGCTTGAAGAAGTACTTGGAATTCAATCTTACCCGATGAATTGGCCCATAGGAATGGGGAAAGAATTCTTAGGCATCTATGATCGCTTCAATAATCGAATTGAGCAATTCCGCGTGGAGGATGAAGATCGTTTTATTCCGTTAAACGATGAAGGGGAAATTGAGGGAGAACACCCCCTTAAGGAAAGCAATCTATATGACCAAACCCTTGAAGATGTGTTGCTTTTGAACGAAGCAGGAAACCAGTTTTCACGTGAGCGAATATCGAATGGAGAGCTTTCTCCCGTTTTCTTTGGTAGTGCATTAACGAATTTTGGTGTTCAAACGTTTCTTGAAACGTATTTACAATTTGCACCATCTCCTCAGCCGAGGAATTCTGACGCTGGTGAAATTGAGCCGACGACAGAGGAGTTTTCTGGTTTCGTGTTCAAGATTCAGGCCAATATGAATCCCGCTCACCGTGACCGGATTGCATTTGTCCGCATTTGTTCAGGGCAATTCGAGAGAGGGATGACGGTTAATCTTTCCCGCACAGGTAAATCCATTAAGCTTGCTCAGTCAACACAATTTCTTGCCGACGATCGAAGCACTGTAAATGAAGCTGTGAGTGGGGATATTATCGGGGTTTATGACACGGGTACGTATCAAATTGGTGATACGCTTGTTCAAGGAAAGCAAGGTTTCCAATATGAAAAACTCCCTCAATTTACACCTGAACTTTTTGTGCGTGTTACAGCTAAGAACGTAATGAAACAGAAACACTTTCAAAAAGGAATTCTTCAACTGGTTCAAGAAGGGGCCATCCAATATTATAAGACCCGCACGGAAGATATCATCCTGGGTGCAGTCGGGCAGCTTCAGTTTGAAGTATTCGAGCACAGAATGAAAAATGAGTACAACGTTGATGTGAAAATGGAACCGATTGGATCAAAAATAGCAAGATGGATTGAAAATGAAGAAGATGTTAAGGAAACAATGTCAAGCTCTCGAAGCATGCTGGTAAAAGACCGTCATGACAAACTGGTCTTCTTGTTTGAAAATGATTTTGCCATGAGATGGTTCAATGATAAAAATCCGGATATTCGATTATATAGTTTGATGTAAAGGTAATGAACACCCCTCAAGAATTGGACTTGGAGGGGTGTTTTTTGGTTTTCGGAAAAGAGGGTTTCACCTGGATTCAATTGAACTTTTTACCATTATCAAGTGAATTTTTCCTGGAATAAATGTATATTAGTAGCATTATTTAGGTGAAAAGTCTTAGTATATACATATAAGGGATATTTTCATAATAAAGGGAGAGAGTTGAACATGAACACTGCTTGTGCAAATTGTGCTGTAACCATGGAGTATCATAATGCAGGATACTTTTTTTTACATAATGATCAAAATTATACCGTGCCGTTGAAGGGATATTCTTCACATTTAGAAGATGGTACATATGTTTTTCTATATGAAAATCTGAATGTACTATATGACAAACTTGGTAAAGTAGATGAGTTATTGGAAGAGGAAGGATGGACATGCAGCATTAATTATATCAATCAGCCCGGATCGTTCATGGCTGTAAGAAAATTCATGTTATTAATGGAACATAGAGAGATGGTAGAGTTGATTCAGGATGGAAAATTCACCAGTCATCTTCAACCAATCATTGATTTAAGAGATTACAGTCTCTTTGGTTATGAATCCCTCTTGCGTGCAGGGGATCATTCCAAAAAGATAAATCCCGGAAAATTATTTGAAGTTGCTACAATCACAGGCTTTCATTCCATGTTAGACCAGAAAGCAAGGAAATCGGCAATCGAATGCCGGGAAGGTCAGGTGAATCCTGGTATTAAAAGTTTCATTAATTTCCTTCCTTCCACGATTTATAATCCGGAATTTTGTTTACGTCATACCTTCAAGATTGTAAACGAGTTCGGGGTAAATCCTGAAGATCTAGTATTTGAAGTGGTGGAGACAGAGAAAATTGAGGATGTGGAGCATCTAAGATCTGTCCTTGATGTATATAAGCGGGAAGGAATGAAAGTGGCGCTTGATGATGTTGGATCCGGATTTGCCACGGTCGAAATGCTGACTCTCCTTAAGCCTGACTATGTGAAAATTGATCGTTCCTTTATCAACCATTGTGATAGTGTGGCAGAAAAACAGGAGTTTTTACGTAAGGTCATGAAGATTGCCGGGGAGTTGGACATCCTTGTATTAGCAGAAGGGGTTGAGAGAAAAGAAGAACTGCTATTTTGTAAAAAAATCGGTGTTCATTATGCACAAGGTTATTACATCGGAAAACCTGTTAGTGAAGCAAAAGAACCATTTACACAATCTCTATTTGTATAGCTAAAATGACCTCTTTTCTTACAAAGGAGGTCATTTTTTTAGTGAAAATCATTGACATATATATATACGATGATAAAATACTACTATAATTACTTTAGTGCTTAAAAGCGTTTAAGAACGAAAGAGGCTGATACCCTTTCGAACTCTTAACGGTTCAATCACATATCTTTGTCTTGAGCAACGCAGTAGGAAATAGGCAGACAGCAATCAGAGACTAGGCGGCAGGTGTAAGCCTAGGTCCATTATTTCTGAATTACATTGCTTATAAATCCTCAAAGTAGATGAGGCTTTATCCAGGGACAAACCTTTATGAAGTGGGAATAAACAAATTGTCAACTATTCTTGAATAGTAGTGAATGAATAGTGGGAATGTATGACAATAGGTTTATTTCAATTAGGGTGGTAACGCGGAGAACTCTTCGTCCCTATTCGGGAAGGAGAGTTCTTTTTGTTGTTCTTTCTATTCCAATTCATCAATTTCAACTTAGAGAAGGAAGTGTTACTATGTTAAACATTCAAAGCGTAAATAAACCAAAAGTTATAGAAGCATCAGTGATATTGCTCGCTGTACTGGGGATTATTAGTGGCAGTATAATTGGGCTCGAATCGGTCCCTCATATTCCCATTATCCTATCACTCTTCTTTTTGATGGTGTATGGGCTTAGTCGCAAAGTGAAATTCAAAGAGATTGAACAGGGAATGATTATTGGGGCACAAGGTGGCTTAGGGGCTATTTTACTCTTTTTCTTCATTGGTCTTCTTGTGAGCAGTTGGTTAATCAGTGGAACCATTCCCACTTTGATGTTTTATGGGTTTGAATTTGTATCACCCAATCATTTTTATGCGATTGCCTTTTTGCTTACTTCCTTAAGCGGCATCGTGATTGGAAGTTCATTGACTACGGCGGCAACCATAGGTGTGGCACTTATCGGAATCGGTGAGGCGATGGGACTGTCCATGAGTATCACAGCAGGAGCAATTGTTTCAGGAGCTTTTTTTGGAGATAAGATGTCGCCATTATCAGACACAACGAATCTTGCTTCTTCTATTGTGAAGGTAGATTTATTTACTCATATTCGTAATATGGCCTGGACAACCGTCCCGGCATTCATTATTACACTCATCGTTTTTGGGTTTTTATCACCGGAAACAAGTGATGTCAATTTAACACAGCTGAAATCGTTACAGGATGGCTTGGATCAAACAGGTCTGATTCATTGGTACAGTCTTGTTCCTGTATTATTACTCATTGTTCTCATCGTATTTAAGACCCCTGCACTATTAACGCTTGCGATCAATATAGTTGTCTCAATCAGCCTTTCGTTCTTACATGGATCTTTGAAACTGAATGAACTGTTTCAGGTGTTATTTTCCGGATTTGAATCCAGAACAGGGGTGGAATCCATCGACTCACTTTTAACAAGAGGAGGAGTGAACAGCATGATGTTTACGATTTCCCTTGTCATTCTCTCTTTAAGCCTCGGTGGATTATTATTTAAGCTCGGTATTATTCCTGTGTTGCTTAATAAAGTTTCAACGATCCTTCAATCAGGAAGAAGAACGATTCTTTCAACGGCTCTATCGGCCATTGGTATAAACCTGGTTGTAGGGGAGCAGTATCTGTCCATCCTATTAACTGGAGAAGCCTTTCAATCTCAATATAAGAAGCTTGGGTTACATCCCAAGAACTTATCACGGACTTTGGAAGATGCTGGAACGGTCATTAACCCGTTAGTACCCTGGAGTGTATGTGGTATATTCTTAACTGATGTGTTAGGTGTCGCAACGCTAGAGTATTTACCGTTTGCTATCTTTTGTCTCATTTCTCCCATCATAACCATTCTTTATGGATTTACCGGCTGGACCATTGAAAAAGAACAAACTGATACGAATCCAATTGCATCAAACTAACATCTTATAAGAAGCTCTTTTCACAAAGGTTGTTGTTTATTAACATAAAGTCTGCTTGGGCTCTGTCAATTAGTGTGAGTTGGATGGTGAGGGGAACTGCTTTGCTTTCCGGGGACGTTCGGCCGATCCTCCTCAGCTTCGCCTCCGGGGTCTCGGCACGACCGTACTTCCGCAGGAGTCTACACAGTTCCCCTCACCATCTTTAGGAGGTTTTTTGTGACAGAGCTAAAAAGTGTCAAAAAAACAAGCTGAATCCTCGGTGTGTAATAACGATAACCATTGAATAATAACTAATTTCTGAGCTATTATAATGAGGTTAATTTTATGATCCTTTGTAGATAGTTTGTTTTAGGGAACAAACGCTCAACCTATCTACAATTGGAGTTTTTTTGTTGTTTATCCGTTATTAGGGAATCAAAACGTAGAAGTACAGAGCGGAAAGGAACGGACCCTGATTTTTCCTACACTCATCTTAAATGCAAATCTTAAACAAAAGTGCCAATAAAAAAGGACTGTCCTGGTCATTCATCGAATTTTTTTTAAAAGATGAATTATCCAGAGGGCAGTCCTTTTCGTGTGATTTCAACATAATTCGGGAAATGATGATTGTAATAATATCCGCCTACTGCAATCAAAGAAAAATGAAAAAGGGGAAGGACGATCATCATGATCGGGGTCTTTAACAGCAACACACCTTCTTTGACCATGAATACTTCTATGGTTAACAGGAAAAGGATGGTCAACAGTGTATATTGCTTATCCTTATTTCTAAAGAAGATCACCAGTGTATAAAAGTAGGTGGTAAACCAAATGTACATCGCATTTCCCGCAATCAAGTCCCGTGTAGGATTAGAGAAATGATTCAATGGGATGATATATAGTTTCAAAAGAGATGAAAGAATCCATGCAAATGAAAGAGAAACAGTCGACAGAGCAAAAAACAAGGTAATGAATAGTACATAGTGATTAGGATCATCTTCAAGAAGTTTCCACCACGCTTTAGACAGGATGACAGAAATGATTAAGAAAAATGTTGTGTAATACGATTGCCACCAATGGTGTTCGTAAAAATTTGAAAAGGTGAACCATGTTTCAATGAGAAAGAATAAACCAATGATCAAGGCAATCCGAGTCACCTTTAAATGATATACAACAATATACGTGAGTGCGATCGGCACTGAAAATGCCTGAGAACTAATCGATCCTAACACACTGTCATTGTAATTATTCGATAAAATATGGGGATGATACGTATAGCTGTTGAATAAAACAAAGATGATATACTCGAATACATAAGCTAAGCCGGAAATGAAAAGCCAAAATAATAAAATCCGAGCAGACATATGACGGTTCTTAACGACAATTATGATTAACAGGATAATGCTGATAAGACTAAGGGATACAAATGGAACCCAATTCGCCATGCTAATGCTCCTAACGTTTCAGTATAAAAATAGTGTTTACAAATTAGGTGTATTTATTTATCAAGGTGAATAATTTGTGAACATTTTCTCTTGTAGCAGGTTTAATATTGAAGGATTTTCCTGAAGAGACTATAGTTAACATTAACTGCTTCCGAACCGTAGTGAACGATATAGATATAGAAAGGGGAGCGCCCGTTTGAAAATCAGTGATTTTTCCATACGCCGTCCTGTATTCACCATTGTCACAATGCTGCTCATTCTTATTCTTGGAGGAGTTTCCCTCCTCCGAATCCCATTAAAGCTCATTCCTGACCTAAATCCTCCAGTTGGGGTCGTCGTGACCAATTATCCTGGCGCCAGTCCTGAAGAAGTGGTGGAAAAGTTGACAAAGCCACTGGAAGAAAGCTTGTCCACTTTACCGGGAATGAAAAACATCCAATCTACTTCAAGGGAAGGCTCAAACTTCATTCTCCTTGAATTTTCATGGACAACTTCCATTGATGAGATAGAAAATGATGTACTTCAAAGAATGGATCAAACTCCACTTCCAGATGGGGCGGATAATCCCAGGTTTCTTAAGTTCGATCCGGCCCAATTTCCAATCATTCAATTCTCGTTACGTGAAGAGGGTAAGGAAAGTAATTTAAAAACGCTATCAGAGAATTTGAAGTTGGAATTAACCCGGGTTGAAGGAGTGGCCAATGTAAACGTTTCAGGTTCACTCCAGGATGAAGTGGTCATTGAATTAAATCAACAAGCGCTGAAAGATAATCGTCTAAGTCAATCTGACGTTATTAACACGATTAGAGCAAATAATGTAACATCGCCTGGGGATACCATAGAAACTGATGGACAAACCTTAACCACCCGTGTTATGAGTGAATTACAATCCGTGGATGAACTGGAAAAATTGGTGCTGCTAGTGAATCCTCAAAATGGTAAGAAGATTACCCTAGGGGAAGTGGCGACTGTTGAGAAAAAGCAACAGGACACGAATACGATCACTCGTGCCAATCAGGAATCTGCCATCCTGTTTAGTGTGTTACAACAATCCGACGCAAACACGGCTTCTGTTTCAAAAGCATTTCAAGATGAGTTGGATCGTCTACTTCAACAAGACCAATACAAATCAATCAAAGCGGACATTCTCTTTGATCAGGGCGACTACATTACCCAAGCGATAGGAAATATTGCAAATTCCCTTATCATTGGTGGGGCTTTTGCCATGCTTGTTCTATTTCTATTCCTGAAGAATGTAAAGAGCCCGTTAATCATCGGAGTGGCGATTCCATATTCTGTTATCGTTACATTTGTCTTAATGTTCTTTGCTGACTTTGCTTTGAATATCATGACTCTCGGAGCACTTGCCCTTGGAATTGGAATGCTTGTGGATAATGCCATTGTTGTAATTGAAAATATTTACCGGCACCTATCCCTTGGGAAAACACCTAGAGAGGCTGCGAGTATCGGAGCCAAAGAAGTGGGTGGAGCCATTACGGCATCTACTCTAACAACAGTTGCAGTGTTTTTACCTGTTGTCTTTATTTCAGGTTTGCTTGGTGAATTATTTACCGAATTTGCTTTGACCATTTCATTTAGCTTATTAGCATCCCTCGTTGTAGCCTTAACGGTCATCCCGATGTTGGCAAGCAGATTATTGAAGAAGCCTAAAGGAAATCTCGAAGCGAAGCGCAGGCGCTCAAAGAGCAGAAAAACATTTGCCAGGTCTGTCAAATGGGCCCTTCGTCACAGATTCATCGTCCTGTTTATTACGGCTCTTACTCTTGTCGCGGGCGGTTTCGGCTTAACGACAGTAGGAACACAGTTTTTACCTCCTACGGATGAAGGGTTTTTCAATATGAGAGTCGAATTAGAAAATGGCGCATCCGTGGAAGAGACGAACAAAGTTGTAAATGCAATTGAAGATAGGCTGGAAAAAGAAAAAGATGTTGATGTTTTTGTTAGCCTGGTCGGTACAACTCAGGAAGAGTCCTTTAGAGGAAGTTCAAAAGGGAATATTGCTGAAGTGTACGTAAAAATGAAGCCTTTAGAAGATCGTGGGAGATCCATATTCACTTTTGCAGATGAAGTAAAACCTGAGATAGAGAAAGCTGCAAAAAAGGTAAATGATTCATCGGAAATTTCTTTTAACCTCCAGTCCACATCAGGTTCTAGTCCTCAAACCCTGACGTTCAATTTAAGGGATACAGATCCAAATCGATTGGATCAATCTGTTGATGCATTATTCAATTCTTTGAAGGGTATGGAAAACGTATCAGAAGTGACCACGGATCAAATGGAAACGGTCAAAGAAGTCCAAATGAAAGTGAACCGTGACAAAGCTCTCGAACAAGGGTTGGCACCAGCTCAGATAGGCACCCTTGTACAGGACGTAACACGAGGTGTATTGGCGACTCAAATGGTTACAGAGACGTCTGATGTAATAAATGTCCTCGTTCAATATGACCGTAATATTACTGAGAATCTGGACTCACTAAAAAAACTTCTTATCCCTAACGGACAAGGAAAGTATATTCAATTAAATTCTGTAGTAGATTTCTCGATAGAAGATGGTCCTGTCAGTATACAAAGAATCGATCAGCAGCACGCAGTTCAATTCACTTTGAAGTATTCATCGTCCACCAATCTCGGCGCAATCTCGAAAGATGTGGATGAGAAGATTGAATCATTGGAACTCCCGAATGAGACGTTGGTTTCATTCAGTGGTGACAGGGAGTTACTGGAAGACTCAATTGACGATATGGCACTTGCACTGGGACTGGCAATTGTTCTTGTCTATATGGTCATGGCTGCACAGTTTGAATCATTTAAGTATCCATTTGTCATTATGTTTACAGTGCCGCTAATGGTCATCGGGGTCGCAATAGCGCTGGCGGTAACTCAAACACCTATAAGCATTTCAGCGATTATTGGGGTCATAGTCCTGGCAGGCATTGTTGTAAACAATGCGATTGTGATTGTCGATTACATCAACCAGCGTAAAGAATCCGGAATCAATAGCTTTGATAGTATTGTTGAAGCAGTTCAAGACCGGGCACGGCCGATACTAATGACCGCATTGACGACGATACTTGGCCTGTTACCACTTGCCCTGGGACTCGGTGAAGGTACTGAGATCAATCAGCCGATGGGTATAGCCGTCATTGGCGGGTTAATAAGCAGTACACTGTTAACGATTTATGTCATTCCGATTGTATATAGTTTCTTTGATAAAGAAACGAGAAGAATGAAGAGAAATCCTGAAGCATACGGTAATAAAGAATAGTCAAAATCAAACGAGCTAACCTGACAGCTAAGTAGTCACCTCCTTATATCGAGCAGGTACATTAGACTTCAGGTTAGCTTTTTGTATTACCCATTTTGAAAGAAGTCCTTGGCGGGGGGAAACGAAATGAAGAAAGGGAAATATTTAATCACGGGGTTTCCAGGGTTTTTGAGTCTTAATATTGTGGAAGAATTAAGTAGTCAAGAGAAGGCATCAACGATCTACTTGCTTCATTTAGACACTATGACTGAAGAAGCAGAGGAATTAGCCGGTAAGCTTGCAGGAAACAAAGGAACCGACCTCATTTTAGTGAAGGGAGACATTACACAACCGGATCTTGGAATGTCAGAAGGAAAAATAGGTGAAATACGCGAAACAGTGGAGTATGTCTGGCACTTAGCTGCCATCTATGATCTTGCCGTGCCTGAAAATCTTGCATATAAAGTAAATGTCGAGGGAACACGACACGTTAATTCTTTCTGTAAAACTCTTCACCAATTAAAGAGATACGTTTATTTTTCTACTGCGTTTGTGGCCGGTACACGTAAAGGAGAGGTGTATGAGAAGGAGCTTGAGTATCCACCCAGCTTTAATAATTTCTACGAAAAGACAAAGTATGAAGCAGAGGTATTAGTGGAAGAACTCAAGGAAATCCTGCCGATTACCATCATCCGCCCCGGTATCGTTAAAGGAAGTTCAAAGACGGGTGAGACAGTTAAATTTGATGGTCCGTATTTTATTATGAATATGTTTAAGCGATTATCCTTTTTACCTTGGATACCCTTTCTCGGAGAAGGAAATGCCCTCATCAATATCGTTCCCGTCGAATATGTCGTCAGAGCTTCTATATACCTCGGCCACGAAGGGATCGGAACAGGAAAAACCTATCATCTTACCGATCCACAACCAGTTACGGTAAACGAAGTATATGAACAGATTCTATGGCATATGTACAAGAAACAGCCGCGGGGAAGAGTTCCCTTATCTCTTTCCAATTGGGCACTTGGCTTTCGGTTTGTACGAAGATATTTGAGGGTTGAACGTGAAGCGCTTGATTATTTTACACTTGAGGGAAGGTTTAATTGTCAATATGCTCAAGAAGACTTAAGAGGATCTCACATTCAATGCCCAACCCTCTCAAGCCAAATTGAAAAAATGGTTGAATTTTATCTTGAACATTCCTCTAACGAAAAATTACATGTGAAGATTAATTAATGTAGTTTTCATGAAGAATGTTAGATAGTGTCATAATCCTCGTAATAATTGGGAGGGAAATGGTAAAAATAATGGGAGAAGCATCAATAGGAGGATTCTCAAGATGTCATTTTCCCTTACGCAATATCCAATCCGGTACATACATCCTATAGTTCATTTCCTTCAAGGCAAATTGCTGGGATGCCCATGAAAACCTCTATTACAAAATTAGAAGGAATTCTATGGAGCATTGCTCTCCCTGGTTTTCCGCAATTGCTGGTAGGACTTTGGTTTAAGGGAACGTTATTTGTGCTTCTTGAGATTATCATCAATGTCCAGAGTAACTTCAATCAAGGGATTATGTATAGTTTTTTAGGGGAAACCCATAAAGCAGCTTCTGTAATTGATTATCAATGGTTAATGTTTTATCCATGTCTTTATATGTTTGCAATGTGGGATGCTTATAAGCTTGCTCAAACCAAGGAAGAACCTTATATATTTTTACCTTTTGTGTTGTCTGCGTATATGGTGACCGTTGGCTTGATGTACTCTCCTAAGGTATATTTGTTTGGTGAATTTATCGGACCTATCTTTCTGCCGATGTTGTTTGTGATTCCCGGGGTGGTACTTGGGCTAATCATTCGATCTATCCTCATCAGAATCCATTAAGTTTTATCTCTTTACGAAACGTCATTCATGAGGTAAGATATGGCTATACAACTTAAACGTTTTCTACCTGTCAAAGGGGAGTAGCTATAGGTGACACACCTAAACAAAGTCGTCAGTTCATGGATTATTCCATCGGCTTTGTTGGCATAATCGATTATGCTCAGCAAGACCTTTGCCTTATTTAGGCAAGGGTCTTTTTATTTTATAAAAATCCTTGCCTATTGGAAAACTAACTGTGTAAATAGGAGGGACTTACATTAATGGATGCTTCAATGTTATTGGAATATGGTTGGGTACTGCTCATCCTTGTTGGTCTTGAAGGAATTCTGGCTGCCGATAATGCAGTTGTTATGGCGGTCATGGTTAAACATCTGCCCGTAGAGCAAAGAAAGAAAGCACTCTTTTATGGTCTATTAGGAGCATTTGTATTTAGATTTGCTGCACTATTTCTCATCTCGTTCTTAGTGAATGTATGGCAGGTTCAAGCCATCGGGGCAATCTATTTATTCTATGTGTCGATTCATCATTTTGTTAAAAAGAGGAAAGACACAGGAATTGTTGAGTCCGAGTCAAACAAGGGCTCAGGTTTCTGGACGACGGTTTTAAAGGTGGAGCTTGCAGACATCGCTTTTGCAGTTGACTCCATGTTAGCTGCCGTAGCTTTAGCGGTTACTTTGCAGCCAACCGGATGGTTTGATGTCGGTGGAATTGACGGTGGTCAGTTTATCGTTATGTTCCTTGGTGGAATCATCGGCCTGGTGATCATGCGATTTGCTGCAACATGGTTTGTGAAGTTATTGGAGAAATATCCTACATTGGAATCAGCGGCGTTTTTAATCGTCGGTTGGGTAGGGGTTAAGCTTGCTGTCTTTACACTTGCTCATCCTGATGTGGCGATCCTGGATCACCATTTCCCTGAATCAAAGCCATGGAAGCTCGTCTTCTGGACTGTTTTAATCCTTTTATCAGTTGGAGGATATTTATTATCACGAAAGAAAGCAAAACAGGAAGAGGCCAAAGCAGAAACAAAAGCAGAAGCCAAAGCAGAATAAAGAAAAATCGAAAGCTAACGTGATAAAAATTCACGTTAGCTTTTTTACTATGAGAAATCATATGTCTACCCTCCCCTTACCATTCCGTCCCTCTTTGAGAACTTTTTCAATTTTTATTTGTATAAACCCCCTCAAAAAAAAATCTCTTAACGTAACTCCTTTAATAAGGCGATCGATCGACCAATAAAACTTTAACTTCCGAGGTGTACATATGACGAAACATTCCAAATTAATGAAATCATCTTTAGCTGTATTAGTAGCAGGATCTATTAGCTTTTCAGGTTCATTGGCTTATGCAAATAACGATGAAAAAACGTTCGACACGGTTACAATTGAGCAAAAGGGCAGTACAGGCGTTGCAGTGAATGATGAAGCTATGATTGATTCTGCTAAAACAGAAATTGAAAAACTGGAAAAGACTGAAACCCCATCATTACTTCCTGGTGATTTCTTCTATTTTGCTAAGCTTGCTTTAGAGAAAGTGAAGCTTGCCTTTACGATGGATGATGCGAAAGAAGCAAAACTACTTGCAGAGTATGCAGCAGAAAGGCTTGCTGAAGTAGAAGCTTTATTTGAAGAAGGAAAAGAAGAGGAAGCCATCGAAGCAATCAATCATGCCATTGAAATGATTAAACGCTCTGGAGAGGAATTACCACACGGTGAGAACCAAGAAGCATCTAACGATGATTCGATGGAAGAGACAAAGGACGAAACTACAGATGAATCGAATACTGAAGAGGAAAATATTGAAACGGAAAAAAACAAAGAAAGAAATGAAGAAGGAACTGTAGAAGAATCAGATTCCGAAGGAATATCGGATGAAATGAAAGAATTAATGTCGCAAAATATCATCGCACTTAAAGCTAATCTGGAGAAAGTGAAGAACCCAAAAGCGAAAGCCGCCCTTCAACAAAACATTGAAAAAAGTTATATGAAATTAGCCGAAAAGCTTGCAAAGCTAGAAGAAAAATGGACGGAAAAAGCAAATGCTAAAGAAGAAACAGAATCCGATGAATCGATGAAGGAAGACTCTGTAACTCCGGTTGAAGAAGCAGCACCACCCGAAACAACTACTGATGAAAATACAGATGGAAGTAAAACTGAGACAACTCCAACGGTGAAAGTAGAAACAGAAAAAACTGCACCAGTAAAAGTTCAGCACGTGGAAAAAGAAGCCAAGAAAGAATTACAGCAACAACAAAAACAAGAGAAAAAAGAAGCAATAGAAGCGCGTAAACAAATGAAAAACGAGGAAAAACAAGCTCGTCATGATGTTAAAGAAGAAAAGAAACAGCATCAGCCAGCTTCAAAACAGAAGGAACACCAGGGTCAGAACAGTAAAAGCGGTAAAGAAAACGGCAAGGGTCACAATAAAGACTAAGAGTATAGGGCAATAGCTCCAGGTTAGGCTGAAATTCTAATGATTCGTCAGTCTCGAAGGGGATGCTGCACTTAAAGTGATTTTTCATTTGCTGAGTTGAGTGCATCTGTAAAGATTACTTAAGCAGTACCCCTTCATCTCTATTATCCTTTTAATATCAACTTCATATGAGTATAATAGTGTGCAGGATGGAGTGAGACTGATGCTAAATGTATTACTAATTTTACTAGCCAAACAAAAGAAGAAGCAAACGCTCGAAGACATGGCAATACGAATTCAAAATGGTGATGAACAATTACTGAACATAGTTCTGGAAGACTATAAGCCATTCATAAAAAAGACAGTATCTTCAGTCTGCAAGCGGTATATCTATGAAAGTGATGATGAATTCAGCATCGGTCTTATTGCCTTTCATGACGCTATCTTAAAATATAATCACCAGCGAGGGTCATCCATCATTAGTTTTTCTGAAGTAATCATCAAACGGAAAGTAATAGATTATATCAGAAAAAACGGAAAGTTTCAGGATGTGAGCATCGACATGAGTCTGGTTGAGGACGATGAAGAGACCCCGAATTTAACAATAGAGCAAATCGTTTCTGTTGAAGAATATGGAAAGCAGCAAGAAGGAAAGAAGAGGCGTGAAGAAATCATCTCTTTCCAAGAACATCTATCTCACTTCAAATTATCCTTCCATGAGCTGGTCGAACAATCACCTAAGCATGAAGATGCCAGACTGAATGCCATTGACATTGCTAAAACTGTGGTAAATTCCAAAGAATTATTGGAGTACCTCCTGGAAAAGAAACGATTACCCATAAAAAAATTAGAGAAACAGGTAAACGTTAGTAGAAAAACAATTGAGAGAAATAGAAAATATATTATTGCCATTACTCTTATTCTTATAGGAGATTATGTGTATTTACGGGATTACTTAAAAGGGCGGTTAGAGATATGAAAAATGGGATCATTATGGAAATTAAACGTGATATCCTCGTTATGATGACGTCAGAAGGGGAATTTCTGACGGGAAGAAGGCAGCCCGATCAACATTATACAATAGGAGAAGAAATTCCATTCTTTCCTTTACATCATGAATCTGCTATGGCCAAACCATTTTTTAAATGGAATTGGAAAGTATCGACTGCATTATTAACAACCATAATCATCATCCTCACCCTGTTTTCAAGTGGTTTCTTACAGAATAATCAGGCATATGCCTATGTGTCTGTCGATATCAACCCAAGTATGGAATTGACACTTAATGAAAAACAACAGGTGATAAAGATTACCCCTTACAATCAAGATGCTAAAGTGCTTCTAGAAGAGTTGGGCGGCTGGGAAAACATGGATGTAAGTGAAGTCACAGAGGAAATCTTCCTCTTATGTGAAGAAATGGGATACTTAAAAGAGAATCAGAATGTTCTTATCACCTCTTCATTTATTGAGGACTCAAATGGTGAGCGTGAAGATGATTTGGTTGCTGAAATAAATAAGTTTGTTCAAGAATACAGCACCGACCACAACATGAACATTACGGTGAAAGAAACATCACAGGAAATGAGAGAAGAAGCTTCTGATAAAGGAATGACTGCCGGCTCTTTATTACAGGAAACTGAAGAAGCTGATACACCGAAACCAGCAGGGAATCCTAAAGAAGATAGTAAAGACCAAGATGTGCTCAATGAGGGAATGAAGAAAGAGGAGAATTCAAAGGTTGAGAATCACAATGTGAAGTTACCATCTGAAGAGAAGAAGCAGAAACCAGCGAAACCTGAGAACCATCCAAAAAATAATAAACCCCTTCCAAATGAAAATAAGCCTCAAGAAAAACCTGCACAATCCCAGGACAAAGGCAATTCCTCTGACCACCACAAAAGGAATGAGTCCAATGGGAGACACAATGGTTCTTCTAAACAGGGTGATAAAGATCAATCAAGAGGCAATGAAAACCGTAATAATCACGAAAAGAATAACAATGAAAAGAAAAATGATCATCAAGAAAGAAAAGAGAATAAAAAAGATAGAGACTAATAAACAGCGGCCCATTTATTAAATGGGTCGTTCTCATTTTTAAGGGTAGCTGGTGAATCCAGCTACCCCAAGCCAAAATTATTTAGTTTGTTGTCCGGAAAGTTGAGATTGAGCTTGTTTAACCAGTCGTTTTGTAATCTCTCCTCCAACGGATCCGTTAGAGCGAGCTACTGTATCTGATCCGAGTGTCACACCAAACTCTTGAGCGATTTCATATTTCACTTGATCAAGGTATTGTTCAACACCAGGAACGAGTAATTTATTACTGCTTCTAGCCATGGTTGTTTCCTCCTTAGTAGTAGACTTGAAACAATGATGTTTCTGTAGTACTATTATTTGTCTTAATTCTTCGAACATGAATGGTAATATTTCGCCGAAATTGTATAGTTTGTATGGGAGGAAATATCACGGATACTTGGTGGTTTAAGCTTCTTTCCTTAAAGAAAGAATAAACATATAGGAAATTACCCATTTTTCCTTTCATTCTTCGTACATATTCATTAAGATAGAAAAGGAAATAACCTTGAAAGGGAAATACATATATGTGGTATAAACTTAGATTAAACTTGAATAAATTGACTCCGGCTCAAGTCATTGTGACCTTCTATCTTATCGCTGTGACTGTGGCAACGATTCTTTTGAGCTTACCATTTGCCCATAAACCCGGGGCAGAGTGGAGTTTTATTGATGCTATTTTCACTTCCGTCAGTGCCGTGAGCGTAACCGGTTTGACGGTTGTTAGTACTGCGGATACGTTTAACACAGTAGGAATTTTCTTACTGATATTTGTTTTACAGTTCGGTGGAATTGGAATCATGACTCTTGGAACTTTTTTCTGGCTCCTGGTAGGAAAGAAAATTGGTTTGAAAGAACGACGATTGATTATGATGGATCAAAATCAATCCAACTTGTCAGGTCTTGTTCATCTATTAAAACAAATATTATTACTCATCATTGTGATTGAATTAGTCGGTGCGTTTATATTAGGGGTCTATTTCCTGAGTTACTATCCAAGCTGGCAGGAAGCATTTACACACGGACTATTTGCCTCGGTAAGTGCTACGACTAACGCTGGTTTTGATATAACTGGTCAGTCACTCATACCTTTTAAAAATGACTATTTTGTCCAATTCATCACAATCATCTTGCTCACTTTAGGGGCAATTGGATTTCCGGTATTAATCGAGACAAAAGACTATTTATTGAACAAGCAAAGAAGCAAGCATCATTTCTCACTATTCACTAAAATTACGACCATAACATTCGGTATATTATTAATTTTCGGTACGTTGGTTATATGGTTGTTCGAATATGATCGATTCTTTTCAGGTATGACTTGGCATGAATCTTTCTTTTACTCCCTCTTTCAATCTTCATCGACGAGGAGTGGAGGTCTTGCGACCATGAATGTAGCAGAGTTTTCAACTCCTACATTACTGGTATTGAGTGCGTTAATGTTCATTGGGGCATCTCCAAGCTCAGTGGGGGGGGGAATTAGGACAACAACCTTTGCCCTGAATATTTTGTTCTTATTCCACTTCGCCAGGGGAAATAAAACAATCAAGGTTTTTAGAAGGGAAGTACATGAACAGGACATCATTAAGTCTCTAGTCGTTACGATGGTGGCTGTCCTTATGTGTTTTGTGTCGGTCGTTATCCTGACGATTACAGAAGATCACAGTCTGATAGAAATAATATTTGAAGTTGCTTCAGCCTTTGGAACCACAGGTTTATCATTGGGAATCACTTCTGATCTTTCTTCAATTGGAAAGAGCGTGATTATAGCACTCATGTTTATAGGACGTGTCGGCATTCTATCCTTCTTGTTTATGATAGGTGGAAAAGAGAAAACAACCAAATATCATTATCCAAAGGAAAGAGTCATTATAGGATAAAAAAACGATGCATGCGCATCGTTTTTTTATTTGAGCACAGAATAGGGGACATCAAAGTAAATCCAAAGGAAGAGAATGATGGGAAAGGTTATGATCCATCCTACAATAGGGTTTTTATGATGGACAATGAGTACGGTGAACATCATGATATTAAATAGAATATCCCATCCCAAATGCCAGCCGTTGTGATAAGTCATCATCCCAAGTACATAAGATAAGCCTTCCGTCACACCATAAATAACGGTCCACAATAGTATCCAGGCTAGTTTTCCCCGGTATGTTGAGGGGAGCCTGCCGATAAAGATGGAAATGGTTGAGGTGTATTGAACAACCATTTTACATAGCGAAATGATCGTATGATTCAGGTTGATGTGGTCGCCGAATGGTGTAACTGCATGGAATTTCCACATAGAGTAGTCATACAAAAGAAACTGGGAAAGTAGATCTCCAATAATAAAAAACAACAATGTTGGATAATATCTGTAAAAATCTTTCCAATTCCCGAATTTCCATCCAAGGAGAGCGTAACAAAATAAGAAGACAAGTATCATGTTATATCCTCATTTAGCATTTTTGCATAGTTTTTGGTTAAATGCTTCATTTATTCAGACTTTTTCTTCTAGTAATGGAATACCTTTCGCAGCCTAAACCATATCTTGTGGAATGGAAAGAGTATTTGGAGGGGAAAGTAAGGTTACAAAGGAGATGAGTAAATGATGAAACGTAAAGCTCAGTATAATGCTGCTGAAAAGAACAATCAAACACCTTTAAAGAATAAACAAGAGGCAGAATTCTCCGCTGAATTCTCACAAGGAGAAGATCCAGCGAAGGGTAAGAATAGAAACTCTTCTAAAGGGATGAAGGGTAGAAGCTGATGAAGGATAAAAAACAATCTTTCCGTGAAGAGTTTGGTCAGGAATTTGGAGATGTTAATGCGGCTAAGATTTTGGAAGTGACACAAAAACAGCCAAAAACTAAAGAAGACAAGAAAAAATGTTAAGCGAACCGCTTAACATTTTTTCTTGTCTATAGTGAAACAGATTGTCGGCCAAACTCAAATACGGTAGATTGACCTGTTGCTGGCTCAAAGTAAGCCAATACATATTGATCTTGTCCATCCTTAGACTTAATCGTTTCAAGGAGTGTATGCTTATACAATTCTTTTTCATTTAAGTTTAGCCGAACGAACGATTCACCTGCGATGGAGGGTTGTGCCAGTAAGGTTTGATAAATAGCAGACCTTTCTTGTTTCGTCATTTCATGTGTCCACCAAGGCTTTCTTGGTTTGTACTTCTGATTCTCTAAATAATCCAATTTCATTAGGCTTTCAATAATCGAAATGTTGTAGCTTGTTTCTGTATATAAAAACTCATGCAGTCTTTTAAACAAGTCCTCCAGTTGATGTCCTATTCTTGACCAACCACGGGTTTCCCAGTAGGAGCCGAATAGTTGGAAGAAGTCAAATGGTGTTTCAAAGCATTCTGTCACCAGATATTCGATGGTCCGGTCCATACGATGATCATTCCAATACTTTTCTAATACATCTTCAACCTGTTTGATTCTGACGATATCATCAAAGGATAATACATTGTTACCGAGGATCTCATAAGGTGAATGGTCCATGTACGTATATTGATGGTCGTTTGCACGAATCCTTAAGCCCGTACCACGAAGCATCTTCAGGAATCCTAATTGAAGTTCCTCTGGACGCAGTTCAAATACATCATTAAAGGTTTTCCGGAATGAATTGTAATCCTCTTCAGGCAGACCGGCAATCAAATCCAGATGCTGATCGATCTTTCCGCCATCCTTGACCATCGTAACGGTTCTCGTCAGTTTCGAGTAATTTTGTTTTCTCATCACAAGATCATTCGTTTCGTCATTTGTTGATTGGATTCCTATTTCAAAGCGAAATAACCCTGCTGGGGCATTTTCGTTCAGGAATTCAATGACTTCCGGTCTCATGATGTCTGCTGTGATTTCAAATTGAAAGACGGTTCCAGGCAAGTGTTCGTCGATTAGAAATTGAAACATTTCCATGGCGTAGCTTCGGCTGATATTGAACGTACGATCCACAAATTTAATGGTTTTTGCACCATTTTTCATTAAGAATCGAATGTCATCTTTTACCTTTTCCCTGTCAAAGTAACGTACACCCACTTCGATCGAAGAGAGACAGAATTGACAACGGAATGGGCAGCCTCTGCTTGTCTCGATATATGTCACCCTTTTCCCCAATTGAGGCAGGTCTTCTTGAAAGCGAAACGGTGAAGGTACTTCCCTTAAGTCAATTTTATTCTGCTGTGGTTTGATGACCGGCTTTCCATCTTCTAAGTAAGCCACTCCATGGACCTTTGAAAAGTCCCTGTCACCATTCAGTTCATCCAATAACTGCTTAAAGGATTCTTCCCCTTCACCGATAACGATAAAGTCAACGTCTTCCAACCGCTCCAGCCAGTAGGGAACATCATATGTGACTTCCGGACCTCCAAGGACGATGGTTACTTCAGGCAGGATTTTACGAAGGATCTTGATCACTTTGATCGTCTCTTCGATATTCCAAATGTAACAGCTGAATCCTATAATATCAGGCTTTTTCGAGAACAAGTCACTAGCGATGTTAAGTGTGGGATCCTTAATGGTGTATTCAGCCAATTCTATCTCATGTTCGGGCTCTGCAAAAGCCTTCAGACAACGAATGGCCAGATTGGTGTGAATATATTTTGCATTTAACGTACTTAAAACGACTTTCTTCATAAATAAGCTCCTTTTATACTAAGCTCACTTGGTGGACCATGTGAACCATTGTAAACCATATTTTCCAAAATATACGAGTTGTTCGTACATCTAATATAAACAGTACTGATTATCATTTTATCTAAGGAAGAGAGAAAGCTCAATGTTTGTCTGGAATGAATTTAAATTTATTGTAACTATTAGAAGGAATTTAAGGAAAAGTTACGAATACTATAATAAAATAGATAGTTTTTTGAAAATTGTGTAGAAGATGATCGATGTATACCATAAGAGAATAGATACTCATGAAAAGGGACTGACCCGTGTCTGCTATTGGGTCAGCCCTTTCTAGTGAGGTTTATCTTGTTTTCATTTCTCTTTTTGATAGAAGTTTCTGGAGTTTGGTTGACTTAAACTCCACTATCGGTTGCGTTATGCTTGTGAAAAACTTTGTCGAGAAAATCATTGTCAGAACCAATGATACACCGAGTAAGACCAATAAACTCGTAGTGGGATCAATTGTATCCTTCAGCTGGCTTTCCCGGAATAAGCGGATAAGGAAGCCGTGCAGCAAGTATACATATAGCGTATTTTTGCCCCATTTAGTGAAGAACTGTCTTTTCGTAGGGACAAAGGTAAAGAAGCTAAAGATCATCACAACATTCAGCAGGTAAACAAATGCCCTGACCGCTAAACTAATGGCGTTGTTCCCTTCAAGGTCTCCATACGGCTTAGAGCCAAGTAACCATTTATCGGAGAATTCAGGGATGAAATACATTCCTAAAAATACGAGAACAAATAATGTACCTGCCACTATACGTGCTTTACTCGTTTTAAAATATTCGAAGTGCTCCTTTTCCAAATAATAGCCCATCAGGAAAATCGGAAAGAAAACAAATGTTCTGGACAGGCTTAGATAGTTTGAAATCACATCAGCAAATCCTACGAGCAGCCCGATGGAAAAAGCGATTGCCAATCCGACGCCGGGCTTGAACTTAAACCACTTGATGAAAACATACAATAATGCGTTCCAACAGAATAAGCTGATGAGGAACCATAATGACCAGTGCGGATTAAGGGGATCCACTTCAAATGTTGATTTTTGATAAAGAAAATAGTAGTACACCGTGTAGATCAATTGAAACACAATGTAAGGAAGTATTAACTTTTTCGCCAGTTTTTGAATATATCCCTTTTTATAAAATCCTTTTGCGAAAAACCCCGCCACAAGAATGAAGGCTGGCATGTGGAAGGTGTAGATCGTTTTGTACAGAGAAAGGATAAATGGATCGCTTTCTATATAGGACCGGATCAAATGTCCAAATACAACCAGGAAGATCAAAATGAATTTGGCATTGTCGAAGTAATAGTCACGCTGTTTCATATCTTCACCATCTCTTAGAATAGATTTATCCTAATTCATTCTTACCCTAGGATACAATGAGTAAAACATGAATTTCACTGTTAATTATCACCAAAAGCATGGGAAGCTATGCGAACTCTATAATGACCTGAGCCAATAGTCGTCTTTTAAAATAA
Organism: Rossellomorea aquimaris; assembly: GCF_035590735.1. NCBI lineage: Bacteria > Bacillati > Bacillota > Bacilli > Caryophanales > Bacillaceae > Rossellomorea > Rossellomorea aquimaris. The sequence continues at coordinate 1,686,500 of NZ_CP141595.1, forward strand.
TAGGGGGATGAGGAAATGACTAATAGTAGTGAATTGCAGAAAGAGCTGAATAAGGAAGAATGTCATCCCGTCGATAGGGAAATATGCTTAGCATCACCCATGCCGATGTTCGTGATCAATAAAGAGTTGAAAATTGTCTTTGCCAATGGAGAAGCATGTGAAACTCTACAGACCGTGAAAGAAAGGATTGTAGGCACACTGTTCAGTAACTTTTTTTCTTCTGTTCCGGCCCCGATTGTTGCTCATTATAAGGAAGTAATGGAAACAGGAAAGAACCTTGAAGATGAAACCCTAATGAATATTAGTGATAAGAAAATCATCCATATTGAACTATTGCTTAAAAAATCGACCATTTCTCCTAATGCCTATCTGTATTTCAAAGATGTAACGGCACTAAAGGAAAAAGAGCGAAAAGATCATATGAATGTCCATTTGTTATCGAATATTTTTCAAAATGCATCAGAAGGAATCGTTCTCTTTGATATAGAAGGAAATATTAACGACGTGAATCAGGCATTCAGTTCACAAGTCGGATTGGAAAAGGATGAGATCACAAACAGGAACATAAGCTCATTCATCCCTGAAAGTGCGCATTATAAGGTTGAAAAGATAAAAGAACTGATTTCTCAAAACAAAAAAGCCCGTGGGGAAATTCCAATAAAAAAATCACACAGCATTTCAATTGTGGAATTTACGACAAGTCCGTATGTGCATCACAAGCTTCATATGGCCATCCTTAGGGATGTAACCGAGAAGAGGCAAATGGAGATACAATTAAAACGAAACGAAGAATTGTTTAAAGGTTTATTTGAAGAAGCGATTGATGCGATCGTGTTATGGGATCAGGATGGCAGGGTACTTAAAGCGAACTCTTCTGCCCTGAAGATCTTTGAATGCTCCCTTTCAGAGCTTCTTTCGAAGAGGATAAGGGATTTTGTATATCCCCTTGAAAGCCAAAAGTTTGATTTAGTCATGGAACAGTTAAACAGAAGCGGTGCAGTAAGGGATGAAGTATTGTTTCTAATGCCCAACAACCAGTTGAAGCATTTGGAATTCACCTCTAAGCTTCATTCCGTTGATGGGTATAACATGACGATCTTCAGGAATGTCAGTGAGCGTTATCAAATGGAAAAGGAACTACGGGAAAGCGAGGAGAGGTTCAGGAAGATTTTCGAAGGTTCACTGGACGGACTGATTCTTACCAATCACAATTATGTTGTCGTGGATGCAAATCCTGAAGTGAGTAGGATCATTGGTATCGAGAAAGATCACTTAATAGGTAAAGATGTACGTGAAATATTGAATATAGATCCCGGTGAAGAATCATATGATGAATACTTACAACAATTGAAAGAAGACGGGCAGGCGACGTTTCTACAAACGTTGACTTCTCATAGGGAGAAGCTTCAATACATTGAACTGTCATCCAAATACAATTTACTCTCTAATTTAAATCTAACGATCATTCGTGACATCACGGAACAAATAGAAATGCAAGAGCAGTTGAGAAAGTCAGATACATTGAGTGTAGTAGGGGAGCTTGCTGCAGGGATTGCCCATGAAATCAGAAATCCAATGACCGCCCTAAAAGGCTTTATTCAATTGTTGGAAAATAGTGTGGGTCAAGATCATGAGATGTATTTTAATGTAATTACTTCTGAGTTTCAGCGTATTGAATCCATCATTACCGAGTTTCTAGTATTAGCAAAGCCACAGGCGATTCAATATCAAGAAACGAATTTAATCAGGATCATGAAAGATACCGTTGAACTATTAAGTGCTCAGGCAGTCATGCATAACGTGCAGTATGAGGAGAGTTACCAAGCGGACCTCCCAACCATCATAGCAGAGCCCAATCAGTTAAAGCAGGTATTCATTAATGTCATCAAGAATGCGATTGAAGTCATGACGGATGGAGGATTCATTTCCATCGGAATTCAAGAAGCGGATGATGAAATGATTCACATTCGTATAAAAGACCAGGGTGGCGGGATTTCAAAGGATAAAATTAAAAAGCTTGGTGAACCTTTTTACACAACGAAGGAACGGGGAACTGGACTTGGTCTGATGGTAAGCTTTAAAATTATAAAAGAGCATAAAGGAAGCGTTCAGGTTGAAAGTATCGTTGGAGAAGGAACCATTTTCCACATCTATCTCCCTAAATCGTAAAGGAGTCCTGCATATTGTCATACGATTCTATTATAATGGAGAGTCCGATTGGAAAGTTAGAACTACAAGCGGATCAGAGCCATCTAATTTCGGTACAGTTTTTAGAAAATGATTCACGAGGGGATCTTTATGCCGAGAATCCAATATTACTAAGAGCAAAAGAGCAGATCATAGAATTTTTTAAGGGGAAGAGAAGAGAATTCGATCTCCCTCTAAAGATAGAGGGAACCGCTTTTCAGAAGGAAGTATGGAACACCCTGCAACAGATTCCATTTGGTGAAACCAGGTCTTACCAGGATGTAGCCGAAGCAATCCAAAGACCTAAAGCTGTCAGGGCAGTAGGGCAAGCGAATAAAGCCAATCGATTCCCCATCATCATTCCGTGTCACCGTGTCATCGGAAAGAATAATACTCTTACAGGCTATGCCGGTAAGCAGGTGGATAAGAAAGAAACCTTACTGTCATTTGAAAAATAGATTCAGTAACAGGCACTTTCCATAGGGAGAATGCCTGTTTATTATTAGTGATTGATTTATTCCTCTATTTAGATTATTATCTAATTAGATGATGATCTAAATAGGGAGGGGGAGACCTGTTGCAATTAAATAAGCAGGTAGCTTTTCATAAAACGATGGGGGATCCGACCCGGATCAAGATTGTCTATTTACTGGCATCAGAGAGCTTGCACGTAGGAGCCATTGCGGGAAAACTGGGGCTCACCGCCCCGACAATATCCCATCATCTAACGAAACTCAAAGAGTGCAATCTTGTTTATTCACGAAGAGAGAAGAACACGGTTTACTACCATTTAAATAAAAAAGTTCTGAGTCATCATGGGAGTGTTCTTCATCAGTTTGCTCATGAAGAGAAAGGGGACAGTATCATGGTAGAAAAACTAATGAAAGAAAAACAGAAAGTGATGAATAATTTCCTGGAGAAAAATGGGCGAATCAAAAGTATTCCTTCACAACAAAAAAAGAAATTATTCATCCTGGAACATATGGTGGAAGGATTAAAAGTTGGAGAAAAGTATAAGGAAAAAGATTTAAATGAATATATTCAGCAATTTCATGAAGACTTTGCAACCTTAAGAAGAGAGTTTATCATTCATCAGTTTATGTACCGGGAAAATAGCATTTATGAAGTGAATCCGAGGGAAATGTGGGCGTCGACAAAGTTATATGAGTAATAATATGAAAGGCAAAAGAAGAGCAGGAGGAATCTCTTGCTCTTCTTTTCGCTATTATTCAATACCTATGGTTTGTTGAATACTCTCCTCAAAGCGAGGGTACAGGACACCTTTTTCCGTGATGATGCCGGTAATCAGATCATGGGAAGTAACATCGAATGCAGGATTATAAACAGAAACGTTTTCTGGAGCGATCAACGTTCCGGCAATCGTTGTGATCTCTTCCCTGTTCCGCTCTTCAATGGGAATATCGTTTCCGTTAAAGCTGGATAGATCGAAAGTGGAAGTGGGAGCAGCCACATAAAAGGGTATATTGAAATGTTTACACAAAATGGCAAGCATGGACGTTCCGATTTTATTTGCAGTATCCCCGTTGGCAGAAATCCGGTCAGCCCCGACAATGACAGCTTCTACGCCTTTTTCTTTCATGGTATGGGCAGCCATGCTATCTGTGATGAGGGTGACATCTACCCCTGATTGTTGTAACTCCCAAGCGGTCAGGCGGGCTCCTTGCAGAACGGGCCGTGTCTCACATGCATAAACCTGAAACGATTTCCCTTTTTCCCTTCCTAAATGAAAAGGGGCCAATGCAGTGCCGTATTTACTCGTTGCAATGGACCCGGCATTACAGATGGTCATTACGATTTGTTTATCCTTCAATACACTCAATCCATTTTCCCCAATAAGGCGGCACACTGCCTCGTCTTCTGCATGAAGCTGGATGGCAGCGTGGAGTAAATTGGTCCTAGCTTCATTAACAGAAGAAACATTCTCCAATACCTTTTCTAAACGGTTCAAAGCCCAAATCAGGTTGACTGCTGTAGGGCGTGAATCGGCGAGATATTTTTTGTCACGTTGAAACAGGTCGATGAATTCTTCTAACGTTTGAACTTCATACTGACATGCAGACTGGGCTATACCATAAGCAGCCGTGATGCCAATGGCAGGTGCACCTCTCACTTTTAATGTGATAATTGCATCATAATACTCTTCAATGGTCGTCAGTTTAATGTATTCCACTATGTTAGGAAGTTTTTGTTGATTAAGAATCAGTAAATAATCTTCATGCCACTCTAGTGAGGTTGGAATGGTCAAAGTTTGTGTCATGATAGTCTCCTTTTGGTTATTCAGAATGGGATTTCAATACAGACAGAAGCTCTTCGATCGAATGAATCTGTTTTCGTTTTATAATCAGTTCCTTACCAAGTGTCAAGCAGGTCCGTTTTGCCTTTAATCTTCGTTCTTTATCCGGGATTCCATCCAGATCTTCAACATGAGCGAGGCCGATCGTTCTTCTGATGCATTCACATCCTGCAAAACCGATGCTGTCTTGAAAGCTCTTTTCCAATACGTATTCAAGGTAGCCATTCACTTTCGTGTAGGCGTCTCCGCTTTCCTTCCAATGCATGGAGAAAAGAGTGGAAAAGACGTTCCAGGTATTCTCAATGTGATAGAGAACCGTTTCCTTCTCTTCAGGGTTTGAAACGGCCTGGAAAATAAGGTTGGCAATGAACTGTCCTATATCAAAGCCGATCGGTCCATAAAAAGCAAACTCGGGATCAATCACTTTGGTTTGATTCTTATCTACAAAGATGCTTCCCGTATGAAGATCTCCATGAAGAAGTGCCTCTCCTTCAGTAAGAAAGCTCTTTTTCAATTTCGCCACTTCGAGTTTCAATGTGAAATCATCCCATAAATGTTGGACGTCCCGGGAAAGCTCTTCTTCAAATTCATTGGTTTCGCTGTTGAAAAATGGATCCGTGAATACAAGGTCTTCAGTGATTTTGCACAGCTCAGGATTTGAAAATTCTTTCACGTAATCCTTTTTCTTAAAAGGATGAAGGGCATAATCAGAGGTGAAATATAAGGTATTTGCTAAAAATGTTCCAATGTCATGGGAGAGCCGGGGATACTTTTCCCCTTTGATAAGGCCGGCCCGGGCAATGGTCAGAGCACTCAAATCTTCCATGACTGTAATCGCAAGTGTCGGATCAGAGTAGTACACTTCAGGAACGAGATCCCCTACAAATGAGTGCTGAAGCTTAAGGGCACTCGCTTCTATTCTTGCCCGTTCGATTGTCAACGGCCAGCTTTCGCCTACAACCTTCGCATATGGAAGGGCTTGTTTGATGATGATTCCTTTACCTGTTTCCCGTTCTAATACACGAAAGACCAGATTTAAATTCCCGTCTCCTATTTCTTCACACGTTAAGATAGTTCCGTCTTCAAAAATTCTTAAGCGAATCGCCAGTGCAATTGCCGCCTGTTCAGTTAGTGGTTGATATGCATTGAGTTTCGTAATCGCCATTGTCGTTCCTCCTTATAGTACAGTCACCTTGAAGACTGTGTGGTGGAGGCTTTTCCGTGGCATAAGAAAAGCCTCTTTCCATGTTCGAAAGAGGCTTGAAGAAGGTATCTTCGTCGCCTCTTATCTCTCAGAAAGACTATCTTTCTGTTGGAATTAGCACCGTGCCTTAGTGGATATTCAATCCGGCGCATGCTGCGCCCCGTTTTACAACGGAATTATGGTCGGTTGCTGGGCTTCATAGGGCCAAATCCCTCAGCCAGCTCTTGATAAGAGTTGCGTAAACTATTTAATTAAACTTTCAGAATGTTTCATTTGATTTGAATAGTACCATCGAAGTATTTTCCATGTCAACTTATTTTTTTAAAAAATAACCTTTCTAATAAAAATCCGGTCTTCGATCCTGGAATATCGGAATCTGTTTTCGGACTCGATCTACTTCCTGTAAATTGATTTCGGATGAAACCAATTCTTCCGTTTGTGATCCTTTTGAAAGAATTTCTCCCCAGGGATCAATGATGAGGGAACAACCCCCAAATTCATTCTTCGGGTCGCTTCCCACCCTGTTGCAGGCAATCACGAAGCATTGATTTTCAATCGCTCTTGCCCTTAAGAGGGTCTGCCAGTGATCAATTCGTGCTGCCGGCCACTCTGCTACAACATAAACAACCTTGGCGCCTAGTAGAACTTGTTTTCTGAACCATTCCGGGAAACGGATATCGTAACAAATCAATCCCGCCATCTCTGTGTCTTGAAGGGTGAAGATGCCATCTTCATGCCCAGGAAGTAAATAATGATGTTCATCCATTAGCTTAAACAAATGAAGTTTCGAATACTTCTTCACCAACTCCCCTTTTGAATTCGTAACTAAAAGGGTATTGGACACCCCATCCTGCGTTTTCTGTGCAACAGATCCACCTACAATGTGAATGGAAAATTTCTTTGATAGGGCAGACAGGAAGGAGGTTGAATCCTTTGCTCCTTCATCAGCGATTTCATCCATTCTTGTAAGGTCATATCCAGTCGTCCACAGTTCAGGGAGTACAACCGTATCACAGCCGTCGTCACTCGCTTTTTTAACCCATGTCTCTACTTTTCGCTTGTTTTTTTCGGGATCCCCGAACACAATATCCATTTGTGCAAGACCTATCTTTTGAATCATTTCTTTCACCTCATTATGTACTTTTGGAATTTAATCCTTTACATTCTTTATTTTCCGTTATATCATTTGTGACTAGAATTTGAAAGTAATTAATTTTCAAAAAATGTAGTGGGTGAGTATATGAAAACCTTTGGTAAGGCAAAAAGATTAGATTTATTACCTGAACAATTTTTCGCATCCCTCGCTAAAACAGTGAATGCTGTGGTCAATGAGGGGCATGATGTCATTAATTTGGGTCAGGGAAATCCGGATCAACCGACTCCTCAACATATTGTGGAAAAACTGACAGAAGCAGCAGCTTCACCTTCCAATCATAAGTATCCCCCATTTCGCGGCTTATCGTCTTTTAAAGAGGCGATTGCTACGTTCTACCTGCGTGAATATGGTGTGGAATTAGACCCGGAAACAGAGGTAGCTGTGCTGTTCGGAGGAAAGGCCGGGTTAGTTGAAATCCCTCAATGTTTATTGAATCCTGGTGATGGGGTATTGGTGCCCGATCCCGGTTATCCCGATTATTTATCAGGAGTAGCATTGGCAGAAGCACGTATGATTAAAATGCCTCTACGAGAGGAGAATGGATTTCTGCCTGATTATCGTGAACACTCCCGTAATGAGTTGGAAAATGCGAAGCTAATGTTTCTGAACTACCCTAATAACCCTACTGGAGCGATCGCCACAAAATCATTCTTTGAAGAAACAGTCACTCTTGCCAATCTGAATGATATTTGTGTTGTACATGATTTTGCCTATGGAGCTATAGGGTTTGATGGAAATAAGCCCATAAGCTTCTTGGAGACAGAAGGAGCAAAGGATGTGGGGATCGAGATTTATACATTGTCGAAAACATATAATATGGCTGGCTGGAGAGTGGGATTTGCAGTAGGGAATAAGAGTGTCATAGAAGCGATCAACCTCCTTCAAGATCACCTATATGTGAGTCTGTTCGGTGCTATTCAAGAAGCGGCTACCACTGCCCTTTTAAGTTCCCAGGAATGTGTAGATGCACTGGTTTCAACATACGAAGAAAGAAGAAAACTATTAATCTCAGGACTACAGGGAATAGGGTGGGATGTAAAAGCTCCACAAGGTTCCTTCTTCGCCTGGTTAAAAGTACCTGAGGGATTCACCTCTGTAGAGTTCTCTACTTATTTACTTGAAAAAATCAAAGTCGCTGTAGCCCCGGGTGTAGGCTTTGGAGAATTCGGAGAAGGGTATGTACGTGTAGGTCTATTAACCACAAATGAGCGTATAAAAGAAGCGATTTCACGTATAGAAAATTTAGAATTATTCCATAAAAGGGATTGACAGAAGTTGAAATTGGTGCAATAATCCAACTGAAATAATGAATAATGAATAATGAGATTCTTATCAAGAGCAGGCGGAGGGACCAGCCCTATGAAGCCCGGCAACCGACTTATTCAAGCACGGTGCTAATTCTTGCAGCAATAATGCTGACAGATAAGAAAGAGTGACTTTATCAAACCTCTTCTTATTTGGAAGAGGTTTTTTATTTGCCCAGACTTATGAAATCAACTTGAGGCTAAGAATAGAATTATTAAAAGGAGGCAGGAAAACAATGAGTGAAGTGATTGCCACATATGCCCTAAAGGGAAAGAGTGGTTCATTCGAGAAAAAGGCAGAGGGGATCGCTCTGGGATTGACGGTCGGTTCATGGACGGACTTACCTCTCCTGGAACAGGATCAATTGCGCAAGTACAAGGGGAGAGTCGTTTCCGTGGAAGAGTGGGAAGGTAATGATGGCACGAGCGGTAAGGTACAAATTGGTTATCCCGGTCATAATTATTCAAATGATATCCCGGCCATCCTTACTACGGTATTCGGCAAGCTTTCCCTTGATGGTGAAGTGAAATTATTGGATATAGCTTTTTCCAGTGACTTGAAAAAAGCCTATCCTGGACCACGGTTTGGAATAGAAGGAATCAGGGAGCTAACGGGTGTACAGGACAGACCCCTGTTAATGAGCATTTTTAAAGGCGTAATCGGCAGGGATCTTACCTACCTTGAAACTCAATTAAGGGCACAGGCTCTCGGGGGAGTCGATGTAGTAAAAGACGATGAGATTCTCTTTGATAATTCACTGACACCTTTCACTGAGAGGATCAGTATAGGGAAAAGAGTATTACATGAGCTGTATGAAGAGACAGGTAAGAAAACATTGTATGCTGTAAACCTGACAGGAAGGACTTCAGAATTACGTGATAAAGCAAGAAAAGCACGTGAGCTTGGAGCCCATGCCCTTTTATTCAATGTATTCTCTTACGGACTGGATGTTCTCCAGGAATTAAGGGAGGACCCTGACATCAGATTGCCTATTATGGCCCATCCTGCATTTGCAGGTGCTGTTGCTTCATCTCCTGCATATGGTGTGAGCTATTCTCTTTGGTTAGGGAAATTCCTAAGAATGGCCGGAGCTGATTTTTCTTTATTTCCATCTCCATACGGAAGTGTTGCACTAGAGAAAAGCAAAGCTCTATCCGTAAGCCATGAGCTAACGAAGGATGACGACCATCTAAGAAGAGTATTGCCCGTGCCTTCAGCAGGCATTCATCCTGCGCTTGTTCCGCTTTTGATGAAGGATTTTGGTGTAGATTGTGTCATTAATGCAGGTGGTGGCATCCACGGTCACCCAGATGGGGCAATTGGAGGGGGAAAGGCATTCATCCAAGCAATTGAAGCAGTGTTAAGAGGAGAGTCCCTCTCAGATGCAGCAGATACCCATGGTGAGCTCCGTAAAGCACTATCCCTGTGGGGAGAGGAGGTAAACGTATAGTGACGCGTCCGGTCATTTTCTGTGATTTTGATGGCACGATTACAGAAACCGATAATATCATCTCGTTGATGAAATCCTTTGCTCCTCCAGAATGGGAACCTATCAAAGACGGCATCTTAAATCAGTCGTTGTCTATTAAAGAAGGGGTAAGCAAGCTGTTTTCACTTATTCCTTCATCACAGAAAGAGGAAATGATTCAGTATCTATTAGATACAGCAGTCATACGTAAAGGGTTTAAGGAATTTGTAGATTATACAAATGAACAGGAGATTCCTTTGTATATCGTTAGCGGTGGAATTGACTTTTTTGTTCATCCTCTACTAAAAGAATATGGGCCTTTTAATGGGGTTTATTGTAATGAAGCAAGCTTTAACGACTCAACCATAGCGATTCATTGGCCACATCCATGTGATGATCACTGTGAAAGTAAAGGTTGTGGATGCTGCAAGCCTTCTATCTTGAGGATGCTGTCTTTAACAGAAGATACGGAGGTCGTTGTGATAGGGGATTCTGTCACAGATATCGAAATGGCAAAGCTTGGAGATACTGTGATCGCCAGAGACTATTTGGCACATACATGCGAAGAAAAAGGAATCCCCTATCATCCGTTTGAATCCTTCCACGATTGTATGGACGTCATTGAAAAAGGAGTGAAAATATGAATTCCTATCAATCTCAATGGGAAGAACTCGCTGATATCAAAAAGGAACTGGCAGAGAGGGATTGGTTTATGGGAACGAGTGGGAATCTTGCGATACGAGTGAATTCTTTACCTGCAACTTTCCTGGTTACGGCAAGTGGAAAGGATAAAAGGAAGCAGACCGATGAAGATTTCCTGCTCGTCAATGCTCGTGGTGAGGCCATCGGGGATACTTCTGCACGACCGTCTGCCGAAACATTGCTCCACAGTCATGTATTCACAGAAAGCTCAGCAGGATGCAGCTTACACGTCCATACCGTTGCGAATAATGTGATCAGTGAACTGTATGGGGATGAAGGTGTCGTTACATTTAGAAACCAAGAATTAATTAAAGCGTGGGATAAATGGGAGGAAGATGATTCTTTGTCCATTCCAATCATTCGTAATCATGCACATATCCCGACGCTTGCCGAGGAGTTTCAGTCCTTTATTAAATCAGACAAAGGGGCAGTGCTCATTCGAAATCACGGGATTACGGTATGGGGAAGGACCGGTTTTGAAGCTAAGAAACTATTGGAAGCTTGTGAGTTTTTATTTCAATATCAACTGACTCTTTTATCTTTAACGAATACGAGACCAATTACTAAAGGAGGAATCAGAATATGACGACAATCAAAATACAAGGGAAAAACCAAGTCATTGATAATCAGGAAGAAGTAGTGAAGTATTTAAGTGAACAGGGAGTCATTTATGAACATTGGAATATCGAAAAACTGGACGGAGGTCTAAGGGACCAATACGCTTTAAACGAAGATGATAAAGCGGAAATCCTGTCGGCATTTAAAGAGGAGATTGAAGATATTTCAGAGCGAAGAGGATATCAGGCTTGGGATGTGATCTCCCTTTCCGAGCGCACACCAAATCTTGAAGAGCTTTTAAGGAATTTTCAACAGGAGCATCATCACACAGATGATGAAGTCCGTTTTATTGTAAACGGTCATGGTGTATTTGTCATTCAAGGAAATGATGGTGATTTCTTTGAAGTGCATCTAAACCCGGGTGACTTAATTTCAGTCCCTGAAAACATCCGCCATTATTTTACATTGAGTGAAGACAGGCAAGTAGTTGCCGTCCGTATTTTCGTCACACAAGAAGGCTGGGTCCCAATCTATTAATAGAACGCTAGGGTAGACAAGAGTGGAATCCATTGTCTATCCTTTTGTTTTTAATAGAGAAGAATTTGGCGGAAAATGTCTAATTAAGAAACATTACTAGATATTTTGTCTTGTTTTGCGAATCTATTTACTTTTCTGATAATACTTGCGATAATGCTCAAGTAACGATTTAACTTAATAAAGGCTAGGAGCTAAAAAGGAGTTTATAAGAAATGGGTCGTCTACTAAAACAGAAGTGGTTATTAATGAGAATTAATCAGAAACGTTCAGAAATGATTGGGTTGGGAGAGAGTTTAGGATTATGTGCAGCTGAGACAATCAAATGCAGTCAGCAATTAGATCAGCTTTTGAACGACTATGAAAAGTGCACAAATAAGGTAGTATCATTAACCCTCCAGGAAACATCAAACGAATTTGGGCAATACATTAAGAGCTTATTAAAACGAACTGCTTCTTGAGACTACTCACCAAGGTTTTCCCTCACCATTCTAGGTTTACAAGAGACAATCATCTCCAACAATATCCACATTTAAACCAAGACAATCAATTTAATTTGTCGTTATCTCAATAAACGAAGGGCGGTTCGCTATATGCGTAACGCCCTTCGTTTATTAACTTTTGAGCAGTGCTTCTTGATTGACAATGGTAGGATTTATCTGTATAATATTTTGAAACTGAGATATTTATTTAAAAGGAATGAATGGTATGAACGAAACTCCAGACACAAAACAATCATTAAAGCTTTTCATTGTCCTGTCAAGAGCTTTCAAAGCCTTAAATGAAGAGATAAATAAAAACATCCAGGAGAACGGTTTAAACCCTACTGAATTTGCCGTCCTGGAGCTTCTTTATCATAAGGGAGATCAGCCTTTGCAACAAATTGGCGGAAAGATTCTATTAGCCTCCGGCAGCATTACCTATGTAGTGGATAAGCTTGAACAAAAGGGCTACTTAAAGCGCAATGCTTGTCCAAAGGACCGTCGGGTTACCTATGCTCAAATAACAGAAAGCGGCAGAAAGTTAATTGATGAGATATTCCCCAATCACGAAAATCGAATTCATGAACTGATGTCAGCTCTATCTCCTGATGAGAAGAAAGAAACGATAGAGATGTTGAAGAAATTAGGATTATCGATTAAAGACTTGTCATATTGAGTCGATTCCTGTGCCCCGTCTTTCATAAGATGGGGCTTTTATTTTGTCTTAAAAGCACGCCCTTTTTACATCGGTTCCATTAATTCTATTTATTGAAATTCGATTTTACAATAAACAGGAGAATCTCTATCATAAGTCGAATAACTATAATCGGGATTATTTTATGAGGAGGCAATGGAATGAAGTTTGATCAGTTTACATATGAAAGACCTAATTTAGAAGAGGTAAAACCTGTTTTCCAACAATTGCTTGGGAAATTCAAGTCTGCGTCCAATGTACAGGAACAGGTGAATGTCATGAAGGAACTGAATGATATACGTCTGAACATCGATACCATGCAAAATATATGTTATATCCGGCATTCTATCGATACCAATGATGAGTTTTACAAAAGGGAGCAGGATTATATTGATGAAATGATGCCGGAGGTTCACGGGATGGTGACGGAATATTACGAGGAACTCGTAAACTCTCCTTTTCGTAAAGAATTAGAAGAAAAGTGGGGAAAGCAGCTATTTGCTCTGGCAGAAAGTGAAATAAAGACTTTTTCTCCTGACATCGTGACTCTACTACAGAAGGAAAATAAGTTATCTTCCCAATATACAAAGCTGATGGCGTCTGCAAAGATTCCATTCGATGGGGAAGAAAGAACATTGGCTCAGATGGGCCCTTTCACACAATCTGTAAATCGGGAAACAAGAAGAGGGGCCGCTCAAGCAACCGTTGCTTTCTTTGAAGAGAATCAAGAAGAATTGGATCGTTTGTTTGATGAGTTAGTCAAGTTGCGTCACAAGATTGCTACTACATTAGGGTATAAGAATTTTGTTGAACTAGGATACTATCGCATGACGAGAACGGATTATACGCCTGATATGGTAAAGGTATTCCGCGATCAAGTGAAGAAACATATCGTTCCTCTGGCTACTGAACTCAAAGAAAGACAAGGAAAGCGCATTGGGATAGTTTCCATGAAGTTTTATGACGAAGGCTTTAAGTTTACTTCCGGAAACGCGGTTCCTAAGGGAAGTCCTCAGTGGATCATAGATAATGGCAAAAAGATGTACGAAGAGCTGTCACTGGAAACAAAGGAATTCTTTGATTTCATGATTGAGCATGATCTCATGGATCTTGAAGCGAAGAAAGGAAAAGCTGGAGGCGGCTACTGCACGTATATTGCAAACCATGAGTCTCCTTACATCTTCTCGAATTTCAATGGGACCTCAGGGGATATTGATGTATTGACTCATGAAGCAGGTCATGCGTTCCAAGTTTACTCCAGCAGAGGATTCGATATCCCTGAATATATTTGGCCAACGTATGAAGCGTGTGAAATTCATTCCATGAGCATGGAGTTCTTCACCTGGCCATGGATGAATTATTTCTTCGAAGAAGATACAGACAAGTATCAATTTTCACATTTAAGTGAAGCACTGCAATTCCTTCCTTACGGGGTCGCAGTTGATGAGTTCCAGCATTTTGTGTATGAGAACCCTGAAGCTTCCCCGTCTGAACGGAATGCCGCCTGGAGAAAAATTGAAAAGGAATACCTTCCTCATAAGGACTACGATCATATTTCGTACTTGGAAAATGGGGGATTCTGGCAGCGCCAATCCCATATTTATAATTCACCATTCTATTACATCGATTATACATTGGCTCAAATTTGTGCATTCCAATTCTGGAAGAAGATGAATCTTAATCGTGAGGAAGCGTGGGATGACTATGTTGACCTTTGTAAACTGGGAGGGAGCCTTTCATTCACCGGGCTTGTAGAAGCAGCTAAACTCGATTCTCCATTCCAGGAAGGAACAGTTGAAAAAGTCATTGAACCGATCAGACAATGGCTAAATGGAATAGATGATCAATCACTATAAACTAAAAAAGGGCAGTCGCATCCGTTGCGTCTGCCCTTTTTAGTAGGTACTCTACTACCCACAGAATTAGTTGGATTCCGTAAGAATTATGTTTTTTGCTTCTGATTTCCTCTGCTTGTACATAAGGTGAAGTAGAAGGTTGTCAGAGGTGATGAGATGAAAAAATTAGCTGGATCGTTTCAAATAGCTGCTGTTTATGTTGGTACCGTTATTGGAGCAGGATTTGCAACAGGAAGGGAAATTGTAGAGTTTTTCACCCGATTTGGCTTTGTCGGGTTTATTGCGATTTTATTGAGCGGTTACTTATTTATAACAATGGGAACGAAGATTATGTTGAAGTCCCATGATATTAAAGCGAAGTCCTTTGAAGAATTTAATGAATATCTATTTGGAAAATGGTTTTCTAAGTTCATGAATATCGTCATGATGATCATGCTGATCGGGGTTTCCGCGGTTATGCTTTCAGGGGCGGGGGCTGTTTTTCAAGAGCAGCTTTTGTTACCTAAGCAAGTAGGGATCCTTCTGACGATTGGACTTGGATTCATCACAATGATGGTGGGGATCAAAGGGCTTTTTGCAGTTAATACGTTCGTCGTTCCTCTCATGATAGTCTTTAACCTTTTCTTGATGGTTTATTCTGTTCGAAACGCTGCTTTTTTAGACGCATTTCTTATGATACCGCATGCTGAGGATGGTTGGAAATCCGTGGTGGCCCCTTTTTCCTACGTGGCCTTTAATCTGGCCATGGCTCAGGCCGTTCTTGTTCCTGTTGCGGGAGAAGTGAAAGACCGGGATACCATTAAATATGGGGGATATCTGGGCGGTTTTTTCCTTACACTGATACTGATTTCCAGTCATATTACCTTAGTCATGATTCCGGATGTGACACAATACCAAATTCCGATGGCAGTGGTGATGAAATCCTTTGTAGCCGGTTTTTATATTGTTTATATCATCATCATTTATGGTGAAATTTTCACTTCCGTGATCGGGGGGGTATTTGGTCTGGAGAAACAATTAACGAATTATTGGAAGGGTTCTTCTTTAATGACCTTTACGGGTATCTTCCTCGTCATCTATTCGTTAAGCTTTTTTGAATACAGTAAACTTTTGTCTTATTTATATCCGCTTTTTGGATATATGAGCTTATTATTCATCATTCTTCTTTGGATGAAACCCAATAAATAATCATGGAGGTGAGAGTAAAATGCGGGTCTGCTGCTCATGTTAATAGAGACAAATGAAAAAAGGAGTGGCGTTCATGACACAATCAAAACACGAAAAAGAAAGACAGTGGAATGTAAGAAAACAAGAACAGCATCCTCATGGCAAAGTATCATCATTCAAGGAGCTTTCAGAAGGGAAAAAAGGTAAAGAATAAGAAAAAAACGGATGCTTCGGGCATCCGTTTTTTCTTGGCTCCAATTACTCTTCTTTATGATGGTAAGAGTCGCTTGTCTTATATTGTTCGGGGAAATATTTATTTCTCACTTCATCCTTATCCCATTCTGTTTGCCCGCAAGCAGAAGCCAGTTCATCCAGATGCCTCATGATGTACTGCATATCGAGATTTTGGAGGCTGTCGTAATCGATTCCTTCCAGTATATAGTCCTTAAATGTCCACACCATACGCTTTGTTTCTTCACTATTGTTTTCCCCTATCATTCTCAGCGAACGCAGGATTTCGGCAATTATGGAAATGTCCTGCTTTCCGTAATGTCTTAACTGGTAAAAGCTCTTGTATAGATAATCACCAAAGGTCGGTTGTTCCAATATGATTCGCACATTGTTTTCTTCATCTGATAAATATGAGCTTGGGAGCTTGTGTTTAGCAAGCTTAGATAGAATGATCCCGATTTCTTCTATGCAGTTTTTTGCCGTATTCGGGTCATTGATGGCGGGGGAAATGGCTCTCAAGGCAATTTCAACCAGCTTTCTTATCCCGAGTTCAATGTCTTCCATGGGCTCTTTATCAGGCCCAAGTACGAGGTACTCCAAGTAATCTTCTACATCTATGTCTTTATTCGTCGTCCATGCTGTCATGACAGGAGTTCCTTCAAGTAAGTATTCACCAGGTGTTTTCACCATGCGGATAACTGCTTCATCCTTGGCAGCTTTAGTGAGCATTCCTTCAATATTAATCTGTTGTAAGTACCCCGATTGTACACTATATACCAAAATGGGCTCCGTATCGTCAAAGAGGGCCTCATTAAAGGTTGAAGGCTGTTCATTCATGGCATTCTTTCTATATAAATAACTATTATCAATTTTTTGATTCGTTTTGATTGTTATATTATGTATTAAATTACTTACCTTCACCCAGTTGGAAACATGATGAACAAAGTAGACGAAAACAAATAAACAAATAATCGCCACTATACCGGCAAAGGCCGAAGAAATATATAATTTTTGTCCGGACTCGTCCTGAAGGAGAACCAACAACGTAATGCAGTACACCACACCTGACACAAAAATGGCCAGAACCCGTTGTGTAGGACGGTCATTAATGAAGTTCTGCAGGGTCCTGGGTGAATATTGGGACAAAAAAGTGGTTAAGACGACCATAATCGTTGAAAAGGTAATCGTCGTCATGGTCATGATCGAAGACGCAATCGTACCGATGATGGTCATGGATAAATCAAAATTTGAAAACAGTACCTTAGGGAACAAAGGATACTCATGCTGACTCAACCACCAATCAAAATAGAAGGTGATGAGAGCAAGCACTAATGAGATGAGTGAAAATATAAAAGGTACAAACCAAAAGCTTTTCCTGGCTTTGTTAACAATGTGAATATTTAAATTCATGACGGGGATCCACCTTACGATACAGTATGCTATAAGAGTATCCTTAATGACATTTCCGTAAACCTTTCTCTTGTTTAAGAGCTCAATTTAAAAAGGTGGAGTTTCGTTCTCCACCTTTAAGAAAATCGTACTATGCTTCAACTATTTTATAGTTTTTATGATTAACGACTGTTTTTTCTTCCAGTTCAAGGTCTCGATAATTTTTCATATACGTTAGATCAACGATAACCGAGTTTTCATTTACTTTCTCTACAATGCCTTTTAAACCTTCTTTAAATTCAATCACATTTCCTATTTCTGCTTTTTTCATGAGAGGTCGCCCCTTTTTGCCAAAATTCTACAAACAATTACTAATATTTTGACGTAAACTAAAGGAAAGGTAAAGAGTTTTCTAAAAATTTCATCAAAAAAATTATTCTTGAGGTTTACATCCTTTTAAAACTACAATAGAGACATTCAGGATGGAGGTTTGGATATGAGTGAAACAGAAATTCTTGAACAATTACAATTATTGCGTACAAGAGAAACGGAAGAAATAAGAGTGATGAAAGAAGACTTTCTTACCTTTCGATCTGTACTCGTGAAACAAGAGGATTTTAAACAGTTTCGTGGGGTGGCTTTGCATGGTGGTAATATTCTTTATCACTATTTAGATACTCCAAGAAGTTAGAAGATGCGGGGGATGAGATCCTCCGTTTTTTTTGGTTCATATCCAATATATGAAGCACTATGGTTTTTTAGAATGTATTGCCAGGCTACAAAGAACGGACGGTGGTAACCATTACCTGATGAAATTTTGTTTATTCGTTGTTATCTTAGTGGGGAGCGATAATTAGGAGGTAGAAATATGATCAAGAAAAGCTTACTAGTAGGGATTGCAGCACTTTCGATTGTTTCATTCTCTACTCAGACTATTGCAGCTAAAGGAGTACACACTGTAGAAAATGGTGAGTCTCTTTGGGATATAGGTAAGGAGAAATCTGTATCTGTCCTTCAACTCAAAAAAGAGAACGATTTGAAATCGAATGAAATTCTTCCAGGTCAAACGTTGGCAATACCGGAAAATGAAGTAACAGTTGAAGATCGTGAGTTACTGGCAAAACTGGTTCATGCAGAAGCTAAAGGTGAACCATATGCAGGTAAAGTGGCTGTAGCTACGGTTGTTTTAAACCGAGTGGATTCCACTGAATTCCCTAACTCTATTAAAGAAGTAATCTACCAGGTAGCAAATGGTCATTATGCCTTTTCACCTGTTCAAAACGGGGAAATCAACAAAGCTCCTTCTCAGGAAGCGAGAGACGCTGTTCAAGAGGCTTTGGCTTTTAGAGGTCAGGGACAAGGTTCTCTCTTCTTCTATAATCCAGTAACATCTACAAGCGATTGGATTACCAATAGAGACACATTGCTAACCATTGGAAACCACCGCTTCGCAAAATAATCATTACGCAGGATTTCACTCAATATCAAAATAGCGTTCGGATACTTTTTTCTTTTCTCTACGTGGAATTAATAGTAAAATAGAGTAAAGAAAAAGAGGTGATGTTGATGAATGGGACCATTGTGGCTCGAATTGAAACGGTAAGGTGGAAGATGATACAGTCAGGCGTTCGTTTGGGGCTTAGCAGTCCAGCCACCATTCAACTTAGTAAAGAGCTGGATGCGTTAATCAATATTCATCAGCGTAATGATCGTAATAAATCTACAAAAAATAAGATAGTACAATAAATAAAAGGATTAACCTTGGAATGTCCCGGCATTTCCACAGGTTAATCCTTTTCTATATGTCAGAGAGGGTTGAAGGCCATGAGGAAAGGGTAGGCTTTTTAGGAAGAATGATCAGTAAATCGTAAATGAAAATAATTGAAGATAAAGGGAGATGACAAGTTTGAAAGATAAAATTGTCTGCATAACAGGTGGAGCGAATGGGATCGGTAAAACGCTGGTCGAAGAATTTTCGAAGCAGGGTGCAGTTGTTGAATTTATGGACATGGATGGGGTTAATGGGGAGGAATTATCCCTGCAGCTCAATTCAGAAGGTTATTCAACACGGTTTCATAAGGTAAATGTAGGAGTCTATCAACAGGTAAAAGATGTCTTTTCAAAGATAAAAGAAGATCATGGCGTATTGGACGTACTTATTAACAATGCAGGTGTTTCGAAGTTCATGTCCTTTTGGGAGATGGATCCCGCGGACTGGGACAGCATTCTATCGTCAAACTTGAGCAGTGTCTTCTATTGCAGTAGAGAAGGGGCCGCTTTAATGAAGAACCGAGGAGGTTGCATCATTAATATGGCCTCTACCAGAGCTTCAATGTCTGAACCGGATACGGAAGCCTACTCTGCAACAAAAGGTGGCATAGTGAGTTTGACCCATTCCATGGCAATCACACTGAGTGACGTGGGAATCCGGGTGAATTCCATTAGTCCCGGCTGGATTCAAACTGAAGATTATGAATCATTACGTGACAAGGACCATGACCAGCATCCTTCGGGCAGAGTCGGAAAACCTGAAGACATAGCAAGGGCATGTTTATTTCTTGCTCATCCTGATAATGATTTCATTACAGGAGAAAACTTAGTGGTGGATGGTGGAATGACAAGGAAGATGATCTATAAGCATTAACACTGTTAGGTGAATAGGATAAGTATTTGGGGAAATTTGTATGAACATAGAAGAACGGCCGGTTACGAATCCAAGACAGGGATGGTGACCGGTTTTTTACTGTTCGAAAAAGGGATATTTTAACAACATACTATGGTATGATGAGGATGGTTCTATTTTTAGAATATTTGCTAAATATTTACTATTATTTTAAAATTAATAGATAAATAAAGACCATAATAGAGGGGGAGCAAAGGTGTCTACTATACAACTTA
Source organism: Rossellomorea aquimaris (assembly GCF_035590735.1). NCBI lineage: Bacteria > Bacillati > Bacillota > Bacilli > Caryophanales > Bacillaceae > Rossellomorea > Rossellomorea aquimaris. The sequence goes on from NZ_CP141595.1 coordinate 1,706,645, forward strand.
TAAAAAAAGAGATGAGTAAAGTTCTGATTGGAAGGGAGAAAGAAGTCGATCTTCTATTGATTGCCTTACTTCAGGAAGGGCACGTCTTGCTGGAGAGTGTACCGGGGACCGGTAAAACATTATTGGCTAAGACATTTTCACATTGTATTGAAGGAGATTTTAAGCGAATACAATTCACACCGGATGTATTGCCGAGTGATGTAACAGGCATTCAGTTTTTCAATCCAAAAACTCAAGAATTCGAATTGAGAACCGGACCAGTTGTCACTAATGTGTTATTAGCAGATGAAATTAATAGGGCTACTCCAAGAACCCAGGCAAGTTTACTTGAAGTGATGGAAGAGAAACAGATCACCATCGATGGAGAAACGGTATCATTACAGCCTCCGTTCATTGTAGTAGCGACGCAAAACCCGATTGAAGCACAGCAGGGGACATTTCCTCTACCAGCAGCCCAGCTGGATCGTTTTCTGTTGAAGATTCCATTTGCATATCCAAGTTTCGAAGAGGAGCGCAGTATTCTTAATCGATTTAAATCTGAACAGCCTTTACATACAGTAGAAAAGGTGATGAGCCTGGGTGAAATTCAATCTCTTTCAGGTCTCGTTAAAGAGGTACACATCTCTGAAGATATCGAATCTTATATTCTCCAGATCACAAGGGCTACAAGGGAGCATGAATGGGTTGAAGTAGGGGCGAGTCCACGTGCAAGTTTAGCTTTATTAAAAGCATCCCAGGCTCAGGCATTCATAACGGGGAGGGACTTCGTCAGACCCCAGGATGTCGTTGCGGTAGCACCATTTGTCCTTCAGCATAGAGTTCAATTAACCATTGAGGCATCCCTCACAAAAACACCTGAGGAATTGATTGACAGAATAATTGAGATGGTCATGCTGCCTGTTGAAGCGAGGCAGGCGCAGTGAACTGGAAGCGCGAAGTAGTTGAAGACCCTTATATATCCTTGAGTTTAGTACTCCTTGTCATTGTCGGGGCAGTAAGTTTCTATGTACAATCGTATGTTGGATTGGGGATATTCCTGTTGATCATCCTCTATTTTCGCGTTCATCAATGGTATCTGCTGAAAGTTGGAGCGGGAGTCATGATCGAAAGATCCCAACGAAGATTAAAGCTTCATTGTGATGAGGAAGATAATTGGGTGTTCAAGCTTGAAAATAAAGGACTTCCCATTTGGGGAGCCACATTGAAGATGACATTTAAAGATATTGTGGAGCCTACAAAACATCCATATTCATTGGGCATTGCGAACGAGATCGAGGTATCCATCCCATTCTCTATCCGGAAAAATGAAGAGGGACAAATTTCGCTACCGGTCAAAGGCAAAAGAAGAGGACTATGTCGTATTACCAATATGCAACTTGAGATTCCTCATCTTTTCGGAAGTGGCAAGGTTCTCCTGAATCTACTCGATTCAGTTCCAACCACCATTATGGTGTTCCCTTCTTCATCCCCTGTCAGGATGGTGGAACAACAGCTTACATTAAGGCAAGGGGACGTAGCTACTTCCCATTCTTTGTTTCATGATGTGTACCATCCCGTAGGCACAAGGGGGTACGTACAGGGAGATCGATTTCAGGACGTTCATTGGAAGGCTACAGCGCGAACAGGCGAGCTGCAAACGAAAATCTTTGCGCCTGCTACTCAAAAAGAGTGGATGATTGCCATCAATATCTCTGATCGTTTTGCCATTACAAGCAGGTTGGAGGGAATGATCAAGCATGCAGCTTACCTTATGCAACTTGCCGTGGAACAAAACATCTCTTTCTCCCTTGTCTTAAATGTGAGAACACCGGGAGTTACGCCTTACTATTATCTGCCACCAGGGACAGGAAGGAAGCACCGGCAGAAGGGGCTTGAGCTTTTAGCTACCTTATCAACCGATGAATTCACCATGCCCTTCCACATAGTCCTCCAGCATTTGTATCTCCGCCGACTGGTACCTTCCGTCTTTATTGTCGCCGGTTCGCTTGGTTCAAGAGAAGAGGAATTATTGCAAAATATCGGCAAAGGCCATCCACATATCTTTAAGCTGAGCTTAGAAGAAGAACAAGGAGTCGTCACATTATGGAATCGTTCGTTGAAAATTCCTTCCTAGCGAAACATAAACAAATGCTTTTTATCAGAATGGGGCTGTATGCAGGAATTGATCTTCTGTTTGCCCTGCTGGCCGTTACGTTTCTATTTACTGGAGACGTCGTGTTAAACCAATACGTGCCCGCTTTTGCTGTGATGTTGGTGTTGGTACTGACTTACACGGCCATATCCCTCAAAGTGCAGAGCTTCAATCACCTCTTGTTATATACAGTGTTTGCCCTGGGGGTTGGATTCGGGATCTTTTTATTCTCTGCATCGTGGTGGGTTTTGCTTCCGGTTGCGATCTTTCTGCACTGGCGAATCAGCTCCTATCTACAGATCAAGGACCCATCAATTGAAGTCAGCAGTGGTAGCGTATTAATTTTTCTTTTTATCTCTGCTGTTTCTTTATTCTTGGGGTCCATCAGACAGTTGGAAAACACATATTTGGTTTACAGTCTGCTATTTCTATTTTTCGCGTTCATTGGGACCTTCACCTCGATTCAAAGGATGTTGGCCAGTGAAAGTAAAGGAGTTAAGAAGAGTATATATAAACCTTTTGCCCTCCTTCTGATGGTGTTTGTAAGCGGGGGGATACTAGCAGCTTTTAGTTCAGTGGTCAGCCAGGGAGTCTATTGGCTGCTTGAAAAGTTGTTTTGGTTATTCTCCTTTTTGGTCGATCCGATCTTTAGTATATTGATTAAATTAAGGGATTTGATCATGAAGTTTTTTGAAAGTAATCCGGAAAAAGGAGACGGAAATGAGATTGAAAAACAGGTTTATGATGAATCACAGCTGTCTACCCTGGGTGATGGACTTTCATATTCATGGTTGGATGAGGCATTGCTGGGCCTATTGATTTCCTTTGCTATCATTTATTTAGTCAAGAAAAGAAAAACGTCCTTACATTTATCTACAAGTAGGGGAACAGCACCTGTCATGACGACCGGGGTAGCGGGAACGGGTGATACTCCAAATCAAAGAGAGCAGGTCGAATATTCTAAAGCAAGGGACGCAATCAGGAAATCCATGGAAATGTTAGAAGGAGAAGCTTACAAGAATGAAGTTGGCAGGCTTCCAAATGAAAACGTCCAAGCTTGGTTCACTAGAATTGAGTTGGAGGAAAATACCCAATTTTTTACTATTTATGAACGTGTGAGATATGGACGTGGAGTTCCGGATCAGGATGAAGTGGATTTATTCACAAAACGAATCCAGGAACATATCGCATCCTTGAATACGCGACATGGCTGAGGCTTATGCTCGAAGTTCTTCTTCCGAGCATAAGCTTCTTTATTCCGTGCTTCTTTAGGGTATGATAAATGTGAATATATGAGAGGTGAAGACTGTGCTGTTTCAATTAGAAAAAGTAACATATAAAAATATAATAAGTATCGATCGTATGGAAATATCCTTAAACAAAACAACTTGCCTCATCGGTGAAAGCGGTGCGGGAAAGTCTACTCTTCTAAAATTGCTGAATAAAATGAATATACCGGATGAAGGAAAGGTCTTTTATAATGAGACACCCTTACAAGAAATTGAACCGGTAAAACATAGAAGAGAAGTAGTGATGATTTCACAAACCCCCTTATTATTCGGGGAAACGGTAGAAGAGAATTTGCAGAAGGGTCTTATGTTTTCAGAAAAGCCCCGTGCAAATCGTGAGGAGCTCATGAAGACACTGGAAATTGTTAAGCTGGATAAACCTTTGGATGGGCTTGCTGAACGGTTATCCGGAGGGGAAAGACAGCGCCTGTCCCTTGCTAGGGTTCTATTGATGAAGCCACCGGTCTATTTATTGGACGAGCCAACGTCTGCTCTTGATGAGGAAACGGAAATTGAAGTGATGAAAAGCTTTATTGAAACTGCAAAAGGTCATGGGGGAACCATCATCATGGTCACTCATTCGACCAACGTTGCCGAGCAATATGGTGAAGAGATCATTACCATATCAAAATAAAAGAAGGAGAGAGTAATATTGGAAAAAGGCATTATTGATATAGAGCTGTGGAGGTTTTTAGCAGCATACGTCTTCGTTCTTCTATTGTTATTTATTGTGAAGTGGAGAGGGATTTCCAGGGAGAAGCAGATAATCCTGGCCTCTTTTAGAATGACCTTTCAGTTAATCATCGCTGGATACATACTAACCTATATTTTTGATAATCCAAGTCCGTGGCTTACGTTGGCTATCATTTTGGTTATGGAAGTATTCGCCATCAGGAATATCTTTAAGCAAGTTAAGTATGAAATGGATAAAAAACTGAAAGGGATTGCGGCCATATCTTTACTGATTGGAACACTCATTAGCTTATTTTACTTTAATATGGTGGTGATCCATTTCTCCCCTTGGTACGAACCGAGATATTTCATACCCATTGCCGGAATGATAGTCGGGAATTCCATGACGGGCATCACATTGGGTATCAATACCCTATTAGGGGGATTAAAGGATCAAAGAGAAAAGGTAGAAGGTGCCCTCATGCTCGGAGCAACCCCTAAAGCAGCCTCCAAGAAATATGTAGATAATGCCTTTGATGCAGCGATTCTTCCCACTCTTAATAATATGTTAGGGATGGGCATCATCTTTTTACCGGGAATGATGACAGGGCAGATCCTTTCGGGGATAAGTCCATTAGTGGCCATCGAGTATCAGATAGCCATACTTTTAGGCATAGTGGGAAGTGTGGCCTTAACAGTCATCAGCTTTATATTAATGGGATATAAGCAATTATTTACAAAAGATGCCCAATTAAATGTATAGATACCATATAGCACTCCCGTTCTAATCTAGTTTTTTCCTGCATATGATAGAGAAAGAATGGCAGGAAAGGGGAGAGTACTATATGAATTACCAAACAGAACAGGCGCTAAGAGTGAAAAGTTTAGCAATGGACGTCATAGAAGAACTAATGAAAGAGGATGGCAAGCATGAGGTGCAGGAATTAAAACAACTCTCAGAATTATTCTCACGTTGCATATGCGACTTGGTAAACGTATATACAAACACCACTGAGGATCATGAAATGACTCTGAAAGGCACGGTCATAAAAGCAAAAATCGGCTACAATATCATGAAAGCTAAATCTGAAGCAGTAGAAAGAGAATAGTATCATATTGACTAAACTGGCTCATACTAAAGATTCCCTCTCATATATTGCAGGGGAATTTAAAGAGTCAGTTTTTTTGATAAAGGAACATGAAATTTTACATAAATAGGTTCATAACAGTGGCAAATTTATGAAATACTAAAAAAATCAAGCTTTACAATTGTGTATATCTTCATTGCATGCTATTCTTTTTTATTGAACAGCTTTATAGTAGGAATGGATTATTTACTAGAAATAGTTGACGTATTCTACATAATCCATTACTTTAATGAAGCAACCAAAAACAAGATAAATTAAGGAGTCGATTTACATGGCACAAAAAACATTTACAGTTACAGCTGAAACAGGAATTCACGCTCGTCCGGCAACTCTACTAGTTCAAACGGCAAGCAAATTCGACAGCGATGTACATCTAGAATACAAAGAAAAGAAAGTAAACTTGAAATCAATCATGGGTGTTATGTCTTTAGGTGTTGGTAAAGGTGCAGAAATCACAATCATTACTGAAGGTAGCGACGAAGAAGAAGCGTTAAACAGCTTACAGGAAACATTGAACAAAGAAGGTTTAGCTGAGTAATGTCCAGTCTTTTAAAAGGAATTGCGGCATCAAATGGTATTGCCATAGCGAAAGCGTATCGCTTAGTTGAACCCGACCTAAGCTTTGAAAAGAAAAACGTAGACAATGCTGAACAGGAAGTTTCACGCTTCCAGGAAGCCATTGCGACGTCAATGTCAGAGCTTGAAGCGATCCGTGACAAAGCGAGAGTTGATTTAGGTGAAGATAAAGCTCAAATCTTTGAAGCGCACCTTCTTGTCCTAAGCGATCCAGAACTACTGACACCAATCGAAGACAAAGTCAAATCTGAAAATGTAAACGCTGAATTCGCCCTTAAAGAAACAGCGGATATGTTTGTATCCATGTTTGAATCCATGGACAATGAATACATGAAAGAACGTGCGTCAGATATCCGTGACGTGACAAAGCGTGTCCTTTCACATCTGTTGGGCGTGCAGATTGCCAACCCAAGCATGGTAACAGAAGAAGTGATTGTGATTGCAGAGGATCTAACTCCTTCTGACACGGCACAATTAAACCGTGAATTCGTTAAAGGATTTACAACAGATATCGGTGGAAGAACATCTCACTCGGCCATTATGGCACGTTCAATGGAGATTCCAGCTGTAGTAGGAACGAAATCCATAACTTCCTCTGTTGAAAATGGTGACATGATCATCGTTGACGGATTAAATGGAGAAGTACATATTAATCCGACTCCGGAAGTCATCGAAGAGTATAAGAAAGAGCATGCCCGCTATGAAGAACAAAAAGCAGAATGGGCGAAGCTCGTCAATGAACCAACGGTATCCAAGGATGGAGAGCATGTTGAACTTGCTGCCAACATTGGGACACCTAAGGATCTTGAAGGGGTGAAGAATCACGGCGGAGAAGGTGTAGGTCTGTATCGTACAGAATTCCTATACATGGGTCGTGACGAATTACCATCTGAAGACGAGCAATACGAAGCTTATAAGGCAGTATTAGAAGGTATGGAAGGGAAACCTGTAGTGGTTCGTACCCTAGACATCGGTGGAGATAAAGAGCTTCCTTACTTAAATCTGCCAAAAGAAATGAATCCATTCCTGGGGTATCGTGCGATCCGACTTTGTCTGGACGAACAGGATATCTTCCGTACTCAGCTTAGAGCGTTATTAAAGGCCAGTCCATTTGGAAATCTGAAAATCATGTTCCCGATGATTTCAAATCTTCAAGAGTTCAGAGAAGCGAAAGCCGTCCTTGAAGAAGAGAAAAAAGCTCTTCTTGAGAATGGTACAAATGTAGCTGATCATATTGAAGTGGGAATCATGGTAGAAATTCCATCCACAGCCGTAATGGCGGATGTTTTTGCCAAGGAAGTAGATTTCTTCTCTATCGGAACCAATGATCTGATTCAGTACACAATGGCTGCCGACCGCATGAATGAGCGAGTTTCCTACTTATATCAACCGTATAACCCTGCCATTTTACGTCTAGTAAAAATGGTGATTGATGCGGCTCATAAAGAAGGCAAATGGGCAGGTATGTGTGGTGAAATGGCCGGAGATGAGATTGCTGTACCGATCCTTCTGGGATTAGGTTTAGATGAGTTCTCTATGAGTGCTACATCGATCTTACGCGCACGTTCTCAAATCCGTCAGTTGAATCGTGCTGAAATGAAAGAACTGGCAGAGCAAGCACTACAATTAGACACCAATGATGCTGTCATTTCTGCTGTGAAAAAAGCGACATCAATGGAATAAAATTAGGTTTAGATGGTGGAAATGAGGGTATTATATCTGTGAAGAATAAGGCACACCCTTTGGGCCTTTTCATTCTCATTTCCCCCTTTCTTGTGGGTTGAAGGAACGAATCGTTCTTTCAATCCCTTTTTCTTTTTCAGGGAGTACATCTTTTTGCAAAACGCGACGCGCTAGAATCTTCAACTTTTAAAGGGATTTTTCCATTCCATTAAAACCCCATAGTCACATGATTCTTCATCCTTCAGGTACCCTTTAACCGCTTTTAAAGGAGTGCGTCCTGTTTGCAGAAGAAACGTAATGACGGGATCCTTGAATTCTCCAGATGTTAATTTCTTAATATATTCCTCAATCGGAAAATCTTTGGACACTTTATGATAGGTAGGAATCCGACCGCCGCCAAGTAAGCGATCCAACTGTAAATGAACCACAATCTCAAACATGGCATTCATCAAAACTTTTCCAAGCTTAAACCCCCTATAATCAGGGTCGATACATAGATCTACCACATACAATGTATTTCCATTCTCTTTATGAGTCCGGATATATCCATCATCCGTTATGTCTTTCCACGTATGATGCGGTTCAAGTGGATCAAAGTCGACGATTAAGCTTGTCATACTCCCCACTAATTTTCCGTCAACTTCCACACACATAGCCCCAAGAGGGAAATGAATCAAATGATGTGCGAGTTGGTCTTTATTCCACCATAATTCTGACGGGAAGGGTGGTGGGAATGCTTTTTTTTGAACGGATATCAAGTCGTCGAAATCATCCTTGCAATAATTTCTGATAACTGCTTTATAAATTTGCTCGTTTCTGAAAACATACTGTTCTTTCATATACATGGCAGAACCTCACTTCTCAGAATTTACTTGTTAATTATACGTTATGAAAGCGCTTTTTTAAAGTGTTTTACTAAAATAACTTTTCTTTTAAATCTTTTAAAAAAAATGAATTTTTTTCAGAAGGGCGGTTTATCATTGTGGAAAGCGGGTATTCTATAATTAAGCATGAAATTGGAGATTAATTTCTCACTAACACCCCCTTTTCCTTTTTTTGAACCAACTCAGCTAACTGGGTTGGTTCTTTTTTTCTGTTTTTATACCAGGAGTTGATTCGTATAGTGAAAATGAAGAAAGTGAATAATATTCTTATGCTGATCCATTGAAGGATAAGCATGATCAATAAAAGGGGTGTAAAAGCAATGGCGAAACGCACAAAAAAGAATGATCCACAACAAAAGAACAAAAAAGGGTTCGATTCTTCTAAGATCAATGCTGAATTTGCCCACGAAATCGGAAGTGCGGCAACAAACAAAATACACAAAGACAAAGCAAAAAAAGAAAAAGCATCTAAAAATAACGGTGAATATAAAGGGTAAACTTGAAGAGGGACGGACCTTGTTATGCAAGGTCCGTCCCTCTTGTCAGGTTTGGATGAAGGAGTGGATACGGTCGAGTCCTTCTGTCAGCTGGTCCATGGAGCAGGCATAGGATAGTCGGAAGTAACCTTCTCCGAGCTCTGAAAAGGCATCCCCAGGAACGACAGCCACCTTTTTCTCTTGGGCAAGTGCCAAGGAGAAATCAAATGAACTCAATAGAATCCGCTCTGGTATCTTGACGAAAAAATAGAAGGCTCCGTCAGGTTTGACGATTCCATCAAATCCCATCTCAACTAATCGGTTGTATACATAGTCCCTACGTTTTTTATATTCTTTCTTCATATCTGCCGCATCATCTTTTCCGACTGTAAGAGCTTCATAGGCAGCTTTCTGGGAGACGGAAGAAGCACATGATACATTGTACTGGTGAACCTTTATAAGATGTTTAGAGATCGATTCTGGAGCGAATACCAGCCCGATCCTCCAACCGGTCATACTATGTGATTTAGATAAACCATTGACAACGATGGTTTGTTCTCTTAAATATTCGGCAATGGAATAATGGGAATCATCAAAGGTAAGCTCGCTATAAATTTCATCAGCCAACACAAAGATATTTCTATTTCTAAGCAAGTCGGCAATCTCTTTTAATTCCGCTTTTGAAAGGCTTACCCCTGTTGGATTGGATGGATAAGGCAATATGACACATTTTGTAGAAGGAGTTAAGCTACCCTCAATAAGAGCGGCATCCAACTTAAAATCATTTTGTGTGATATCAACATGTACGGGATTAGCACCACAAAGTTTAATGATCGGTTCATAGCCTGGATACACAGGTCCGGGGATAAGGCAGTCATCTCCTTCGCATAATAGCGTACGAAGGATCACATCGATCCCCTGAGATGCGCCGTTTGTGACTATGACCTCATTTACAGGGTTATAATGTACATTATATTTTTCTTTTACATATGAAGCCGCAGCTTCTCGTAATTCGAGAAATCCTGCATTATGGGTATAGGAAGTGAAGTCATCATCAATGGCAGCCTTCCCCGCCTCCTTAACATGTTGTGGGGTAGGGAAATCCGGCTGACCGATTGTCAAGGAAACTATGTCGTCTATGTCTGCCACCATATTAAAAAACTTTCGTATACCTGAAATCTGGATGTCCTTGACCCGAGGGTTAATATACTGTTCCAATATGTACACCTACTTTAACAATTTGATTCATATTTTATCATTAATTCCGGCTTTTACGTAGTGATTTTGTTTGAATGTTGAAGAAAAAGGGAATGGATAAAAAAATAAATGTCAGTTAGGGAGAGCCTTATGATCAGAACGAGTATTATCATGGAAAATGGGGAAATTGACCAGAATGTTCCCTTATCCAGAATAAAAGAAAAGGGGGTTAAATGGTATTGGGTGGATTTTTCAGAGCCTACCAGCAAGGATATTCGGTTGCTTAAACTGTACTTTCGATTCCATCCACTTGCGATAGAGGATTGCCTTGACGATTTCAGTCAGCGGGCCAAGCTCGATTTTTATGATCAGTACATATTTGTCCTTCTGCATGCCATTAATCAGAAAACCCTGGATTCTCACGAAGTGAATATGTTTGTGAACGCAAGTTTTATCGTAACCTTCCATAAGCAGCCTGTAAGGGAATTAAATAATGTATGGGAAAAAGTTCAGCAAGAAGGGGATCAGCTAAGTCCTTTTAAGGTCATGCATGGAATTGTTGACCGGTTAGTGGACGATTATTTTCCGCTTGTTTATGGTATTGAAGACCGACTCAATAAAATTGAAGATAACACGAATGAAGACGCTGATAGTGATTTGATGGATGAATTATTCGATATTCGTCATGATATGTCAAAGTTAAGAAGAACCCTCGTTCCCATGAGGGATTTATTATATCGAATCAGCAATTCAGGCAGATTGAATGCACTTAAAGAAGAGCAGCTTTATTTTAATGATGTGTACGATCATTTAATTAAGCTTGTCGAAATGCTTGAATCGTATCGTGAATTTTCATCAGATATCCGGGATAATTATTTATCCATTAACTCGGATAAAATGAATAATATCATGATGACCTTAACAGTCATTACGACGATCTTTATGCCTCTTACGTTTATTGCGGGCCTATATGGGATGAACTTTGTCTATATGCCGGAACTCGATGAGCGAAGCGGATACTTTATCGTTCTCGGGGTAATGGGTATCATAGCACTGATCATGTTTGGGTTCTTTATGAAAATCGGCTGGCTCAGGTTCAGCACGAAAAAACGGAGAAAACGAAGAAGACTCCTTCGTTTAAAATAAGCAAGTTAAAAAGCAGTGACACTCCATAAGGAAGTTACTGCTTTTTTATCTATTTGTTTATAAGCCAGCCATTTTCAACTCCCATGGCTACCCATTCGTTAATTTGAGCATAAATTTGTGGTGAAATGTCTTTAATCCACGCATTGCGGTTTAGAACCTGATGAGCGTGAATTTTATGTTCCATCCAAGATTTCCCTTGAGTTGAAACATTTAAGAGAAGGGGCTGGATGTGGTCGATGATCCCGGCATAGAGAGCTTCATTGGTTATTCCTTCTTCAAACTCATCCCATAAAGAGCGGTATTCGTCTCTATTTTTTTCTGGAAGCAGTCCAAAGATTCGGTCAGCTGCAAGCTCTTCCCGTTTTCTCTTGTCTTTATAGCCTCTTTCATCAAACGCGTATGTATCGCCTGCATCAATTTCTACGATGTCATGTAGAAGAAGCATCTGGATGGAAGTGAACAGGTCTGTCTCCTGGTTTCTCTCATACACATCAAATAAGGTCATGGCCATCACGCATACATGCCAGGAATGCTCGCCGCTATTTTCCCTGCGGCTTTTGTTACTTACGTATGTACGGCGTTCAATCGTCTTTAGTTTGTCTACCTCTGTAACGAAATTAATCATATCAGCTAACATGCCATACCCTCCAATTTATTATTCTCTTCTGTCCATTATGAGGAGGGGGGAGGTATCTTGCAAATAATCGGCGGCCAGTTAAATGGAGACCTGGTCACAATGAAGATTAATTTTCCGATGAAATTCGGCGTAAACGGTAGATTTTTTTGAAAAAAAACGTTATATTGGTTGATGACAAAAGAAGAAGAACTGGGATTATTGATAAGTCTCGAGAGGTTCTAGCACAACCCTCTATAAAAAACTAAGGAAAACGGCATCCTTAGGTGTCGTTATTTTTTGTTAATGACGGCTTTAAAGCCAATGTTATAGGGTATCACAGAATCTCTTTCTTCTTTTCATGGCAAATGAGGCTGTAGAAAAGAAAGGAGAACCTTTTATGAACACAGAGAAAGCGTTAGTCGTATTCAGCGGAGGTCAAGATAGTACAACGTGTTTATTTTGGGCAAAGAAAGCATTTAAAGAAGTAGAAGCGGTGACATTTAACTATGGTCAGAGGCATGTTGCAGAGCTGGACTGTGCAAAAGAAATCGCGGAGGATCTGGAAGTCCCTCACCATGTATTAGATATGAGTTTATTAAATCAATTGGCACCAAGTGCTTTAACACGGACAGATGAAGAAATCACTCATCAGGATGGTGAATTACCGTCTACATTCGTTCCTGGGAGAAATCTATTATTCCTGTCATTTGCTGGCATACTAGCTAAGCAAATCGGAGCGAGGCATATTGTAACAGGTGTATGTGAAACGGATTTCAGCGGCTATCCTGATTGCCGGGATATTTTTGTGAAATCCTTGAATGTTTCCCTCAATCTATCCATGGATGATCAGTTTGTGATTCATACTCCTCTTATGTGGATCAATAAGGCACAAACGTGGGAAATGGCAGATGATTTAGGTGCTTTCCGTTATGTAAAGGAGAATACCCTCACTTGCTATAATGGGATAAAAGGCAGCGGTTGTGGTGAGTGCCCTGCATGTGAGCTTAGACAAAGAGGGCTGGAAGAATATAAAAGTGCAAAAAAAGGGGGAGAGGGAAGATGATACAACAAATCTACCCGACTCCTGACCACACTTATGAATTTGAATTAAATAAAGATATGCATTTTGCGGCAGCCCATTATATTCCACATGTGGATGCAGGAAGCTGTCAGGATATCCATGGTCATACCTACTTTGCCAATATTACAATTGGCGGGGATCAGCTTGATGATTCCGGGTTTCTTATTAATTTCCAACACATTAAAAAGCTGATTCATAAGCGCTTTGATCATAAGGTCATGAACGAAGATGAATTGTTTTCTGCAGAGAACGGCAATGTGTTCCCGACAACTGAAGTTGTAGCGAAAGTGATGTGGGAAATCATTCAGGCTCATTTAGACACGCTGCCTCACCAACCAAAATGCCTTCAAGTATTTTTAAGAGAAACACCTACAAGTTACGTCATTTACAGACCAAAGGGGAGAAAATCATGAAGAAAATCCCCGTTTTAGAAGTGTTTGGTCCAACCATTCAGGGTGAAGGTATGGTAATAGGTCAAAAGACGATGTTTGTCCGAACTGCGGGATGTGATTATAGTTGTTCGTGGTGTGATTCTGCATTTACGTGGGACGGTTCTGCGAAAGAGGATATTCAGCTTATGACGGCTGAAGAAGTGTGGAACAGGCTAAAAGAAGTTGGTGGAAACAAATTCTCTCATGTAACCATCTCCGGTGGTAATCCTGCTTTGTTGGCTCATTTGAAGGGGCTTATCGAGATCTTAAAAGAGAATGGCATAGCTTCGGCCTTAGAGACGCAAGGGAGCCGCTGGCAGGATTGGTTCTATGATATAGATGATCTGACACTTTCTCCAAAACCTCCAAGTTCGAAAATGGAGACTGATTTTGAGAAATTGGATTTCATTGTTCACCGTTTAACAGAAAATGGTTCACAATTCAGCTTAAAAGTTGTAGTATTTGATGATAAAGATCTGGAATACGCCACAAAGATTCATAAACACTATCCTGACGTTCCATTCTACATTCAGACAGGTAACCCTTCTGTTTCGGAAGGAGATACACCAAAGCTTTTGTCAAATCTATTATTGGATTATGAAGCGCTCATTGAAAAGGTTTGTGAAAAGGAAGAATTAAATCATGTGCGGGTGCTCCCGCAGCTGCATACTTTAGTATGGGGCAACAAGCGAGGAGTATAAGAAAAAGCGATTGAAGGAATGTCTTCAATCGCTTTTTCTATTATTTATGAGGGTTTTCACGGTGCTCCTGATTTATTCTCCTTTGTCCTTCGAAATAAGAAAGTTCATCGGGTTCATCTACTCCATCAGTATTCTTCCCGATAGCAATAATGGGAAGATTGTTTTGTGAGGGAAGGATGTGGTCACTAATTTCATCAAAATCAGGCAGGCTCTCGTTCTCTAAGTCCCTTCGATCGGTCATCTAAACACCTCCTCCCCTTAGTATGCATAGGGATTCATTTTCTATTACCCTTTAGGTCATGGTATGAAATTTGAGGGTTGAAAAAGTCTGCTTCCCGGACGTGTCTGACGACTTTTTTCTTGGTTACATGTAAACATGTTTCTCAATTGTTCGATATAAGAAGAGTAAGTCAAATACTCATGTTTGTATGGAAGGACGAAAATAATTGAATCAATCAAACAGTATTCTTCTTGAAAGCGGGACCAATGAACTTGAAATTGTTGAATTTGAAGTTCATCACAATAAATTTGGTATCAATGTAATTAAAGTGAAGGAGATTATCCAACCGACTCCTGTCATCCCTATTCCCCATTCTCATCCTCATGTGAAAGGACTCATTCAATTGAGGGGAGAGGTACTTCCAGTAATCGACATGGCAAGGGTACTGGGAGTGGAGGAGGATGAAACATCCAATTCGAAGTACATTGTCGCTGAGTTTAATCAACAAAAAGTCATTTTTCATGTACATAACGTTACTCAAATTCATCGCATTTCCTGGAATCAAATAGAGAAGCCTTCAGAAATGTATTCTGGTGTACATTCAGGAATAATAGGGGTCATCAAGCGAAACGAATCAATGATATTGTTACTGGATTTTGAGAGTATCATGCTGGAAATCAATCCTGATACAGGGATCAGGGTGGAACAAGTGAAAAAGTTAGGACCAAGGGAAAGAAGGAATAAGAAGATTGTTGCTGCTGAGGATTCCCCTTTGCTCCGCAAGCTTTTGAATGATACGTTGAGTGAAGCAGGGTATGAAGAAGTTGAGTTTTTTGAAAATGGTGCCGATGCATTCAACTATCTGGAATCGCTTGTTGAGGGCACACGTGAAATTCAACAGTCAGTTCAGCTTGTTATTACAGATATTGAAATGCCGCAAATGGACGGACATCATTTGACCAAAAGAATCAAAAGTCATCCTAAGCTCAATAAAATTCCGGTCATCATTTTTTCTTCCCTGATTACAAATGATTTAAAACATAAAGGTGAGATGGTCGGAGCAGAAGATCAAATCAGTAAACCCGAGATAGCTGATCTGATTTTAAAAATTGATCAACATATATTGTAGGGGTAAAAAAATCAAGGATAATCATAAAGGGTTCAGACACTTGTCTGAACCCTTTATGACATATATGCGTTAATCTGCTAAAATCTTTAAGTATTAAAAGAAGCTATCGCCCAACTTTTTGAAAACAGGTTTTTGATAACTCCTCTTTCCGGGCTTCCGTGGCTGTTCAATACGGTCAGACATGCCGGTATATTGTTCTAAAATCCCTTTAGCCTGCTGAAGTCCCATTTTACATTTAGGATTTCGTAACGATTGATCAAGTGAACCCAGGTGAGGAAGTTCCTTGAAATCTTCCTTCGATGGAGGAAGATGAAAGGTATAATCTCCGCAATCAATCAATACGTCAGATTGTTGTTGACTGTTCTTTGGGTTGTTGGAAAAGTGAAGTCCGACTTTCTTCGCCTTACCTTCGCGGATCATTTTCATTAAGGCTCTTTTTTTTAATGAATATAAGTATTTTGGGTTACCTGCTGTTTTCGCATGACGATTCACAGTGAAAATAGCTTGAGAGAGGGTGATTACGGATGTGGAAGAAGGGGTAGATTTACTAGTATTCCTCAAGTTATTGGCTCCTTTCCATTGTATTAATCTTCATTATACCTCCTTTTTATGGGATTGGAAAGGTACGGTGGGGAGTTTCTTATTGAAAGTTAGTAATATTTTGGCAGGTCCATTTCTAAAGTAAGAGGAATTATTGCGTTACCTTAAGAGGATAAGACGGGATACCCAGGCCTTAAAGTGAAAGTTGTAGAGGAGAAATATCATAAAGGCTCTACCTAAAGAATGTAACACATACATTTTCAGGTGAGCCTTTTGTTTATCTTTGGGGGTAAATATTAATATTCTCTGTAAAGTTGTACGGTGAAGATTGGAAACTGTTTCCTCCGTAGGGTTGTTGGTAAGCAGGATACGGATATCCTCCATAAGGCGGATAAGGTGGGTAGCATGCAGGACCGTAGCAAGGTCTGTTAAAAAGGAACGGGCTAATGGCCAACCCGGCTAATCCACCTGCTAAAAACGGTAATCCAAAGAATGGGAAGAAGCGCTGATCTCCTCCTCTATACTGTGGATACCTGTGATATGGGTAATATGCGTGTTGATACATATACAATAAACCTCCTCTCTCTATTCACATTAGTGTATGGTTCATATTCGAGCTGCGCGCCTGTCTCACCTATATTAGGCAGACGAATGGAGTGGGTTGTAGGTATAAAGTAACGAAAAGTGAAGAAAATAACGAATATTCTTATAAGAATGTAGGAAATTCTTGGATTAACTAGTAAAATATAAGGAGGATGCATTATATAGAAAATGACAGAAGGCTAAAAGGATGACGAAGTCATGAAATGGACTACTATTATAGACACCAATGGTCAAGATCAACAGGTCCTTGACAATGTTTTGAAAGAACTAATTTTAGATCATATACATGATATGATTTTCATTATGAAGGTTGAAGAGGGACCTTCTTTCAGGTACCTATACATAAATGAATCAGCTAAAAGGTACACATCCATTCAGCATGGGGATATGGGCCGCCTTTTGGAGGAAGTGGTATCATTCGAGATGGCCTCTGACTTACAGGAGAAATACACCCAACTTGTTCAAAAGGGTGAGAGCGTTACCTATCAGGATACTTTTTTTCATACGAATGGAAGTCAGGTTGTGAACGAATCCATCTTGACACCCATCAAGGATGGATATGGAAAAGTAGAGTACGTTGTTTCCATTACGAGAGATATAACTTCGTCCATTCTGGAGAAGAAGAAATTAATGAAAGCGAAAGAACGATACAAATCCATAATCGAGCATAATCTGGATGCCATATTCATTCTGGACGGACAAGGTGTCATCAAGGAATCTAACGGAGCAGGCTGCTCATTAACAGGCTATTCAAAAGAAAACTTAGTAAATATGAAAATTTATGATTTATTTCACTCTCAAAATGAGAAACTCTTGACAGAATCACTTATTCAAACACTAATGGGAACTCCTTCTACGATTGATTATAGTCTTCTTCTTAACGAAGCAGGAGAGGAGAAAATAACCCAGCTGAAAATGGTTCCCATCGTCGTAAAAGAAAAGTGTGACGGCTGCTATATTATCGTGAAGGATATAACCAAGCATCATGAACAGAATGAAATGATCCATTACATGGCCCTGCATGATCAATTAACTGGTCTATGGAACAGGAAAGCACTGGATGATCATGTCCCTTTAATCATTCATAATATGGAAGAAAGAGGTATAGAGCTCTCGCTTTTATACCTTGATCTAGATCGGTTTAAATTTGTAAATGATACCCTTGGTTTAAAGGGAGGAGACCGGTTTCTCAAAAAAATCACAGAGCGGTTGATAACCCTTACGAACGAAGAATGTTTACTATACAGACAGGGAGGGGATGAATTTATTTTTCTGTTGAAGAATAGTGGTTTTGAAGATACCAAGACGAAAGCGAAGGAAATCTTGGCACTGTTCATAGATCCTTTCACTATAGATGAGCAGGAATTTTACATCTCTCCTTCGGTTGGGATCAGCCGTTATCCTGCAGATGGATATGATTCTAATTCACTCATTCAAAAAGCTGCTCAAGCACTATTTGAAGTAAAAGAAAAAGGAAGAGCCCATTATCGTTTTTACCAAACGCATATGAAATCAAGTTTTCCGAATTATATCATTATGGAAGCGCATCTGAGAAGAGCCATAGAGAAGGGGGAGCTATACGTCCACTATCAGCCACAGGTAAACTTAGCTACAGGTTCCATTGATAGCTTCGAAGCGTTAGTACGTTGGAACAACCGTAAATTTGGGTTTGTATCCCCTGCTCAGTTCATTCCGTTGGCAGAAGAAACAGGCTTGATTCATCAAATTGGCGAATGGGTACTGGAGCAAGTGTGTATGCAGCTTCAAAAGTGGAGAAACAAAGGATATAAGACGGTACGTGTGGCCATTAACATTTCTCCCAAGCAATTCCTTCAGGAGCAATTAGTAGATACCATTGATTTCTATTTATCAACGTATAATCTTCCCGCTTCCTGCATAGAAATTGAAATTACGGAGGGAGCCATGCAAGATACTCAACAAACATTAAAAATGCTGCGGAAGCTTAAAGATCTTGGTGTGTACATTTCTGTGGATGATTTTGGAACAGGATATTCCTCTCTTCATTATTTGAAACGATTCCCCATTGACATCTTGAAGATCGATCAATCGTTTGTGAAAGAGATTGGAATGAATCAGAAGGATTCTGCCATAACGACTACCATCATCCATCTTGCACATAGTCTGGGTCTTGAGGTAATTGCAGAAGGTGTGGAAAGAGAGGGACAAGTTGACTTTCTTAAAGAGGCGAACTGCCAAAAAGCTCAAGGCTACTTCTTTAGTAAACCAATCTGCCCGAAGGAGATCGAGCAGCAGCAATTTGTTCTTATGTAACCTTCTTGCCCCCACTACTTGAGGCAGCCTTGATGGTACGTTTTATTCTCATTCCTTTTCACATACGTCGGGCGATAGCGATGAAATGTTTGACAGAGTAGTTCCTATGACTTATTTTAAAGTGAGGAGAGTAAAAGATTCATAGACAGGCATATTAGGATCGAAGTGCGAGTGAATCAGAGTTCCGAATGCTTTATAAAGGAGAGGGATTATGAAAAAAACAAAACGTATGGAAATCCTATTTCTCCCTACCGAAAGAGGAACGATTAAAGCATATATTTATGGCTTTAAAACTCCTCGATCTTTAGGTCAGGTAGTCGTTTCATATAATGATGTTTCTGTTGAGGCAAAAGGATATAAGAGAAATAAAACCATTATTAAGGCGTTGGCACAATTACACGATACCATTGTTAACAATCCGGATAGCTGATTTTTCAGACTGATTTTTAAGAATAAGATATATTCTTGAAAATCAGTCTTTTTTATATTTAAAATGGTTGCAACGCATCACTATATGATAAAATTGTGAGTGAACATTCATTCATAATCAAGGGGGAGTTACATATGGGAGAACAACAAGTTGTAATTGTAACAGGCGGTTCGAATGGTATGGGGAAATATATGGCGAAGCACTTTGTAGAGTCTGGCGCAAGCGTCGTCGTAACAGGGAGAAATGAAGAACGACTACAATCGGTGAAAGATGAGTTTTCGTCTCTTTATGGAAAGATTGAAGTCTTTCAAATGGATGTCAGGGAACAGGAACACGTAAAGGCCATGGTTGAATTTACGGCTGAGAAGTTCGGCAAAATCGATGTACTCATTAACAATGCAGCTGGTAATTTCATCTGCCCAGCTGAAAAGCTTACACCTAATGGTTGGAAATCTGTTATTGATATCGTTCTAAACGGAACGTTCCTGTGCTCACATGCTGTAGGGAATTATTGGATTGAGAACAATCAAAAGGGGTCCATCATTAATATGGTTGCCACTTATGCTTGGAATGCAGGTGCAGGTGTGGCTCATTCTGCGGCTGCCAAAGCCGGAGTCTTATCATTAACCCGCACTCTTGCCGTCGAGTGGGGTCATAAATACGGTATTCGTACAAATGCCATTGCACCAGGACCGATAGAAAGAACCGGTGGGGCCGAGAAGCTTTGGATTTCTGATGAGGCGGCGAAAAGGACGATTGATAGCGTACCCTTAAGACGATTAGGAACACCTGAAGAGATCGCGGGCCTTGCTTACTTTATTGCGTCAGATCAGGCGGCGTATATAAACGGAGAATGCATCACAATGGACGGCGGCCAATGGCTTAATCAATTTCCATTCTAATATAAGGTAAAGTAATAACTAAGATTAAAAGCTTTCCCCCATGTGTCTAAACGACAGGGCAGGGAAAGCTTTTTTGTTTATGTCTTTTCGATTCCGCTGTATAGTTGTGTTATAATTATGCAAAAAAAAATGAGTAATGGTGGGGGAGTGCGCATGGACGCATTAGAGGTGTTAACCAATATAGAAAAAGTGATTCCGTACTTTCAACCGATATTCAGTGCGGATGAACATAAAATCATCGGCTATGAGGTATTAGGGAGAATAGGAGTGGATGAAGGAACTATCGAGAGTCTTGGTCCATTTTTTAGAGATGAAGAGATACCGGATGAATATAAAGTGGAAGTGGACGAACGAATAACGAGACTGGCTATAAGTAAGTTTTTAGATGAGGAACAAGAGGGATATATCTTCTTAAACCGTGATGCAAGACTATTGATGCTTGACCACGGGGAATCTTTTCTGGAGCTCCTTCAAGAGTACGAAAAAAAGGGTTTGAATTTGAACCGAACTGTAATTGAGCTGTCTGAAAAAACGTTTATTGGGGACTTTGATCAGCTGGTTCATTTGCTTCTGTATTACAAAACATATGGAATTAAGATTGCGATTGATAACGTTGGCGGTAACAGCGGTCAGTTGGACCGGCTATCTCAATTCTCACCGGATATTTTGAAGGTGGATTTATACCAACTGAGAAATGATGCGGGGAATAAGGTCTATAAAGATATATTGTACAGTTTATCAATGCTTGCGAGAAAGATTGGGGCATCCCTCTTATTTGAGAATATCGAAATCAACTTTCAACTGCAGTTTGCCTGGTTGAACGGTGGTCGTTATTATCAAGGTTATTATCTGCAGCACCCGTCAGACTCATTTTTGGAGCCGGATATCCTTAAAGAAAAATTGAAGGAAAAATGTCAGGACTATATTCGATATGAGAAGAAGCATCTTGAAGCAGGGTATGAATTCGCAGACGTCCTACACAAAGAAATCAGTCAAAAGCTGATTATGATAAAAAAACAAAGCACCGGGTTCGATGACATACTCTTTGACCTGGGGAAGTATTTTACGGACAAATGCTTCCGGCTTTACATTTGTGATGAAAATGGCTTCCAAGTGACTAGTAACGTAGTGAAAACTGATCAAAAGTGGCAGATAGAACCAAGGTACAAAGGAAAGAACTGGAGCTGGCGCCCGTACTTTCTGGAAAATATCATTCGTATGAGGATCAATAAGAAAGGTTTATTATCGGACATCTACAGCGATATTGATTCAGGAGAATCCATCCGGACGTATTCATTTCCATTTGGCAATGGCTTGTATTTATTTATGGATCTTTCGTATGAATTTTTATTTGAGGAGGATGGTTTGATCTTTTAAATCCCTGGGCGCCTTTCTGTCAGCTTCGTCTTATGCATGTCGCCTCTGGGCAAAGCCCATCCGCTTTTCTTGTATAGCCTTTTCCTATTGGGACAAATTATTCTTAAGGACATTTTGTAAGGAGGGGCTATGATGAGTATATATATGATCGTGCTTGCCCTGCTTGTTATAGGGATAGCAGGTTATTCGTTGGTTTATACCTTTAAACTGGCTGGACAGGAAAAGCGGCTGAAGGGTGAATATGACACAGATATACCGGATGTCGTGAAGGAGCATCCTTATATTCGAAATCCTATTTTTTTGTCTATCTTAATTGCCACCATTCTCATTACTCTGTTTATTATATATTGGTCCGTTCGCTATTTATCATAATTTTAAGAAGGTGCCGCATGAAATCATGCGGCACCTTTTTGGTTAAATGTACCATTGATTTTTGTGTTTGATTGTCATCTATAGGGGGAATTTTACAACCAAACCAAAATATATGTCAGTCTTTGTTAGGATTTAACGAACAAATGATAACCAATCGACAATTTTCCATTGCTACAATAATTTCAACAAGTTTTTTTAAGGGAGGGAAAGCAAATGGAAATGAAAAAATTATGGCTATTATTACTTATTGTAGGGCTCGTTACAGCGGCATGTGGGCAAGTCAGTCAAACCCAGGCATCAGAATTTACTGAAGATAATGCATTGTCTCTTGTGGAAGATGCCTTTCGTACCCAAGTATCATTAAGTGAAAAACCACAATCGAAGAAACAGATTAATGACAAGATGTCACAGTATTTCACAAAGGATCTAACAGCAAGCTTCATAAAGGATAATGTATATGAAGTTGAGGGCGGTTACATCACATTTGGATCGGACTTCGCACCACACTATGTTCCATTTTTTAAGTATGATGAGTCTACTAACGTAAAATACATAGGTGGAAAGTGGTACGTATGGGAAGAACGAACAGATGAGGAAGAAGGCCCTGTGTCCCAGGTATCTGGTATAGAAGCTGTCGTATTAAGTGAAGAAGAAGGTACTTGGAAGATTTCATCCATTACCTACGAGGTACCAGAGGAAATTCAATCCCAATAGTACAAGAAAAGTTGGCCGTGAAAAGTGAATTGGCCAACTTTTTTTTTTTGAAAAACTAAATGTTTATTTGTTTAATGCTGCCGTTAGGGCGTCTAGGTTGAAGCCTGAAATCACTACAGAGTCCACTGTGATTGTCGGAGTGGAATAAGACTTCAGCTCTTTTACCAGGTAATCTCTTGCTTGTTCATCTTCTTTGATATTGATTTCCTTGTATTCAACATTGTGTTCCTTCAAAAACATTTTGACCACTTCACAGGGTGGGCAATCTGGTTGAGTGTATAAAGTGACTTTTTTCATGATGGTTTTTCTCCTTTGCTTTGCCTTAAAAAATAATCTACAATTCCCATTGCAGATACGTTCGTATCCAGAGTTAATAATTTGAAAATCGGGTTGTCAGGATCAACGCCCTTTTGGACCATTTTACTCTTTGTAAGTTCAAAAAGTACAGCAGATATCACTTTTACGTTCTCTTCCCCTGTTCTATTGGAAGAGAACTGTTCCTCACTTTTTTCCATGAAAAGATCAAGCCATCTTTCTACTTCCCCTAATGCAAATGATACTTCTTCAGTGACACCGTAGTGCCCAAAATACAAGCGATCGAGCTGCAGATCCTTATACATGCGAATGGAATCCTTCATGTTTTCAGGGCTAAACTGATTGGGAGAAGTAGAAGGGATATAGAAATGCTTTGACCCCACCGTATACTGGATTCCGCATGTGTCCCCGGTGAACATCCCATTTGATACAGAATCAAAGATACTTAAATGGTGATTTGCATGACCAGGGGTGTGGTAAAACGTTAATGTACAGTTTTCGCTCAGAGTCAGTCTTTCTTCATGATCCATCACAATCATGCGGTCTTCGGGAATTGGTACGATTGGGTGGAAAAGATCATCGAACTTCTCTCCATATACCGCTCTTGCTCCTCGGATCAAGCGTGCAGGGTCTGAAAGGTGACGACGTCCTCTCGGGTGAACGATGACCTTTGCATTGGGGCATTCCTTCAGGAAAAGACCGGCTCCACCTGCATGATCAAGATGTATATGAGTTAAAATTATGTATTGAATATCTTCAAGATTAATGTTTAACTTAGAGAGACCTTTTTTTAGATGAGGTATAGAAGGACTGGCAGATGTTTCGATAATGGTAAGGGACTCTTCGTTTATAATATAACTTCCTGTACGTTCCTGTAGTGATAAATCCATTAGATCAACTAACGATATTCGGGAATCTATACGATAAATACTCATCAGATCCATCCTTTCGGGGAGAAATATTTCTACCTTTTCATTATAAAGGAATTTAAGTAGAAAAAGGACAAAACATTAGATTTTACAGGATAGAATCTGGTACAATGCAAAAGCTATGACCAAGAATTAGAACAGGAAAGGAGAGACCAATTATGTCTCAGCTTCTTGGAATTATACAAAGATTAAAATCATTACAAGAACAAGGTGAACAAGGGGAAACTCAACAACGATTTTTCGAATACAATGGAAAGAAAATTTGTGAGGTAAAGTATTTACCAAAACAAGATACATTCGAAATTGAAGTCATGAATGAAAAAGGAAACAGTTTTCCTTTTGATAACATAGACATTACAGCGATTGAAATTTTTGAACTTCTACAAGAAGCTCAACAAGATTAATATACTAAAAAAGGTAACCATTCGGTTATCTTTTTTAGTCTTTAAACCAATCGTCAAAACATACATTTTTCTTCCAATATGTTAAAATGAGTAGTGTCTGCTTATTTTGTTTATAGATTGGCACGCAAATTCTTATTTATTTAAATGAGGGGTTATACATGATTTCATTGAGTAGCAAGGAGTTATTAGAAACGAATATTAAAGATTTCATTATTCCTTCTGAGAAGGTCGCTCATGTTCAAGTGGGGAATTCCTTGGAGCATGCGTTACTATTACTCACTAAGAGTGGTTACTCAGCCATCCCTGTGCTTGATCCGACATTTCGATTTCAGGGCTTGATCAGTTCCAGTTTAATCACAGATTCCATTCTTGGTCTTGAACGTTTTGAGTTTGAACAACTTGAAGCAAAGAAGGTAGAGGAAGTCATGACAACTGAATTTCCCATCGTCTCCTTAGAATCAGATTTTAAGAAAGCACTTGAGCTTTTAGTGGACCATCCATTCTTATGTGTGGTTTCTGATGATGGATACTTTGAAGGGATCATGACAAGGAGAGTTGTATTAAAGCAACTTCAACGACAACTGTTTAAAAGGGATTAAATCCTTCATGACAGTTACATAACGGTAAAATCATATAGGATGGCATATTTGTCATCCTCTTTATTTTGTGTATTGAAGACGATTCAAAGGAGAACAAGATGAGCAGTTTAGAATTGGGTTCAATCAAAAGGACGAAAAAACCGCTTGTATTGATAGCTGTGATGCTGGCTATGTTTATGGGGGCCATTGAAGCAACAATTGTCTCCACCGCCATGCCTGCCATCGTTGGTGATCTTGGCGGCTTCTCTCTGTATAGCTGGGTGTTTTCCGCTTATCTATTAATGAATGCCATCACCGTCCTTATATACGGTAAACTATCTGATTTGTTTGGCAGGAAACCGATTATCACAATCGGGATCGTGATTTTTCTCATTGGGTCCGTTTTATGTGGATTTTCCCAAACGATGGAGCAATTAATTCTATTCCGATTCATCCAGGGGCTTGGTGCGGGAGCGGTATTACCTATGGCCACTACTATTGTGGGAGATATTTATTCAAAGGAAGAACGTGCCAAAATTCAGGGGTATTTATCAAGTGTATGGGGGATTTCCGCCATTAGCGGACCTCTCGTCGGTGGCTTGTTGGTTGAATATGCGAGTTGGAGGTACGTGTTTTGGGTCAATATCCCTCTGGGCTTACTATCGATTGTGGGCCTATGGCTGTACTTACACGAGAATATTGAAAAGAAAAAACCGGTTATCGACTATGGTGGTGCATTTCTATTAGTCGTAACCCTCTCATCTTTAATGTATTTACTGGTCGAAGGAGGGGTGAACCTGCCTTGGGACTCCTGGCAGGCTATGTTTCTGATCAATATTAGCATCTTGGGGTTTGTCGTGTTAATTTATCACGAACGACGAACGGCACAACCGATGATGCCTTTTGATCTATGGAAGATCCGTTCCATTTTGGTCGCCAATATCGTTTCACTAACAACAGGCGTTATGTTAATCGGCATTTCAAGCTTCCTCCCTGCCTTTGTACAAGGTGTAATGGAGCGGAGTGCAACCGTCGCCGGGTTTACATTGACGGCCATGTCTATTGGCTGGCCGATTTCGGCTACAATCGCCGGCCGCTTATTATTAAGGATCGGCTACTTTAAAACCTCCTTGATGGGGGGGATATCCCTTATAGCAGGTGGAACTATCTTTGTCTTGATGGATCCATCATACGGTCCATTATGGGCAGCAATTGGATCATTCTTTGTAGGGGTAGGAATGGGACTAAGCTCTACGTCCTTTATCGTTTCCATTCAGTCTACTGTCGAGTGGCAGGTCAGAGGCATTGCGACTGCCACCAATATGTTCATGAGGAATTTAGGTACGACGATAGGAGCTGCGTTATTGGGAGGGATCTTGAACAGCCGCCTGCAGAGATACTTAGAAGAGAGCGGTAATGATTATTCCATCAATGATGTGAATATGCTCTTGAATGAACAAGAGAGGGAGCAATTGTCTTCCGATATGCTCGAGCTGTTACAAAATGCACTTACAGGTTCCTTGCAATCTGTATATCTAGTCGTATTATTTTTCGCCCTGTTTAGCTTTGTAGGCATCTTATTTCTACCCAGAGACCAATCATTAAAGAAATAGGTTTTTTCCTAGCTGTAATATAAGAATGAGAGTAAGCACGTTTAGTAAAATTTGTACATGTTTCGTAGAAAGCTTAGCTGCAACCCTTACTGCCACTTGAGCCCCGATTAGTGCACCAAGTGCAA
Source organism: Rossellomorea aquimaris (assembly GCF_035590735.1). Classification (NCBI taxonomy): domain Bacteria; kingdom Bacillati; phylum Bacillota; class Bacilli; order Caryophanales; family Bacillaceae; genus Rossellomorea; species Rossellomorea aquimaris. Next base: position 1,733,219 of record NZ_CP141595.1, read on the forward strand.
AAGGGATGGCAGCTCCCCATTCTACGTGGCCATTGTGAAAATAGACAGTAAATGCTCCTAAGCAGCTTACAAAAGTCTGAAAGCGGGTGAGAGCTACCGCTTTTAAATATGAAAGCCCGTGTAACAGATGAGTGTACATGAGCATGGTTGCCTGCCCTGGTCCGAACAATCCGTCATACGTACTGATTAAGTACAAAAATCCATAAACCCGAAATTGCTTCTGTTTCACCTTCTTTGGCTTGAATCCTTTTATGATACTTAGTAAAAGGGCGAATAACAGAAAGAAAAAGGCCATCCATTCGAGCAAAGAAGGAGATATTCTATCCGAGAAAAATGCCCCTGTCAACCCGCCTGCAAGTGCAAGAGGAAGAATAGGTAAACATTCTTTCCACGTAACTTTTCGATCTTTAATTAAATAAACAAAGCTTGAAAAAGAACTCATGATATTTGAAAATTTGGCCGTGGCAATGGCTGTATGAATGGGTAAACCAAGTAACAGCATCACCGGCATACCAATCAATCCCCCGCTTCCTGCCAACGTTCCAATCAGTGCTACCACCAATCCAGTGAAAAAGAGAATCACTTCCATTTTCAGGCACCTCCCTATGTTTCTACTATCAGTCTATTCCTTTTTTTATAATAATGAAATTTTATATTAATTAAGATATAATATAAGAAAAACTTATGAGGGTGAAAATGATGGCGTTCTCAGAATATCAATTACTGCACGTACTGGCTCAGGAAATGAACATGCGTAAAGCAGCAGAGCGGCTGTTTGTATCACAGCCGGCACTGTCACAAAGACTCCAGACGATTGAAAAGGAATGGGGTACCAGATTATTTCTTCGCTCTCAAAAAGGTCTGGCCCTAACCCCTGCCGGAGAGCTTGTGGTGAAGTTGGCTGAAGAAATGCTGCTGAAGGAAGAGAGTGTGAAGGAAAGAATTCAAGCATTGGAGTTCGAGGTTCATGGAACCTTGAAGATTGCATGTGCCTCGATTGTAGGTCAGAATTGGCTTCCTAAAGTACTTAAAAGGTTTGTGGAAACCTATCCTCATGCCAAGATCTCGTTAATGACAGGGTGGAGCAGTGAAATTCTTAAAGCGATTTATGAAAATGAAGTGCATATAGGGATCATTCGGGGCACTCCCGATTGGAAGGGCCCCAAACACCATCTCTTTCAAGATACACTTTACTTGGTCGATAGAGAAATTCAATCGATTGAAGAAGTCATGAAAACTGATCGACCGTTTATCCAATTTAAAAGTGACTCGAATTATTATCAGGAAATTCAAGACTGGTGGCATCGGCAATTCCAGACAACTCCAAAGCGAACGATCGTTGTTGATCAAATTGAAACATGTAAGCAGATGACATTAAACGGAATCGGCTACGCCATTTTACCAGCAATCACGTTAGACGGGATGGAAGAAGACATTTATAAAATCCCATTAATCGATGAACATGATTCCCTTATACACAGGGACACGTGGTTACTGGGCTATGAATCCGCCTTTCAATTAAGACAAGTAGAAGCATTTGTTGAAGTTGTAAATGAATTCATTCATGAAAACTCATAGTTTTGACGTTTAGGCTTGTCTTACATCCTTTAATTTGATAAAGTAATTCAAGAAACAAATTCTGAATTTATACATAATTACGGAGGGTATTCTTATGAAAATGATGGACGCAAACGAAATTATTTCTTTTATTCAAAATAGTACCAAATCAACTCCTGTGAAGGTTTATGTGAAAGGTGACATAGAGGGAATCGACTTTGGTTCATCTTCCCAAACTTTCCTTCAAGGAAATTCCGGGGTCGTATTCGGGGAGTGGAGCGAGCTTTCTACTATTCTTGAAGAAAATAAAGATAAAATCGAAGACTACGTATTAGAAAATGATCGCCGAAATTCTGCGATTCCACTTCTTGACCTAAAAGGGGTTAAAGCGCGTATTGAGCCTGGCGCCATCATTCGCGATCAAGTAGAAATCGGTGACAATGCAGTCATTATGATGGGTGCAATGATCAATATCGGTTCTGTAGTAGGTGCAGGAACGATGATCGATATGAATGTTGTACTGGGTGGTCGTGCTACAGTAGGGAAGAATTGTCATATTGGAGCGGGTGCAGTACTTGCCGGGGTCATTGAGCCGCCATCGGCAAAACCCGTCGTCATCGAAGACGATGTAGTCATCGGCGCCAATGCCGTTGTCCTTGAAGGTGTAACAGTCGGAAAGGGAGCTGTCGTTGCAGCTGGAGCCATTGTAGTGGATGATGTAGCTCCATACACGGTTGTGGCCGGTACACCCGCAAAGAAATTGAAAGACATTGATGAAAAGACAAAATCAAAGACTGAAATAAAACAAGAATTACGTCAACTGTAATCATTTCAACAATAGCATGATCAAGGAGAGAACGGACGGCTGGCGTCTGTTCTTTTCTTGTAATGTCTCATTTTCACTATCTATCCATCTATTATTCATGTAAGGAGGGTACCCATGTCTACAGTAGACTTTAAGTCGATCAGGAGAGATCTCCATCAAATTCCTGAACTTGGGTTTCAAGAGTTTAAAACACACCAATACCTATTGAGTTATGTTTCAAGTCTGCCTGCTGATAGAGTAGAGATTAAGACCTGGAGAACAGGGCTCTTCGTTAAGGTTCATGGCACCGATCCTACAAGAATGATCGGCTACCGCGGGGACATTGATGGCCTGCCGATCACGGAAGAAACTGGATTGGATTTTCCTTCATCACATGAAGGGAGAATGCATGCCTGCGGCCATGATTTTCATATGGCGATTGAGCTCGGGGTGCTAACCCATTTCGTTCACCACCCGATAGAAGATGATCTTCTGTTCATCTTCCAACCGGCAGAGGAGGGACCTGGTGGAGCGAAGCCCATGCTTGAAAGTGAGATCATGAAGGAATGGATGCCTGATGTGATCCTCGCACTTCACATTGCACCGGAATATGAAGTAGGGACGGTTGCTGTTAAAGAGGGGCTGCTTTTTGCCAATACGTCTGAGTTATTTATTGACTTTAAAGGAAAAGGCGGCCATGCTGCCTATCCTCACCACACGAAGGATATGATTGTCGTTGCTTCTACCTTTGTGACACAGCTGCAGTCGATTGTGGCTAGAAATGTGGATCCATTAGACAGCGCAGTGATTACCGTCGGCAAAATGGAAAGTGGGACGGTGCAAAATATCATTGCTGAAACAGCAAGATTGGAAGGTACCATCCGTACTCTTTCAGCCGAGTCGATGAAAAATGTAAAAAAACGGCTGGAAGCGTTAATCGAAGGTATGAAAATCAGTTATGATTGTGATATTGAAGTGGATTATGGCAGCATGTATCGCCAGGTCTACAATGATCCGGAGTGGACGAATCATTTCATTTCTTTCCTCCAAAAAACGAATCGGGACCTCGTGATCTGTAAAGAAGCTATGACGGGTGAAGACTTTGGTTATATGCTTGAGGAAATACCAGGCTTTATGTTTTGGCTTGGCGTGAATTCTCCATTTGGACTGCATCATTCTAAATTAAACCCTGATGAGGAAGCGATAGACTTTGCCATCTCCCTTCTCACAGATTATATTGGCGGATTAAAATAATGAGTGTGAATCACGGAACGATATCTACGGATATTGTTCCGTGATTTTTTTGTCAATACAAGAAAAATTAACATTAATTTCTAAAACGGTCTTGCCAATCATCGAGAATAGTGTAAAATTACACTTAAGGTAGATGGGGGATAAGGAAAAAGATAAAAATAATAGAAACTTTTCCCATTATAATTTCGTCTATCTTGTAGAGAGAAAGAAAGAGGGGAATGCATGTGAAAAGATGGAGGAAAGCAATATTTGTGATGACATTAGGGTTCTTGATGTTTCTTTTCATGGAAGATACAACACTCGCACAATCGCAAATTAAAATTTCAGTGGAAGAAGGAATCGATGGAAAAGTGAAGGAGGGAAGAGGTTTCCCCCTTAAAGTAACCGTCGAAAATACAGGTTCTGATTTCAAGGGAGATCTATTGTTTGACTATGCTCCTTCCTATCAGACTGGTGGGGCAAGAGCGTTATCCATAGATGTGCCAGCAAATTCAAAACGTACATACACATTATCCATTCCAGGATTCAATGATGAAATAAGGCATAACTCCAATCAGGAAACCATTCATTTGTTCCAAGGATCTTGGGAAAAAGGAAAAGAGATAAAATTTAAAGGAGATAAACGATTAACTCCTAATTTTATCTATAGCAATTATACGACTATTGGTTTATTGAGTGAAAATCCTGACCGTTTGAAGGGAATTAAAGGGGCTAATATGGGAGGGAATCGGGTAGAGGCACTAACGCTCACAAAGGAAAACATTCCTGAAGAGAAGAGCGGATTTCAAATGCTTGATTATCTTATCATTGATCAATTTAACATATCAGAACTTAGCCGGGATCAACAAAGTGCGTTGAAAAGCTGGGTTGACACAGGTGGGGTTTTATTTATAGGGGGGGCTCCTCATTTAGAGGATACGCTGGGCTCTGTAGCAAATATGGCTCCTCTGACTTTCGGGGAAGAATCGATACTCTCCGACACTTCCACCTTTAATGTGAAAAAGAATATTGAGGCTTCCTTTAACTCATTACCAATCTTTAAAGGGACCGTTAAACCAGAATCGGATGTTTTGGTTGAGCAAGACGGGATCCCATTGGTTGTGAAAAGTTCTGAAGGCTTAGGAGAAGTGTGGCAGACGGCATTCTCACTGGGTGATCCTGCATTAAATGCATGGGAGAGCTATGACGAATGGTTTGCAAACGTCCTTTCTAAAACAGAGCCCTACTTTCTGCTTGGCCAGTCCAAAGGAGATCAAAGTTTCCTGGAGAGGATTTATTATGAAGTAGCTGACAGTAATGAGCTCTTTCCGACTACCAATTTTAAAGTAAGTACACTTGTCATCATTCTCATCATTTACTTGATTGTCCTTGTACCTATGCTTTATTTCTTATTAAGAAAAATGGATAAGCGTGAACAAGCATGGTGGATCATCCCTGCCATCTCGGTCCTTGTTTCCTCAGGGATCTTTATCACCGGAGCTAAAGATAGAATCTCGAAGCCTCATCTGAATCAAATGAGTGTCTTAAAAGTCGAGGAAAATAAGAGCGTACACGGAATTTCAGCTTTCAGCGCATTATCAAACTCCGGGGGCGACTATGATTTTGTTTCAGATAAGCATCATTTAGACATCACACCTGCAAGAGTCAGGAATAGTGCGGGGGGAGTAGATCAGTATAAGTTTGCAGTTGAAGAGATATCGAAGGATAATCGATCCATTACATTTCGGGATGTAGAATACTGGTCCACGAGAACTTTACTCGGTTCAAGCGAAAAGGAAGAAGTAGGAAGATTTATCCCGGAATTAGTGTTAGAGGACCAAACCTTATCCGGTACGATTCAAAACGATTTTCCATATGATTTTACAGATGTATATATTTGGTCGGGGTCCAGAATGTATCGTTTGGGAGATATGAAAGCCGGGGATACACTCTCCGTTGATAAAAAGCTTTCAACGAATTATTTATCTTCACCTATTGGTGTAACCCCAAATATGTCAGCACCATTCCCGAACCAGCAAAATATTAAGCAGCAAAAGAAAGAACGATTGGAAAACTTCGCCTCTCAAATGATTTCTGCTGATAAAGAAAATAACTCTCCGGTCATTTTTGGGTATACAGATGCGGAGATATTCAATATGAAGATTAAAAACAAAGAATCCAAGTCTGAAAATTTCTCATTACTCTATCAACACTTTCCTTCCCTGGGAAACTATAAGGGTGCTTTTACCCTTAGAAATGAACAGCTTGATCTAGATGTTATGCCTGTTAAGGGACAGGTGATAGAGCACTACTCACATAATGGTGCAGATGAGATGGGACTCGAAGATGGGACATATGAGCTATCCATCAACCTCCCTAATCAAATTGATTTATCGAAGGTCACTCTTCATTCTTTAAATATGACTCTTCATACAGGAGGGGTGCTTCAGTTTTCTCTGGTCGATCCAAAAACAGATGAACGGCTGGTGCTTTCTGAATCATCCACGAACTCAATCGAAGTAAAAGATAAATTGAACAAATATATGAATGACAATGGGGAAATTGTTTTCGAGTTTGAAAAACGATCTCAAGGGGATCCGTTTGTTCGTCTTCCTAACATTGTGTTGAAAGGAGAGGTCCGACCATGATCGAGATTCAAAACTTATCTAAACGCTATGGGTCGTTCCTGGCCCTTGATGATCTGAACTTATCCATTGAAAAGGGAACCGTATTTGGTTTCGTTGGTCAAAATGGAGCGGGGAAATCCACGACATTTTCCATTTTGGCCACTCTCTTAGCTCCTACGGCAGGAACGGCTACCGTGAACGGATTCAATATAAGTAAAGATCCCAAATTGGTCAGAAGGCAAATCGGCTATATGCCTGATTTCTTTGGAGTGTATGATCAATTAAAAGCTGACGAGTATCTGGACTTTTATGGTGCAAGCTATAAAATTCCTGCAGAGCAAAGAAAGAAGCTCATTCCCCAGCTGTTGGAACTGGTGAACCTATCTCATAAAAAAGATTCCTATGTTGACCTTTTATCCCGGGGGATGAAGCAGCGTCTTTGTTTAGCAAGGTGCCTCATACATGATCCGGAAGTGCTGATTCTCGATGAACCGGCATCAGGGCTTGATCCTAGGGCCAGAATCGAAATGAGGGAAATTCTTAAAGAATTAAAGAAAATGGGAAAAACGATTTTAATTTCCTCTCATATCCTTCCGGAGCTTGCGGAAATGTGTGATGAAATTGGCGTGATTGATAATGGGAAACTCGTAGCACATGGCTCTGTTCAGGATATTCAATTTCAACTGCAGGCAGATAAACTGATTGTCGTGAGGGTAAGGGGAATGGTGGAGAGTGCTGTGGCATTCTTTGAAGACGACCCCTTTGTTTCAAAGGTTGAAGTGGACGAGGAGAATAGAACATTTCAATTTCTTTATAAAGGAGAAGAAACGGAGCAAATAGAGCTATTGAAAAAAGCTGTTTTAAACGACATCCAGATTGTGAGTTTCAAAGAAACTGAAACGAATTTAGAAGATGTCTTTATGGAAATCACGAAAGGAGTGAAACTTTCATGAAGCAGTTACTCATCAACCCTATGTTAAATAAAGAATTTAAACTTCGCTTTCGTTCCTTTAAAGCATTTATCGGGATGTTATGCTACTTAATTGCCGTAGGAATTGTTGTGATCGGTTTCATCTATATGCAAACGCGATTTTCAAATACTGGTTACTTTCGCCCCGAAGAAAGCCGGGTGATGTTTATGATTCTCTCATTCTTACAGCTTGCTCTCGTGTTATTCATTACACCCGGGTTAACAGGCGGTGTCATCAGCGGAGAAAGAGAGAAGCAAACATTAAGCATGTTGTTGACGACGGAGCAAAGCTCATTGAGTATAATTCTGAGTAAACTGGTATCTTCCGTTTCTTATTTGTTAATACTCGTTGTCTCAAGTTTGCCTCTATACAGCTTTGTGTTCTTGTTCGGGGGAGTTTCCCCAACGGATTTACTTTTTGTGTTCGGATACAGTTTGTTTCTGGTTTTTGCATTTGGTTCCGTCGGAGTTCTATATTCAACGATTATTCGAAAGACGATCGTGTCGATGGTCACAACCTATGCAACGGTCCTGTTTCTTGCAGGGGGAACTTTATTCCTCTTTATGCTGTCAATGGCAATCGGGAGCGGCCCTTACCAGAATCAAACCAATCCTGCGCCGTATTTAATTGCCATGTTTAATCCGGGGATCGTCATGATGGGCCATTTTGAACCAATGGCGATTGAAGAAATATACACTCGCAGCGGCATTACGTTTCCTTTATGGATTTCATTCCTGATCATCTACACTGTTCTTGCAGTGATTTCCTTGTCCCTCGGTATTATGAAGCTACGACCAAGCATGAAGGTAAAGAGCGCTAAATAAAGGGTGAGAAGATGGAAACTCAACAATTTCTTCAATTGCTCCGGCAAATGAGAAAAAAGCTCTGGGTCAATCAATTATGGTATTACATTCAGCTCCTGCTTGTTTATGCAGGAGTCTTTGCTCTATGCATCGTTTCGATAGCAGCGTTAGTTGTAATCCCATATTGGGAAAGAATCTTATGGGTAGGTTGCGCCTCTATTTTCATTGGTGTTGTGATTTTGATTTATCGAAGAAGAGCCACATTGAAGGATAGTGCCTTAGCCTATGATAGGTTCGTGGACGACAATCGTGTAACTGCCGCTTATAGTAGCCTTCACAGTGGCCATGCCCTATCCTCCTTAGTTGTGCATGATGCATTGAAGAAGATGATAAGGGCTCATACGGAAGTATTGAAATATAGAAAAAAGAAAATCAAGCCTTCGTTCCTGTTATCAAGCGGAATTCTTATTCTTTTATCCTTACTGATTTTCACTCAATGGGATGACTCTTTTCAAGAAGCGAATCGGATTGAGAAAGAAAAGGAGATCATTGCAGACTCAAATAAAAGAATAACAGAACAGGCGAAAAAGAAAGAGAATGCTTCTATTAAAGAAAAGTTGTTGAGGGAAAATGAAGAACTCGAGAAGGTAACGGAAGCGACCAAACGTTATGATGAAATAATCAAAAAAGTTAAAGAGCTCGAGCTTCAGAAGAAATCAATAGAAAAACAGAATGAAAAGCTGCAGGAAGCGAAGAAAAAGATAGCAGTTGTAGAAAACGTAGACAAAGCACTTCAAGAAAAAAATAGCGATAAATTCCAGCGAGCATTTAATCAAATGTCTAAAGAGCAAAGAGACCAGCTTTTAATGGCTTTGAAATCACAGGATATTGACTCCTTGGAAGAATTATCAGAATTGATGAAAGAATCGAATAGCGTAGACGAACAATTAGATCAACTTGCTAAACTTCAAGATGAACTACAAAATGAAGCCGAATTCTTAAAGAATGCGATCGGAAAGAGTGATACAACAGGTTCAGATTCATTGGCACAGAATTCCGGTAAAGCAACTTCTAATCAGGCAAACAGTAAGTCACAGGCAAATAAGGATCCTTCTTCATCTGCAAATGGAAATCAGCCAGGCAACAGTAATTCAAATTCACCTGGACAGGGAGGGAATGAAAACGGTGCCGGAACTGGTAACGGGTCTTCCCCTGAAGCAGGAAACGGAGCCGGCAAGGGGCAGGGCTCCAGAGAGATGCTTTCTGTCCCGGAAGAAATCGAAGGGCAGAACCATATTGAACGGGATACAGGCCAATTAGGTGAAGGTGAACAGGGAGAGCGGTTTGAGAGCACTGGACCGGTACAAAAGGGAACCCTTCGTCCATATGAAGAAGTGTATCAAGACTATTATTCTTCTTACCGGAAGTCGTCAGATCGATCCATGATCCCTAAAGATTTAGAGAAGATCGTACAATCCTATTTTAGTGAAATTGATCCAGGGGAGTTGGTAGAGTGAACATAGAAGATAAGGAACAGCAATTTAAGAGAGCTTTTTTGAAGATTACAGAAGTGAAGGAAGAGGTTCAGCGCTTTATCGTAGGGCAGGAGGAAATAGTAGAGGGGGTGCTTTGGTCCGTCCTTGCAGGAGGGCATACTCTCTTGGAAGGCTTACCTGGATTAGGGAAAACGATGTTGGTGCGCACCCTGGCGGATGTTATGGACCTTAGCTTTTCACGAATTCAGTTTACCCCGGATCTAATGCCCACAGACATCACGGGGACAATGGTCATGAAACAAAGCCGGGACGATCAACATCCTTTTGTTTTCCATCCAGGTCCTTTGTTTCATCACTTGGTGTTAGCGGATGAAATCAACCGTTCGACTCCCAAGACGCAAAGTGCCCTTCTTGAGGCAATGGCAGAGAACACGGTCACGGTGGTAGGCGAAACGATGACATTGGAGAAGCCCTTCTTTGTCTTGGCCACCCAGAATCCCATTGATCTTGAAGGAACGTACCCTTTACCTGAAGCTCAAGTTGATCGGTTCATGTGTAAAATCTTAGTTTCCTATCCTACTAAAGCAGAGTTGAAACAAATTATCCAGCGAACAACAGGAACAGATGACATCGTTCTTGAGAAAAAGCTGAATCAAGCTGAATTATTAAGCATTCAGGATCTGGTGAAAGAAATAATGGTCACAGATGAAATGATTGACTTTGCCATTGATCTTATTGATGCAACACACCCGAAAAGTGAAAGAACAACTGAAAGAATCAAACAATATGTTGATTTTGGAAGTGGACCAAGGGGGCTTCAAAATGTCATCCTTATGGCCAAAGCGAGAGCATTGACCCAAGGCAGGTACCATGTTTCCATGGGGGACCTGAAAAAGGTGGCTCCTCTCGTATTGCGGCATCGTATGATCCTGAATTTTGAAGGAGAAGCAATGAGTGTTGGAACTGATGAACTCATCCTTGAAATGATCGATTACGTCCAAAAAGGTGAAAGTCGGTGAAAACACTTTGGCACAGCCAGTTTCTAGCTCAATTGAAAAGGCACAGGATTACCAGTAAACGATTAAGGAGCGGTCATCATAAAGGCTCCCGTCTCGCAATCAATCATGGGAGTTCCCTGGAATTTTCCGATTATCAAATGTATGCACTTGGGGACGATGTAAGGCAAATCGACTGGAATGTGTATGCCAGAACGAAAAAGGTATATATCAAAAGGTATCTGGATGAAAGAGAAATAAAGGTTCATATTTACCTTGATTGCTCAAATTCCATGTTAATAGAAGATAGAAAATGGAAGAGGGCGAAAGAATTAGCTGGAGCACTGTCATTTTTAGCTCTTTCAAATGATGATCGACTTTCATTGCATTGCATGGGAGCTCATCACCAAAAGTGCTTTATGAAAAAAGGGGCACGTGACGCAAAAGCGATTCTCCATGACATTCAAGTGCTGTCCATAGACCGTACAGGGGAAGATGGAATCTCCTTTTTTGATCAAGTAGGAAAAGGGGTACAAAAAAAAAGCTCTGTATCCTTTATTCTTTCTGATGGACTCGAATCGCTCTCACTGATAGAGGAAGCACTCAGAAAACTTTCGATTAAAAGAGAAATGGTTTATTTTATCCAACTCCTCGATGAAGAAGAGCTAACGCCATCCTATCAAGGTGATGTCAAATTACTAGATAGTGAAAAACACCAGGAAACGAATGTATCAATAAGTCCGAGGATGGTGGAGCTCTATCAGGAGCGATTACTTAATCACAACAAAGAGATTGAAGCTTTATGTAATAAATGGGGGTTTGGCTATACCCAAACAAGTTGCCTGCCACCATTAAACGAAGTATTCTTTAAGGATTTCAAAGAAAATGGATGGATCCGCTGAGGTGATATGATGGGAATAGGGAATCCAATCTTTTTTTTATTTTCTTTTTTTATAGCCGCCGTTATTTTAATGTATTTCTTTCGAAAACAATACAGAGATCAAGTTGTTCCTTCTAATCTCCTATGGGAAGAGGTTATGAAGGAATGGCAAGCATCTCCATGGTTTCATAGATTACAGAAAAATCTCTTACTACTTTTACAAGTACTGATCCTTTTCTTCTTAGTGATCGCCCTGGTAAAGCCTTACATATTTAACGAAATGGCCAAAAAAGATCATCTCGTCATTTTACTGGACACCTCAGCCTCTATGAACGCAGTGGTGAACAATCGATCTCACTTTGAAGAAGCAAAAGAAGACATTCAATCATTGATTGAAGGATCTGATGGAAAAGTGACCCTAATAGGAGTGGGGAAATCTGTAACCACCATTGTCTCGGAAGAAACAAACGACCGGGTTGTTCTCAATGGTTTAAGGAACCTTGCTTTATCTAATGACAACGAAGATATGAAAAAAGCGATACACCTTGGAGAGGCATTGGCGATTGGCTCGGAATCAATCATACATATCTTCTCAGATTCAATGGAAAAAAGAGATTTTACAAAAGAACTTACCAGTCCTATTCAGGTACATAATCTTTTGACTAATCCTGTAAATGTTTCCCTTACAAGTTTCGGGGTTGAACGACTGGGATCATCCTATAAAGGAGTCGCTGTGATCGAAAATCAAAGTGATGAATCAAGAAGGGGTCACCTCGCGATTTACGATGAAAAGAAAGAAATCTCTTCAGTGGAACTGACACTGGATCCAGGAGAGGAAACCGTTGTTCCATTATCTGATCTTTCTCATAGCCCAATTTATAAGGCAGTAATCGATTTTAATGATGATTACATGGAAGATAACAGCCTTTCAAGTATTCAGGCTGCTTCAAAGCCTGCCATTCATGTCATGGGGGAAATTAACCCCTTCTTATTAAAAGGGTTTCAATCGATCGGAGTCGACGTGAAAACCATTGAAGAGGATCAAAAGAAGTCCGGGGATGAGATCATCTTGACCACAAAGGAGAACTGGCAGCGATTATCGGTCGAGAGCCCTGCCATGATAGTCCCGAATCTGTCAAAAGAATCCACGCCTCTTAAACATGGTATTAAAGCAACGAATGAAGATCCCTTATTAAAACATGTTGACTTGGAAAAAGTGTATGTGGAAAAAGTGAATTCCATCCAAATAAAGAATCTCCAATCAGTTGCCACGGGAGATTCCCTTCCTCTCATACAGAAGGGAGAAGTGAATGGTCAAAAGCTTGTCCTGTTAAATCTGCACCTTAACGAATCAGACTTCCCATTACACCCGGGCTTTCCGATCTTTCTTTATAATTCTTATCAGTTTTTATCAGAAGATCACGGTTTTTTAGGCTATTATCAACCGGGAGAAGAGAGGACATTTCCTCTTTCGGATGATAAATGGGATATATACTCCACTGAAGGTGAGTTTGTAAAGGAATGGAATGGGGAGGGAGTGTTCAAGGCACCCGAAGCCCCGGGTGTATATCAGGCTATACGAAATGGTGACACGAAATACTTCAGTGTCGTACTTGATGATCGGGAAAAACATTTATCAGAGGGGTCCTCTTTTTCACTTGAACCCACTAAAGGATTGAAAAACGAAGAATCCAAGAGCATTCCCCAAACCTTTACTGTGTGGTTTCTAATCTTGGCGATTCTTTTATTATTTATAGAGTGGGAGGTGTACAGACGTGGGAATCGAATTTAAAGAAATCCTTTGGTTATGGTTAATGATTCCCCTCGGATTTGTACTCTTCCTATTTGCCAAACAGGGATTGAAGAGGAAGGAAGAAAAGCTCGTCATCATATTAAGGGGATGTGGGATGGGTCTATTGATCATTGCCCTTGCTAACCCATTTATTAAGTTGCCGGATAAAGGGCGGTCTGTAATCATTCTAGCAGACCGTTCTGCATCTGTGGCGGAGCAAGAGAATCACATCCTGAATCTGATCAATCAAGCATCCCGAACCACGAGGGAACATGATGGATACGGAATCGTTGCCTTTGGAGAAAACTCGGAAATTGAACGAACAATTTCACAAGAAAGAAATCATATCGATCAGTTTGCAGGAGAGATCAAAGAGGGTGAAACGAACCTCGAAGAAGGACTGGAATATGCTTCGAATCTCCTTGCCAGTGGAGGAAGAATTGTCGCCATCACTGACGGGAAGGAAACGACGGGTTCTGGAGAAAATGTCATACCTTTAGTAAAGGGAAAAGGGATTGAAGTCGATTGGATTCCCCTTTCATCGGATACGAAAGAAGACGTGGCTGTAACAAATGTTGCGACGCCCTCCATCCAATATGAGGGAGAAGAAACAACCATAACCGTTAACGCGTACAGCACAACAAAAAAAGAGATAGAGATCCGAATCTCCTTAAATGATCGATCAATCATTAAGGAAATTGTACAAGTGCAAGAAGGTGAAAATGAATTTCAGTTCAAGCATGTCGTAGGTGAATCGGGTTTACTGGTATATAAGGCAGAGGTGTTTACTGCAGGGGATGGAAGTAAAGAAAACAATACCTTATACAATCTTGCCCGTTCAGAAGGTCCAGCCAAAGTCCTCCTGGTGAAAAACCCTTCTGGAGAAAGTGCATTAACTCCACTACTGAAATCAGCAGGGTTTAGCGTCGATTCATACAAACCTGAGCAGTTACCGGGAAAGCTGACTTCCTATCTGCAATATCAGACGATTCTTTTTGATAATGTATCTGCTACAAGCATCCCTGAGAATAAAATGTTTCTCATGGAAAAAAGTGTCAAAGAATTTGGGCGAGGATTTATCATGTTTGGCGGAAGCGACAGTTTTGCCCTTGGAGGATATTTTAAAACACCGATCGAACGATTGCTGCCCGTCGATATGGATGTGAAAGGAAAAAAGGAGCTTCCGTCTCTTGGTCTTGTCATTGTTCTCGACCGATCAGGGAGTATGAATGGTCAAAAGATTGCTCTTGCAAAAGAAGCTGCTGCGAGAACCGTCTCTCTTCTAAGAGATAAAGATACGTTAGGAGTCATAGCATTTGACGATCGACCATGGGAAATCGTCGAGACGAAACCACTTTCTGATCGTAAAAAAGCAGAAGAGCAAATACGTTCCATTTCTCCTGGTGGGGGAACAGAAATCTTTTCCTCCTTACAGCAAGCGTATAAAAGTTTAGAAGATCTTCCTTTGAAAAGAAAGCATATTATTCTTTTAACGGATGGACAATCTGCGACGACAGGTAGTTACCAGTCACTTGTAGAGGATGGTCACGATAAACAAATCACGTTATCCACCGTCTCAATCGGTGAAGGAGCAGATAAAGGTCTATTAAATGATTTGTCCCAATGGGGAAAAGGTCGATTTTATGATGTCGTCGACGCCAGTGTGATACCGAGTATCTTAACAAGGGAGACTGTCATTACAACAAGGACCTATATTGAAGACAATCCATTTTATCCAGTGGTTTCTTCGTCTAAATGGGAACCGTTATTCGCCGAAGGCATTCCACAAATGAATGCCTATATTGCCACAAGTCCTAAAGGCACTTCTCTAGTTGAAATGAAGAGTGAAAAAAATGATCCAATCTTGGCCTCTTGGAGATATGGTCTTGGGAGGACATTTGCATTTACGTCTGATACAACTGGAAAATGGACAGGGGATTTCATCAGGTGGAAAGGATGGCCGACGTTCGTTAATCAGCTTGTTACACGATCGTTTCCTGCTATTCAATCCAACCCTTACACCATTGATGTGAAGGATGATCGGGGACACACTCAGTTAAAGCTTTCGTCATCTGCGGAAGATGTTTCGCAACTTGAGGTAAAGGCACTTGATGAAAGTGGAAAAGAGATTCCTGCAACGACAAGGATCAAGGCTCCGGGAGACTATGAAGTCGAATTTGAGAGCCGGTTATCTCCTGGACTATATCATTTGAATATCTCCAAGTTAGGTGAAGAGAGAGGAAGCTCATACCAAACAGGCTTTTCGGTTCCATATTCGAAAGAATACTCCTACAAGGGAGGAACCCGGACACTTGACGAGATAGTAGAAGAAACAGGGGGGAAGAGGTATTCCTCGGCTAAAGAAGTCTTTAGAGAGTTCGAAACCAAATCATCCAGAGAACAATCGACTCGATCTCTCTTTATTATCATAGGCTTTCTACTCTTCTTTGCAGAAATTACCATTAGAAGGTTTGGATTAGGTCCGATAATGGGAGTTGTTAATATGCTTAAAAGGAGAATACCTGCTTCCGTTCCTAAAGAACAAACAAGCTTTGAACAACTCGGCCGAAAAGTGAAACATAACCGCAAGCCGAATGAGAGGGAGAAACCTATAAGCAGCAAGCAGTCTATGCTTAAAGCTTCAGAGGAAAAGGGGACGATAAATAAACCCAAGGTGAAACAGGAGCCTCAAGAGACTAGGGATGATGATCGCCTTCAGCGTCTACTTGAAGCAAAAAGGAGAAGAGACAAATAAAAAGAGAAGGCAAGTGCCTTCTCTTTTTCACTTTCATTAGCCTTCCTTTTTCTCAATATAAACCTGATGAGGGTAAGGAATTTCAATTCCATTTTGATCAAGAGCTTCTTTAAGAGCTTTACGCAGCTTCCGTTCCACTCCCCATTGCTCCATGTTTTTCGTTTTGCATAACACTCTCAGTACTACATCTGAAGCGCCAAGGGTCTGAACACCTAACACATTTGGACCATCTATAATATTTTCATCTTCTTGAGCGATCGTATCACAAACCTGCTGAAGAACTACCATCGCTTTGTCAATGTCATCGTCATATGAGATCCCGATATCAACAAGCGCTCTCATATTTCCGCGGGAATGATTGCTGACACTCGTAATTTCTCTATTTGGTACATAATGAAGAGTGCCGTCGAACCCACGAATATGAGTCGTTCGTAAACCAACCTCTTCTACAATCCCTGAGAAATTTCCAGTGGACACGTAATCTCCTACATCCACTTGTTTTTCCAATAGAATAAAGAATCCTGTCACCACATCACTTACTAATCCTTGCGCACCAAAGCCGACTGCAAGTCCAACAATTCCTGCTCCGGCAAGAATAGCCGTCACCTGGATACCGAAGATTTGTAAAATGGTGACAAAGAAAACAAAAATCAGGATATACCCGATTATATTTTTTGAAAGACTTTGTAATGTCTGGGCGCGACCTTCGGAAACATCATTTCTCTTTCGGTACTTATCAAAGACTCTCTCAACCACTTTGTTAGCAGCACCTTTCACGATAATGAAAGCGATCCATATCGCTATTATCTGTAAGGCACCAATTCCGATCGTCACCAATAGACCGCCCCAATTAAAATTGGAAAGTCGGTCACTTAAAGCACTAAGACCAAGTATGTAATTCAATCCAAAACATCCTTCCTATTAAATAATGACCATTCTAGTATACACAATTCACCGTAGGACATGTCAAAGAGTATATCAAAAAGCATATTGTTTTATTCCCCAGTTGAGAAATGGTAAACTTTATGTAGATGTTTATTCAAGCAGAAAAGTGAGTAAACTTCTATATAATAGGGAAAACCAAGTAAGGGAAGCGGTCAATAGATTATAATCATTTTAATGTTAAATTGATTATAATTTAACATTGACTTAAAAAAACTAATCCTTTATAATGAAAATTGTGATTTAGAAAGGACAGGTTGTCACGTCTTTCCTTTCTCAGGTGAATTATTTTATTAAAAACTCATTGGAGGGATTCATTCATGGCAGAACGCATGGTAGGCAAGCAAGCTCCACGTTTTGAAATGGACGCTGTATTGCCAAACAAAGAATTCGGTAAAGTGTCACTCGAAGAAAATATGAAAAACGGTAAGTGGACAGTATTGTTCTTCTACCCAATGGACTTCACTTTCGTTTGTCCAACTGAAATTACAGCAATGTCAGACCGTTACGATGAGTTCGAAGATTTAGATGCAGAAGTAATCGGTGTTTCTACAGACACTATTCATACACACTTAGCTTGGATCAACACTGACCGTAAAGAAAATGGTCTTGGTGAGTTAAGATACCCATTAGCTGCAGATACAAACCATAGTGTATCCAGCGAATACGGGGTCCTTATTGAAGATGAAGGTATTGCTCTTCGCGGACTATACATCATCAACCCGGAAGGGGAACTTCAATATCAAGTAGTATTCCACAACAATATCGGCCGTGACGTTGAAGAAACTCTACGTGTTCTTCAAGCACTACAAACCGGTGGACTTTGCCCGGCTAACTGGAAGCCAGGTCAAAAAACTTTATAATCTTCAAATGAATAAAGGCCTAACCGTTTGTTAGGCCTTTTTCTTATCATGTTGATTTTTTCAGGTGTAGTAAAAATCCATCCTGCGAACAATAAAAATAGGATCGATACAAATTAAGGGAGGTATATTAATGAAGCTTCGTGAACCGATGCCGGAATTAAACGGTGCTACAGAATGGTTAAATGGAGAAGTAACAAAGGGAGAGCTGACAGGAGAAAAACCGACACTTATTCACTTCTGGTCCATCTCATGTCACCTTTGCAAAGAAGCCATGCCACAAGTAAATGAATTTCGTGATCAATACAGCGATAAGCTGAATGTTATGGCTGTCCATATGCCACGCTCCGAGGATGATCTGAACCTGGACGAAATAAAGAAGGTAGCAGCTGAGCACGATATCACTCAGCCAATCTTCGTAGACAGTGAGCATAAACTGACAGATTCATTTGAAAATCAATATGTCCCGGCTTACTATGTATTTGATAAAGACGGGAATCTTCGTCACTTCCAAGCGGGCGGAAGCGGAATGAAAATGCTTGAAAAGCGCGTCAATCGTGTGCTGGATGAAATGGAAAAAAGCGAATAAGTTCAAACGAAATATGTGGGAATAGATCGGTCAAAAGACCGATCTATTTTTTTTGATTCATTTTTACAATTAATATGAATAATAAGACTAAAAGGATAATTCATAAAAAAGTAAAAAATTCTAAAAAAGGGTAGATAAATATTTCGAAAGCCGATATATTTATTAGTACGTTCTTTTTTTATGTAATGTTGAAGGGGGAGAAATTATGGATACTTTTAAAAAATTGAAAGCCTTTTATTGGCCATATAAAAGGCATTTTATCATCTCAATGATTTTCTTGATTTTTGTTACAGTGATCACTGTAGTCTATCCAATGATCCTGCAAATCACGATTGATGATGTGATTCTGCAAGGGAACTATCAGTGGATTCCATATTTAGCATTTGGATTTATCGGCATTATGATCGTGAAAGGCGTTGCCACATTTATTCAACAATACCATGGGGATCTCTTCGGTATAACCTCGGTTTACCGGCTGAGAAACGAACTGTATGAAAAGCTTCAATTCCTTCCATTCAGTTACTATGATAATGCCAAAACTGGGGATCTGATGTCCCGGTTGACGGCAGATGTAGAAGCATTTCGTTTTTTCTTATCCTTTGGTTTTTCCGAACTGCTGCGCTTTTTCCTTTTAGTAACGGTAAGCTTTGGTGTTATGTTCTATTATTCACCTCAGTTGACATTCGTCACCCTCGTTTCGTTACCATTTCTGGCAATAGCCGTATACAAATTTGATAAAGCGGTTCACCCTGCTTTCAGGGGTATCCGTAAATCGTTCGGAAAACTGAATACCAATGTTCAAGAAAATATTTCAGGAATCAATACAGTAAAATCATTATCGAGAGAAGATCATCAAATCAACAAATTCAATCAATCAAATGGTGATTACAAAGATAAATATCTGTTCACCTCGGACATCTGGGCAAAGTACTTCCCTTTAATGGAGTTTTTGGGAAATGTAAGTGTGGTGACACTCCTCGCATACGGTGGCTATCTGGTGATGAATGGCAACCTTCAACCAGGAGAGCTAGTCGCGTTTTACAGCTTAGTGTGGTACATTATCTGGCCGATCATGAATCTTGGATTTACGATTAACCTGTTTTCACAATCGAAAGCATCAGGGGAACGTTTACTCGAAATTCTTGAAGTGGATGAAGAGATAAAAGATCATCAAGGTGTTCTTCACGTCGATCGGATGAATGGGGAAGTAGAGTTCAAGCACGTGTCACTGAATTACACCGTTCATGATGAAGCAGCCCTCGAGGATATTACCTTTAAGGCTGAACCCGGAAAAGTCATCGGTCTTATCGGGGGTACCGGCTCTGGTAAAACGAGTATCACCCAGCTTATCACTCGTTTCTATGAACCTGAAGAGGGAGAAATTCTCATCGATGGACGGGATCTGAAAGATTACTCTTTAAAATCACTCCGGAAAAATATCGGTTTTGTACTTCAGGAATCATTCTTATTCTCCTCGACCATCAAAGCGAATATATCGTATGGACGACCGGAAGCAACCATGGAAGAAATCATGGAAGCAGCAAAACGGGCACAAGCTCATGATTTCATTTCAGAATTGCCCGATGGCTACGACACAAGGCTCGGTGAAAGAGGCTTAGGTCTTTCAGGTGGTCAAAAGCAGCGGATTGCCATTGCCCGTGCGATTTGTACAGATCCATCGATCCTGATCCTTGATGACGCAACAAGCGCAGTGGACATGGAAACTGAATTCAGGATTCAAAAAGCGCTAAAAGAAGTCATGTCGGATCGAACGACCTTTATTATTGCCCATCGGATTTCATCCCTCAAGCATGCAGATGAAATCCTCGTACTGGAAAACGGGAAAGTCGTCGAGAGGGGAGTTCATGACTTCCTACTAAAAAATAATGGACCGTATCAACGAATTTATGACATCCAGTACAAAGACCAGAAAAAAATATTACAAACTCAGGAAGGGTAGGTGAGTGGATTTGAGTCAGAAAAACAAAGTGAACAAAAGCGTTTTAAGCAGATTCCATTACTCTACAGATCAAGTAATCGATAAGCCGTTTAACTGGGAACAACTCTACAGGTTATTAACGTATTTAAAGCCCTATTCTAAAAAACTTCTGCCCTTATCCATCATTACCGTTCTAATCACGACAGCAGTACGTTTGATCGTACCTATTCTGATTGGTGTATACACATTAGACAAAGCAATCAGGCAGAAGGATTCCAATTTACTATTTACACTAGTTGGAATTATCGCAGGACTCTATGTATTGAACTATGTTGCAAACGTGCTAAGGATCAGGTGGATGAATCAGCTGGGGCAAGGGGTTATTTATGATTTAAGAAAGCACTTATTCAGCCATGTTCAATGGCTATCCCATCGCTTCTTTGATCAGAGATCAGCCGGTTCCATCCTGGTTCGAATCATGAATGACATAAACTCCCTTCAAGAGCTCTTCACAAACGGAGTTATTAATCTTTTGATGGATATCATTCTACTCATTGGAATCATCGTCATTCTCTTTACGTTAAGCCCAGAGTTAACACTGGCCGTCATGGTCATTCTGCCAATCATGTTCTTTATCTCAACAAGCTTACGAAAAAACATCCGCAGATCCTGGCAAATGGTGCGTCTCAAGCAATCGAAACTGAACTCCCATCTGAATGAAAGCATCCAGGGAATCCGGGTTACTCAATCATTCACTCAAGAAAAAGAAAATATGGCCTTTTTTGACGGAGTAAACACCGAGAACTTCGATAGCTGGAGAACGGCCACGAAGAAAAATGCCATGTTCCGCCCGCTGGTAGAACTGACAAATGCCATCGGGACAGCAGTCCTTATATGGTACGGTGCCCATCTCATCCAAGGTGGCTCACTGGAACTGGGAGAATTTGTTTCATTCGCCTTCTATCTGGGGATGTTCTGGGAACCCATTTCAAGGCTCGGTCAAGTTTACAATCAACTACTGATCGGAATGGCTTCTTCGGAGCGTATCTTCGAATTCCTCGATGAACAACCGATTGTAAATGAAAAAACGAATGCTGTGAACCTGACTGACATCAAAGGAAGAATACAGTTTGAGGATGTAGAATTCTCCTACGATGACAAACGAAAAGCACTCCAAAACATCAACCTTGAAATGAAAGCCGGCCAGACCGTCGCCTTAGTCGGTCATACCGGATCTGGTAAAACCACGATCGCCAATCTGATCAGCCGTTTTTACGATCCAACGAACGGTGAGGTGAAAATTGATGGGGTGAACCTGAGGGATGCATCGGTTTCAAGCTTACGAAGCCAAATCAGCATCGTCCTCCAGGATACCTTCATCTTCTCGGGAACGATCATGGATAACATCCGATTCGGACGCCCCGATGCTGCGGACGAAGAGGTTAAGAAAGCCGCCGAAGCAATCGGAGCTAATGAATTTATCGAAAAACTCTCAAATGGATACGAAACCGAAGTGGAAGAACGAGGCAACGTATTATCCGTCGGTGAAAGACAATTACTGTCATTCGCTCGAGCACTCTTAGCGAACCCTCGAATCATCATATTGGATGAAGCGACAGCATCCATCGATACAGAAACAGAAGTCAAAATTCAAAACGCATTGAAAAAACTACTGAACGGCAGGACCGCAATCATCATCGCCCACCGCCTATCTACGATCCGTGAATCGGACAATATCTTTGTTCTGGAAAATGGAAGAATCAAAGAATCCGGTAACCACGATGAATTGATGGAGCAACAGGGTGATTATTATGAGCTGGTTAAATCGCAGTTCAGAATGTTGGATGCGATGTGAGTTTGGAGTAGCCCTGCACTGGTGTGTGGGGTTTTTTGTTTAGTTTTGGAAGGGGGTGGGGTGGAGGTGGTGTTGCTAAATTGTCAGAATTTGCAGAACGGTCGGTATCGTGAAAATAAGGTTGTTATAACGAAAAAACAGTTGATAAAATCAAATTTCGGTTGATAACACAAAATAACGGTTGATAAATCTCTATAACGGTCGATAAAAAATCATTACTGAAATTTTTCCAATAATAAAGAATCCAGCCTTAGGTCTAATATAGATAGGGCTATTAGAATTGAAAATCTCGTAGCAAAATTCCTTTCCATCCAACATAACTACTCAAATTCGAAATCAATTCTCGAAGTGAAGGAACTTAAAT
This sequence comes from Rossellomorea aquimaris, assembly GCF_035590735.1. NCBI lineage: Bacteria > Bacillati > Bacillota > Bacilli > Caryophanales > Bacillaceae > Rossellomorea > Rossellomorea aquimaris. The sequence goes on from NZ_CP141595.1 coordinate 1,755,682, forward strand.
AGATTGCCAACTTCCTTAGGAAGGAGCATGCTCCATATTCCAAATTTAACCAACAGCATAAAGGGATCATACGCGGTGTTAGGTGTACCCGCTGCGAGAGATTCAATATGGTACGTAACATGAGGTCTTGGTACTGTCCTGATTGTGGAGAATTTGACCGGAATGCTCACCAACAGGCCATTTATGATTACTTACTCCTTGTAAGCCCGAATATTACCAACAAACAAGCAAGAGAGTTCTTAGGTGTTGAATCCTCCAGAATGGCCTATCATCTCCTAAATAACGTGGACCTTTCTTCACAAGGTAAAGGAAAAGGTCGAATCTACTCTCTCCCAAAAAACTTCAGCCATCAGTAATCTCTAGTAAAATTCAGCACCATCCTCCCCAAGCAACATCATTGCCAACCACCCCAGAAACCTCTAAAATAAAAGACAAATCAATGTTTGTGAAAAACGTCACAAAATATTCATGTTCAACATATCACAAACTCATTTTCAGGTTTTATAATGAACAATAAGTGATAAACAGTAGAAAAGAGCTGTTTACGATAGTAAGTAGATCAGTAGGGGGAGTATAGAATGGTTTTAGATGGTGTGATTTTGAGCAGAATGCTCACGTCGACAACCCTTGCATTCCATATTATTTTTGCGACGATTGGGGTAGGGGTGCCGATTATGATTTCCATTGCGGAGTTTATGGGAATCAAACGAAATGATCCTCATTACCTTTTGCTTGCCAGAAGATGGGCAAGAGGTTTTACGATTACGGTTGCGGTGGGGGTTGTTACGGGTACAGCCATAGGGTTGCAACTGTCCTTATTATGGCCGTCGTTTATGCAGGTGGCCGGACAGGTAATTGCACTGCCATTATTTATGGAAACTTTTGCGTTTTTCTTTGAGGCTATCTTTTTAGGAATCTATCTTTATACTTGGGACCGCTTTAAGAATAAGTGGACTCATTGGCTGTTGACGATTCCGGTTATGATTGGTTCTTCGGCTTCAGCGCTGTTTATTACAACGGTGAATGCGTTTATGAACACTCCTCAAGGATTTGAATTAGAGAATGGAAAAGCGATTAATATCGATCCGATTGCTGCGATGCTGAATCCTGCGACTCCTACGAAAGTGTTTCACGTATTGACGACTGCCTATTTAACGTCGGCTTTGGTGTTGGCGGCGATTACGGCATACGCGATTCTTCGTAAAAAGGGCGGGGAATATCATAAGAAAGCCCTGCGTTTAACGATGGTTTCTGCTTTGATTTTCGCTTTTGCCACTGCTCTGGCAGGGGACCTATCGGCTAAATTTCTTGCCGAGTATCAGCCTGAGAAGCTTGCAGCAGCGGAATGGCATTTTGAAACGGAAGAGAATGCTGACCTGATCGTATTCGGAACGCTGGATGAAAATAATGAGGTCCATAATGAGATCCGCTTACCTGGATTCTTAAGTTTTCTGGCCGGGAGTTCTTTTGAGACAGAGGTTATAGGTCTGAATGAATTTCCTGAAGATGAGCGGCCGCCTCTATGGGTTCACTATATGTTTGACCTGATGGTATCAATTGGGTTCTACAGTATCTTGATTTCTGCAGCATTTGTTTTATTCTGGAAGTGGAAGAAGCGGAATGAATGGAATAAACCGTTGCTATGGGGAATTGTAGCTAGTGGACCACTTGCGATGCTGGCGATTGAATTTGGATGGATTTATGCCGAGGTGGGTCGACAGCCATGGATTATGAGAGGGTATATGAAAGTGGCGGATGCGGCAACGAAAGCCGATGGAGTAGGCTTGACCTTTGCGTTGTTTGTAGGCCTCTATATCCTCCTCGGTGTACTATGCGTAATAGTGCTGATAAAGATGTTTAAAAACAAGCCTGCAGAGGCGGAATTAGAACAACGTTTTCCTAAGAAAGCGAGTTAAACAGATATAAAAGTACTCCTTCTTTTCAAGTGATTGAGAAGAAGGGGCTTCAAGCTTTAAGGGAGGAATGGGTATGAGTTTGGAAGTTGTGGGGATTACCGTATTATGGATTTTCCTTTATGGTTACCTGATAGTAGCTTCGATTGATTTTGGAGCCGGCTTCTTCGCCTTTTATGGAAGAATGAAAGGCAAGGAGCATACATTGAACGTGTTGATTAGCAGATACCTTTCTCCGGTATGGGAAGTAACCAACGTCTTTTTTGTCTTCTTCTTTGTGGGTCTTGTCGGATTCTTTCCTGACACAGCATATTATTATGGAACGGCATTATTACTTCCGGGAAGTATCGCCATCATATTACTAGCCATAAGAGGAAGTTTCTATGCTTTCGGAAATTACGGGTCAAAGGATAATATCGTGTATCTGTTTTTATATGGGGCGACAGGGTTATTAATTCCAGCTTCCTTATCTACGGCATTAACTATTTCAGAAGGTGGATTTCTGGAAGAAGAGGGAGATAAGGTCATCTTCCTCGCCAAGGAGCTTTTTACCAGCCCTTATTCATGGAGTGTAGTGGCCCTCTCCATTGTGTCGGTGTTATTTATCAGTGCGACATTTCTAACCTATTATGCAAACCGTGCAGGAGATATGGATTCCAGGGAGGAATTAAGAACGTTTTCCCTGTTTTGGAGTGCACCAACGATTCTCGCAAGTTTATTAGTATTTGTATCGTTGAGAGAGCATAATGCAGAGCATTTTGCGAAAGCGATTGATATTTGGTGGATGTTTGGGCTGTCACTCCTTTGCTTCTTCGGTGCATCGCTAATGATTTATATGCGTAAGAATTTTGGAACGGCATTTATATTGGTTATGCTGCAATTCTTCTTTGCCTTTTTTGGCTATGGTGCATCGCATTTACCTTATATTCTTAAACCGTTTATTACGATAGAAACAAGTGTGACGAATCCAACGATGGGAATGGCCTTGGTCATCGTCTTCATAGCAGGGTTGCTATTATTGATTCCATCTCTATATCTGTTAATGAGACTGTTTTTATTTGATGCAGATTATGTGAAAGGCAATAAGTGATCGATCTAAAAACCCCCTCTAAAATTAATACAGGGAACAACAGGGAGAAATTTCATTTTCTCCTTTTTTTTATGCTAAAATAAAGGATATAGAGAGTGCGGGGGGATGTATGGTGAAAAAAGAGTTTGTGGTTGTTGGTTTAGGACGATTTGGAGGCAGTATTGTCCGTTCATTATCAGATCAAGGCATGGAGGTTATGGCGATTGATCAGGATGAGGATAAAGTAAATGAATTCTCTTCCATTGCTTCTCATGCAGTAGTGGCAGATGCAACGGATGAATCCGTCTTAAAAAGCCTGGGAATCAGAAATTTTGATCACGTCATTGTGGCTATTGGAGACGATATCCAATCCAGTATCTTAACCACCTTGATGATGAAAGAAATCGGTGTGAAAAAAATTACCGTTAAGGCTCAAAATGATTATCATGAAAAAGTATTGCGGAAAATAGGTGCGAACCAAGTCGTTCATCCAGAACGTGATATGGGAAGAAGGATTGCTCATAACATCGTTTCGAATAATGTATTGGACTACCTGGAACTGTCGGATGAACATTCTATCGTGGAGATTGTGGCGAATGAAAATCTAAGTGGGAATTCATTAATAGATCTGGATATCCGTGCTCAATTCGGAATCAATATCGTGGCGATTAAGAGACAAAAGGATATTATTGTGTCTCCCCAAGCAGATGAACAAATTCGTGAAGGTGATATCCTGATTGTAATCGGTGCAGATACGGATATTAACCGTTTTGAAAAGAAGGTTTTATAATAAAGAAGAGGCTGACCTTATATCGGGTCAGCCTCTTTTTTGATAGATCAGACTTCCATAATGATTGGTAAAATCATAGGACGTCGTTTTGTTTTTTCATATAAGAATGGAGCCAGTGTATCTGTGATTTCATTTTTGATTTCTGACCATTGAGAAGTTCTTCTCTCAAGAACTTTGTTCAGATGTTTAGAAATAAGCGTTTGTGCTTCATTGATAAGGTCACCTGATTCACGCATGTACACAAATCCTCTTGAAATCAGGTCCGGGCCGGAAGCAATCTTGAAATCTTTCATGTCGATGCTTACAACGACGATGACTAAGCCTTCTTCTGAAAGGATACGGCGATCGCGAAGTACGATATTACCGATATCACCTATACCGCTTCCGTCGATATAGACGTTTCCTGAAGGGATTTTTCCTGCTACTTGTGCGGAGTCATTGCTTAATGCAAGAACCTCACCATTGTCCATAATGAAGCAGTTTTCAGGCTGTACTCCACAATCTACACCAAGCTGAGCGTGCATCTTCTGCATACGGAATTCACCATGTATCGGCATAAAGAAGGTTGGATTCATCAGGCGGAGCATTAACTTCATTTCTTGTTGTCCACCGTGACCAGATGTATGGATATCACTTAATGGTCCATGAATGACTTCTGCTCCAGCACGATATAATAAGTTGATTGTGCGGTTTACACTGATCGTATTTCCTGGAATCGGTGAAGAAGAGAATACAACGGTATCGCCAGGCTGGATCTGAATCTGACGGTGAGTACCGTTTGCGATTCTTGATAATGCAGCCATCGGTTCACCTTGTGAACCTGTACATAATATCGCGACTTCATTCGCAGGTAAACGATTAATTTGGTTATGTTCAATGAATGTATCTTTAGGGGCGTTAATATACCCTAATTCTTGACCGATTGTAATTGCCGCTTCCATACTTCTTCCGAAAACAGCGACTTTTCTATTATGAAAGACAGCTGCTTCCACCACTTGTTGAAGACGGTGAATATTAGAAGCGAAAGTAGCGAATATAACACGACCGTCCACTTTGCGGAAAATGTCATTGATGCTTTCTCCGACTTTACGTTCCGACATTGTGAAGTTTGGAACTTCAGCGTTCGTACTATCAGATAGAAGACAAAGAACGCCTTCTTTTCCAATTTCAGCCATTTTGGTTAAGTTCGCGGGCTCACCAACCGGCGTGAAATCAAATTTAAAGTCACCAGTGTGTACGACATTACCAGGTGGTGTTTTCACAACAATCCCGTAGGAATCCGGAATACTGTGAGTCGTTCTGAAGAAGGTTACGGACGTTTTGCGGAATTTAATGATGTCATCTTCTTGGATGACATTGAGTTTCGCATTTCTTAATAGACCGTGCTCTTCAAGCTTGTTTTTAATAAGTCCCAGTGCGAGCTTCCCGCCGTATATCGGGATGTTTAATTCGCGCAGTAAATAGGGGATTCCACCAATGTGGTCTTCGTGTCCGTGTGTCACGAAAAGGCCTTTGATTTTATCCACATTCTTCACCAGATAGGTATAGTCCGGGATAACGTAATCGATACCGAGCAGTTCGTCTTCAGGGAACTTGATTCCCGCATCGATCAGGATGATTTCGTCTTGGAATTGTACGCCGTATGTGTTTTTACCGATTTCACCTAAACCGCCAAGGGCAAATACTGCGGTTTGGTCATTCTTGACAAATTTCATTGATTATTGCTCCAACTCGAAAGAATGATGGTTTTCTTCATACTCTAAAAAAGCGCCCTCTAGCTTTTGTACGAATTCAATGTTATACGGTTTGTCTTTTAATTTCAGACGTACTTCACGTTCTGAATCTGCTTCCATGTAAAGAGATTGAGTGCATTCGCGAACAGGCACTTCTGCTTTACTTTCTTGATAAAATACTTTAAAAATCATGTCTTTTCTCTCTCCTTATCCGTTTTCAAAAAATCTAACTTTCATCTATGATAAAAAAGTTATCAACTAACATAACATAAGCGGCGTCTTGGCACCTATAGGCATAAAACCAGTCTCCGGTAGAGGGATATGGTATGACGAATAGGGTTTGACGCTGGAGCTGGACATTAGAGGGCTAGCTTCCCTGCTAATAGGTATATATATACCATTGTGGTCTGAACAGTTACTATGTTCATATATGGCTCATTACGCCCTGTGGTAAAAAAACGATTGATCAAGGAATCATTTCCTTAACACAGGGCGACCTTTCGATATGAACGAAAGGCGAGTGGAATCTATCTTTCACGAGAATTCACCATAGCCTAAACTCCTCACTCTAACTCTTCTAAATCACCCTATCATTTAAGTAGGAATGAATCATCTTGTTTATGTATGCTATAAATTATAAAGGATTCTTTCTTGTAAATAAAGTTTTTGCGAGAATCCTTCATTAAAACATTACAAAAATAGAGAAGAGGGACTGAACCAATGGAGACGAAAAAGCTCACTAGTGGCATCAGTCCCTTATTATTTGTGTAAACGTATGACAGTATAGCCGAATTGCATGTATTTTAGTAGTGTGACTGCTTAAGTTCGTTCGGCAGCATGAAATACTATGCAATCGTTTTTTTTCTAAGCAATTCTTTCCACTGTTTTAAAAGCTTCTTTCTGAGCTTTTTTAACATGGTGGATCACTCCTTATCAATAGTTTACCGAGATTTTCCTTTGAAGTAAAGGAAAGATAATACCGAAGTCTCTGTTGTCTTACTTATATTGTACGGAATTTATTGAATCTCTTACATGGTTAAGTTTGGTAAATGGGAGTGTCTATGCTCATTCATTGACATTTATGCCGCAAAGGATTACTTTAAACAACGGGTAAAACAGATATGAAAAGGAGATCAGATATGTCTAAAATAGTTTTCTTCGATATAGATGGTACACTGCTTGACCACGATAAGAAGCTGCCTCAAGCAACGAAAGAAGCCATCCAGACATTACAATCCAACGGTACCTATGTAGCAATTGCAACTGGCAGGGCTCCATTCATGTATGAGAGCCTGAGGGAAGAATTAGGAATCGAGTCCTTTGTTTCCTTTAATGGGCAGTATGTGGTTTTTGAAAATGAGGTAATTTATACAAACCCGTTAAAAATCGAGACGTTAGAAGAGTTGCTTGAAGATGCTTATACGAAGGAACATCCGGTGGTTCACTTAAATCATCAAACGATGAAGTCAAACCAGAAGCACCATAAATATATTGAAGAGAGTATGGGAAGTTTAAAATTCCCACATCCAGATTATGCCCCGGATTTTTATAAGGATAGAGATATTTATCAATCCTTGTTATTTTGTACCAAGGAAGATGAGAGCTTTTACAGGGAGAAATACAGTGACTTCACTTTCATACGCTGGCATCAATTTTCCATGGATATCCTGCCAAAAGGAGGATCGAAAGCAGAAGGCATCAAAAAGATGATCGCGAAGCTCGGTTTTAAAATGGAAGATGTATATGCGTTTGGAGACGGGTTAAATGATATTGAAATGATTCAATCCGTCGGTACCGGCGTTGCCATGGGGAATGCTGTGCAAGAAGTACAAAGACATGCAGATTTGATCACGAAACACGTTGATGACGATGGAATATATCATGGTTTGAAAGAACTTGAATTAATATAATGAATCACAAAAAAGACTTCTTCCTCATAACGGGAAAAAGTCTTTTTATATTATCTTTCAATGGCAATCGCATCCGGAATCGGTTCGAATGGGTTATTCGGGTTGATATGGTCGTAGAACATGATCCCATTTAAATGATCGATTTCGTGTTGGAACACGATGGATGGCAGTCCCTTTAAACGCAGCTTCACTTCGTTTCCATCCCCATCCCAGCCTTTTACCGTCACTCTGGCATAACGGGGAACAAAACCGGGAACATTTCTGTCTACTGACAAGCATCCTTCACCAGATGTTAAATAAGCTTTCTCGATTGAGTGACTGATGATTTTCGGGTTGAATAAAGCATAGCTGAATAGTTTTCCTTGATTGTCTGTCACATTGACAGCTAACATCCGCTTAGAAATATTGATTTGAGGTGCAGCAAGACCAATCCCGGGTCTAAGCCCATACTTATTTGCTGTTTCAGGATTTTGGCTGTTTACTACATACTCTAACAAGCTTCTTAATATTTCCTGATCTTCTTTTGATGGCGGGATAGCCACTTCCTTTGCCACCATTGTTAATGTAGGATGACCCTCACGGATGATGTCATTCATCGTAATCATTGATTTTCCTCCTCAGGTACGGTAGAGATATGAATATAAAGGCGTAACATGTCTTTAAAGAACACTTACAGAAAGGACGGATGATAAAACACTTCTCTACTTTATTCATTAAAATTATCTATTATGTATGATAATAGTCTATCATTTTACTCCGGAAAAGTTAATGAATGAGATTTATTATAAGGTGGAATACTCACCGGGTAAATGACATATTTATTTTAATAGGAAGAATAGTCTAATCGACATTTTTTTCCACAGTTGTAAATCCCTATTGTCAAATGTTGTAGACATAGATATAGTAGAAGGTGGTAAATAGTTAAGGGGGATCTAGTTGTGTCGAAATTTCGTTTTGCTTTCATTTTAGGAGCCGCTATCTTTGTACTAATAGGCTGTGTCGGTGGTTCTTCACCCGAAGAGAATATGTATAATGTTCTTGAAGAAACAGTATCTAAAGAAGGTCAATATGTTGAAGTTCAAAAACCTCTTCAAGAATTAGAAGAAAAAGAAAAAGAGATTTATACTAAGATTATGGATCTTGGGATGAAAGAGTTTGACCAAATTGTAAAGCTTTCCGATGAAGCTCTGGACAACATCAAAAAAAGAAAAGAATACATCGATAAAGAACGTACGTCCATGAGTGAAGCCGAGGAAGAGTTTGCGAAAGCAGACGAATATGTTGATAAGTTAGAAAGCCAGGATCTTAAGAAGGAAGCAAACGAGCTGAAAAAAACGATGGAAGAACGTTATCAGCTTCATGAAAAGCTAACATCTTCTTATCTGGATGTACTGTCTCTGGATAAAGAACTTTATAATATGTTTAAAAAGAAAGAACTTACAATGGAAGAGCTTGAGAAACAAATCACCTCTATTAATGATCAATATGAAAAAATAGTGAATTATAATGAGGACTATAATAAAAAGACAGAAGAATTCAATAGCCTGAAACAAAAATTTTATTCGAGCGCCGGACTTGATGTAAAAGAATCAGAATAAAGAAGGATCAATAGTGATGGACGAGGAAAACTTCCTCTTCCATCACTTTTTATGTTTTTGGACGCTAAAATAAATCCAAATTCTTTATAGGTCACAAGATAATCATGGAATATAGGAGATTAGTGGCATTCTTACTCTATAACAGACGGAGTTGTTTCAAGTGTTTATATATAACAGAGTTTGAATGAGCATTGATACAGTTTTAAAAAGAAATGGTAGAAATAATTTTCGGTATCAACTGGAAACAAGAATTTATAATACTTTGTCGTTGACTTCCTGAATTTCTATATTGTAAACTAGTAAAGGTATTCATAGATTGTATTAGTCAATGTGAAATTATGACTGATACAGATAAGCTCGAATGTAATTTCGGGTTTTCTTTCTTGGTATTTGTGGAAAACTAGTAATAGTGTGTGTATCCGCAAGTATTGTGGTAGGTCATACTGAATTTGGGTAATCTAAACTTTGTATGTAAAAAAACCAAAATAAATGTATAAAGAAAGGATAGGTGACTTCGATGGCTTCTAAATCAAAGAAGGCACAATTCGATGCAGTTAAGACGCTCGAACAAATTGAAGACAAGTTTGAAATGTTCCAAATTTTGAACGAAGAAGGCGAAGTAGTAAACGAAGACGCAATGCCGGAGATCTCTGATGAGGATCTGCAGGAATTAATGCGTCGTATGGTTTATACTCGTATTCTTGATCAAAGATCAATCTCCCTTAACCGTCAAGGACGTTTAGGTTTCTATGCACCAACAGCTGGACAGGAGGCATCACAAATTGCTTCTCACTTTGCTTTAGAGAAGGAAGATTGGATCCTGCCTGGATATCGTGATGTTCCACAAATCGTTTGGCACGGTCTTCCGTTAGCTCAAGCATTCTTATTCTCACGTGGACACTTTAAAGGGAATCAGCCTCCAGAAGGAGTGAATGTATTATCACCTCAAATCATCATCGGTGCTCAATACATCCAAACTGCCGGGGTGGCATTAGGTCTTAAGAAACGTGGTAAGAAAGCTGTTGCCGTTACATATACAGGTGACGGTGGATCTTCGCAAGGTGATTTCTACGAAGGAATTAACTTTGCAGGTGCGTACGCAGCTCCAGCGATTTTCGTTGTTCAAAACAACCAGTTCGCAATCTCAACGCCGCGTGATAAGCAAACAGCCGGACGTACAATTGCTCAAAAAGCAGTTGCAGCTGGTATCCCTGGTATATTAGTGGATGGAATGGATCCATTAGCCGTGTATTCTGCTACATTAGAAGCTCGTAATCGTGCTGTAAATGGTGAAGGTCCTTCATTGATCGAAACACTTTGCTACCGTTATGGACCACATACAATGGCTGGTGATGATCCAACTCGTTATCGTACTTCAGAAATGGATACAGACTGGGAAAAGAAAGATCCATTGGTGCGCTTCCGTAAATTCCTGGAAGGTAAAGGATTATGGAGTGAGGAAAAAGAAAACGAAGTGATCGAAGAAGCAAAAGAAGATATCAAACAAGCTATTAAAGAAGCAGATGGAACTCCTAAACAAAAAGTTACTGATTTCATTAACAATATGTATGAAGAGCTTCCTTACAACTTGAAAGAACAATTAGAAATCTACAAAGAAAAGGAGTCGAAATAAGCCATGGCGCAAATGACAATGATTCAAGCGATCACTGATGCACTGCGCACAGAACTACGCAACAACGAAGACGTTTTAGTTTTTGGTGAGGATGTAGGTCTAAACGGTGGTGTATTCCGTGCAACGGAAGGACTTCAGAAAGAATTCGGTGAAGACCGTGTATTCGATACTCCACTAGCAGAATCAGGAATCGGTGGTTTAGCAATCGGTTTAGCATTAGAAGGGTACCGTCCAGTACCGGAAATCCAATTCTTCGGTTTCGTATATGAAGTAATGGATTCAGTAAGCGGACAAATGGCGCGTATGCGTTACCGTTCAGGTGGAACGTATACTTCTCCAATCACAATCCGTTCCCCATTCGGTGGTGGAGTACATACTCCAGAACTTCATGCGGACAGCTTAGAAGGATTGATGGCTCAGCAACCTGGTCTGAAAGTTGTTATTCCATCAACACCTTACGACGCTAAAGGTTTATTAATTTCATCGATTCGTGATAATGACCCTGTCATTTTCTTAGAGCACATGAAATTATACCGTTCATTCCGTCAAGAGGTTCCAGAAGAGGAATACACTATCGAACTTGGTAAAGCCGATGTGAAACGTGAAGGTACAGACCTTTCCATCATCACTTACGGAGCTATGGTACACGAATCATTAAAAGCGGCTGAAGAGCTTGAAAAAGAAGGCCATTCAGTTGAAGTAATCGATTTACGTACTGTCAGCCCACTTGATATCGATACAATCATGGCATCTGTTGAAAAAACGAACCGTGCCATTGTTGTTCAAGAGGCTCAAAAACAAGCCGGTATTGCAGCGAACGTTGTTGCTGAGATCAATGACCGTGCAATTCTTAGCCTTGAAGCTCCGGTACTTCGTGTAGCGGCGCCGGATACAGTGTACTCTTTCTCCCAAGCGGAGCCAATCTGGTTACCAAACCACAAAGATGTTCTTGAAACGGCGAAAAAAGTACTTAACTTTTAATGGGTAAGGAGTATTTAAGCTCCTCCTTAATATTCAAATGAAAACAGAAGGGCATTCCACCCTTCTCTTTTCCAATTATAGATATAAGAAAATTAGACAGATATAACGTTTACATTCATCTATTTTTAATCATTATTCAATACAGGAGGTAGAATCCATGTCATTCGAATTCAAATTACCAGACATTGGTGAAGGTATTCATGAAGGTGAAATCGTAAAATGGTTTGTTAAACCTGGCGATAAAGTTGAAGAAGACGATGTACTATGTGAAGTCCAAAATGATAAAGCAGTAGTAGAAATTCCATCTCCGGTAGCAGGAACAGTTGAAGAGCTTCTTGTTGACGAAGGTACTGTAGCGGTTGTAGGTGATACACTGATTAAGTTCGATGCACCTGGTTACGAAGATCTTCAGTTCAAAGGTGACGATGGGGAGAAGAAAGAAGCTCCTAAGGCTGACGAGAAAACAGAAGGTCAAGTTCAAGGAACAGCGGAACAAGGTCAAGATGTCAAGAAAGATGCATCACCAGAAGCTGCTGAAGAGAAATCTGAAGGTGTGAATCAAAGTGTTGCTGACGCAGAAGTTGATCCTAATAAGCGCGTCATCGCTATGCCTTCCGTTCGTAAGTATGCGAGAGAAAACGGTGTGGAGATTCGCCAAGTATCCGGTTCCGGTAAAAACGGACGTGTCGTTAAAGAAGATATCGATGCTTTCTTAAACGGAGATTCTAAGCCGGTTGAAACTGCTGAAGAAGCGAAAGCAGAAGAAAAAGCACCAGAAGCTGATTCTAAAGCGGCTGCACCTAAAGCTCCAGAGGGTGAATACCCTGAAACTCGCGAGAAAATGAGTGGTATGCGTAAAGCAATTGCGAAAGCAATGGTAAACTCTAAACATACAGCACCTCACGTAACATTAATGGACGAAATCGATGTAACGAAACTTTGGGCCCACCGTAAGAAGTTTAAAGAAGTTGCAGCTGAAAAAGGTATTAAATTAACATTCTTACCTTACATCGTTAAAGCATTAACAAGTGCCTTACGTGAATACCCGGCACTAAACACATCCATTGATGATTCAACGAGCGAAATCGTTCAAAAACATTATTACAACATTGGTATCGCTGCAGATACTGACAAAGGTCTATTAGTACCTGTTGTGAAAAATGCTGATCGTAAATCTATGTTCTCAATTTCAAATGAAATTAACGAACTAGCTGGAAAAGCTCGTGATGGCAAACTTTCTGGTGATGAAATGAAAGGTGCTTCATGTACGATCACGAATATTGGTTCTGCCGGTGGACAATGGTTTACTCCGGTAATCAACCACCCAGAGGTTGCAATCCTTGGAGTTGGACGTATTGCAGAAAAACCTGTAGTTAAAAATGGTGAAATTGTAGCAGCACCTGTGTTAGCATTATCATTGAGCTTCGATCACCGTATGATCGACGGAGCTACTGCTCAACATGCACTTAACCATATCAAGCGTTTGTTGAACGATCCAGAATTATTATTAATGGAGGCGTAATACAATGGTAGTAGGAGATTTCCCAATTGAAACAGATACGATAGTAGTCGGATCAGGTCCTGGAGGATATGTAGCTGCAATCCGTGCAGCGCAACTTGGACAAAAAGTAACGATCATTGAAAAAGAAAATTTAGGTGGAGTATGCTTAAACGTTGGTTGCATCCCATCTAAAGCTTTGATCACAGCGGGTCACCGTTTTCACAATGCTCAACACTCTGATGACATGGGTATTGTTGCTGAAAACGTAAAAGTGAACTTTGATAAGGTTCAAGAGTGGAAAGCTGGCGTTGTTAAGAAATTAACTGGTGGTGTTGAAGGTCTCCTTAAAGGAAACAAAGCAGAAATCGTTCGCGGTGAAGCTTACCTTGTAGATGCTAATACACTTCGTGTGATGGACGATAACTCTGCTCAAACATACAAGTTCAAAAACTTGATTCTTGCAACAGGTTCACGCCCAATTGAAATCCCTAGCTTCAAGTTCTCTAAACGCGTACTTGATTCTACAGGTGCCCTTGCATTGGAAGAAATCCCAAGCAAGCTTGTTGTTATCGGTGGAGGTTACATCGGAACTGAGCTTGGTACTGCGTATGCAAATCTTGGATCTCAAGTAACAATCTTAGAAGGTGCTGACGATATTCTTAGCGGATTCGAAAAGCAAATGACAGCAATTGTGAAAAAAGATCTTAAGAAAAAAGGTGTAGAGGTCGTTACCAAGGCAATGGCTAAAGGCGTTGAAGAAAGTGACAGCGGCGTTGTCGTTAAATATGAAGTAAAAGGCGAAGAAAAATCTGTTGAAGCTGATTACGTTCTAGTAACGGTAGGCCGCCGTCCGAATACGGATGAAATTGGTCTTGAAGAAGTTGGAATCGAGATGACAGACCGCGGAGTTGTCAAAATTGATAAGCAATGCCGCACGAACATCCCGAACATTTTTGCGATCGGTGACATCGTAGATGGACCACCACTTGCTCACAAAGCTTCTTACGAAGGTAAAATTGCTGCTGAAGTCATCTCTGGTGAACCAGCAGAAATCGACTACCTTGGTATTCCAGCTGTGTGCTTCACAGATCCGGAATTAGCTACAGTAGGTTATTCTGAAGCTCAAGCGAAAGAAGAAGGCATCGAAGTAATCGCTGCTAAATTCCCATTCGCGGCTAACGGTCGTGCATTGGCACTGAATGCTACAGATGGTTTCATGAAGCTTGTAACTCGTAAAGAAGATGGTTTAATTATCGGAGCACAAATCGTTGGTGCAGGAGCATCAGACATGATTGCTGAACTTGGACTGGCTATTGAATCCGGTATGACAGCTGAAGATGTTGCAATGACTATTCATGCTCACCCAACACTAGGTGAGATTTCCATGGAAGCAGCAGAAGTTGCTATGGGTAGCCCGATTCACATCGTAAAATAATGTAAGTTAATAAAGGAGTATCCCGGTTTGCCGGGATACTCCTTTTAGTATTTGGTACTATTAAAAAAAGGATTGAAGCATTTTTTGCTTCAATCCTTTTTATTTCGCACGAAAATCATTGATCCCAACTTTCGATTGCACTTGAAACGGGTTTTATAATGTCTTCTTTAGTAATATCGCCTTCCACTTTACATATGATCTGATTGTTTTCTACAACAACGATTGCTGGTGAAGTCGGGGGAGAATCTGCAATTTTATTGGGTGCTTCGGTATTAAGGCTCACTACCTTTAAACGTTTAAGGCTACCAGGGTACTGTTTTTTCAGCTCAATGATTGCATCGTAGTAGGGTATTTCTTTAGAAACGTTTCGTTCATCGGTAAAAAAGATAACCTGTTTTTCTATAAACTGATCTTCTGCTAAAACAACTTTGTTGGAAGAAATATAATCACATGAAGTCAAAAGCAACATCGTGGAAATGATTAGTATTGCTAAAGCGAGTATATGTTTCATACATCATCCTCTTTTCTTAAACGATGCTATGAACTTTGGATTTGTAAATAAATTACTTTTGAACCGTTCTTACGTCACATTTTATCATAAGGAAAATCATTAAAGGGTTAAGTCATTGAAATGTTACATAATTGAAAAGACATACATAATGAAAGTAATCTTAAAAGAATATACTATATTAATACGATGATCCGGGGCTGCTCATTGTCTTTATTAAAGGCTCTTTTCGTATAGTTTGGGGCTATTGTAGAGGCAGAAAGTAATAGTTGATTTCCGCTCCAGGATGCTCGCTTTCCGCGGGGCTGGCGGTGAGCCTCCTCGGCTGCGCCTCCGGGGTCTCACCTGTCCAGCTACGGGGCTTAGGGGCTCGGAGGTCATAAGCCGAGTCTGCCAAAAAGGCAAAGAGCGCCTTTCCGGCAGACTCGACTTATGCTTGTCGCCCCCGGGCAAAGCCCCTCCGCTTTTCGTACTGTCCAGCTTTTCCCACAGGAGTCGAGCATCCTGCAGCGAGAATCAACTTTCTGAGCATGTATCCTTAATGGAAAACAATTAAAACAAGAATTTTAGCAAACAATCTCATTTAAGGTAAGTAGAGATTGATTTTCCTTTTAAGGAAGAAGAATTATTATTTTCTAGTTGCTTTTTTCTTACACACCTTGAAGCTCTGTCATGAAAATTCTGTTAAAGATGGTGAGGGGAACTGCGCAGACTCCGGCGGATTTTGGGCGTGCCGAGACCCCGTTCGGCTAAGCTGAGGAGGCTCGGCCGAACGCTAGCTGCAAGCGGAGCAGTCCCCCTCACCATCTAGCGTAAACCTGGTTGACAGAGCCCTTGCAGATTCTATGCTAGAAAACAACAATCTTTGCGAAAAGAGCCTTATCAAATAATCAAAAGGTTTCAATCCAAGAATCGGGGTAAATAAAAAGAAGGAAGTATAAAATAAATCATTTAAAGGATGTAATGAACATGAAATCGTATATTGCTTTTTTGGTTCAAATGATTTTATGGAGTGTTTTCTATATAGCTGAATGGATGTCTGATAAGGATCATTTAGAATATAAATGGATCATGTTTGTTATATTTTTTTACTTGGCGTTTATCGCTGCAAAGAAAATCGTGCAGTCAAGAAAGATGACCTTGTTTATTACGTCGTTCAGTTTAACGTGCTTTTTTGCCTTCAAAGTATTATTTGAAAATATAATGGAAATATTTTAATTCTTTCCCAGATTCACTTAAGAATATGTTAAAATATTCAAAGTGAATACGGAAAGGTGATAGACATGAATAAGATTTTAGCATCTGGATTAACTCTACTGCTATTAACAGCATGCTCGAGTGAATCAACAACTAGCAATGAAGAAGATAAGAAGCCTGATCAGTCTGAAATGAATAAAGAGAACGAGAAGACAAGTGAGGCTGCCGCTTCTCAAGAAAGTGATAATGAACAACAAGAAACATCTGAGCCATCAGAAGAGGCAGTTCAATCAAAGGACTATACGATCAATGAAAATAACTGGAGCATTAATCCTATAGGTGATGCGAATCCAAAAGTGGTTCTCCTTACGATCGATGATGCACCGGATCAACATGCCTTACAAATGGCAAATGATCTAAAAGCACTGGATGCGCCGGCTATCTTCTTTGTTAATGGTCATTTTCTTGATACACCAGAAGAAAAAGAGACTTTAAAAAAGATTCATGATATGGGATTTGCGATTGGTAATCACACATTTAGTCACAGCAGTCTGAAAGAAATCTCTCCTGAAAAGCAAAAAGAAGAAATAGTGTCACTAAATGATCTGATTGAATCCATCATTGGGGAACGACCTAAATTCTTCAGGGCTCCATTTGGTCAGAATACAGACTTTAGC
Source organism: Rossellomorea aquimaris (assembly GCF_035590735.1). Lineage (NCBI taxonomy): Bacteria > Bacillati > Bacillota > Bacilli > Caryophanales > Bacillaceae > Rossellomorea > Rossellomorea aquimaris. The sequence goes on from NZ_CP141595.1 coordinate 1,772,627, forward strand.
AGACAAATTGCAGCAGAAGAAAAGATGTCACTAATGAACTGGACATACGGATATGATTGGGAAAAGCAATATCAGAACAAAGAAGCTATCACCGATATTATGGTTAACAGCCCTTACCTGAATGATGGGGCAAACCTGCTCATGCATGATCGCACATGGACGAGCGAGGGTTTATCCGATATTGTAAAGGGCCTGCGGGAAAAGGGATATGAAACCTTGGATCCAAATAGAATAAAGACCGTTGAATAATGCTAAAAAGCTGCGCGAAAGAAGCCTTTCTTTCGCGCAGCTTTTTTATTAGTTCTTTTCAATCCGAAAGTTGTTCAGTGTTAAAACCCACATAAAAATCAGGTATGTTAATGAAAGCACTTACATATAGTTTAATATTCAATAGTATGATTGATTAAGAGAATAAAAAGTTAAATATGTTATACAAATTAGGCTTGATATTTTAAATGTGTTATATTATTATAGAAACAGATAAGATAAAGCGTTTACAAAAAACAACGTGAAGGAGAGGAAAAAAGATGGGAACAATTGTATGTCAATCATGCCTTAACACTATCGATCACTATGAGGATGAGAAGGTTTCTGTTTTATTCTCTAACTGCTGTGATTGCAACGACGACAAAGAATTAGACGACTGAAACCTGCTAAGGGGTGCAGGGAGTGAAAATGTCTTAAAGGGGTTCTTATAAATAAAAGGATGAAGAAGGGTGGGGCCTTCTTCATCCTTTTTTGTTATCTTATCGCTCTATGCTCTTTAATGACTCTCAAGTGACGTAAATCATAATCTTCAGGTCCTTGTACTGGGAGACCTGCTTCAATATTGGTTTTGATATAATTGATGTTTTCTTGAGTGATGATTTCACCAGGGATGAAAATCGGAATTCCCGGAGGATAGACCATAATGAATTCAGCGATTGTTCTTCCGACAGACTCATCAATTGGAATGACCTCGGTATCTGCGTAAAAAGCATCTCTGGGTGTAATGGAAAGAACAGGTATATCAGGCAGCATAACCTTAACTGGTGTCATATCTCCATGTTTTTTAAGGCTTATTACCAGCTCTTTTAAAGCCATGACCAACTGATTTCCCTCAACCTCTGTGTCACCAGGAGTGATGATGCAAAGGATGTTATATAGGTCAGACATCTCAACCTCAATGTTATGAGCTTCCCGTAGCCACTTCTCAGCATCAAATCCACTGATCCCTAAATCTTTCACGGACACAATCAACTTTGTTGGATCATAGGCATAGGTGGCTTTCGTTCCTAGGATCTCTTCACCTACACAGTATAAACCGTCAATTTCGTTGATCTGTCTTCTAATATCCTGCGACAGTTCAATCGTCTTGGTGATGAGCTCACGTCCTTCAGTGGCCAGACGTTTTCTGGCAACATCGAGGGAAGCCAGTAATAAGTAGGAAGTCGAAGTGGTCGTCAACATACTTAAAATCGTTTGTACCCGTTTCGATGAAACAAGCCCTTCTTTCATATTAAGGACAGAGCTCTGAGTCATAGAACCGCCAAGTTTGTGTACGCTGGTAGCCGCCAGATCTGCACCTGCCTGCATTGCTGAAAGGGGAAGCTCGTCATGGAAATGTATATGAACGCCATGAGCTTCATCCACAAGTACTGGAACATTATAAGAGTGAGCGATTTCTACAATCTTTTTGAGATCTGCAGAAATTCCGAAATAAGTTGGATTGATGACCAGAACACCTTTGGCATCCGGGTTTTGTTTCAATGCTTTTGCTACGGCATCTGTTGTGATTCCGTGGGAGATACCCAGGTCTTCATCAATATCCGGGTGGATAAAAATCGGAGTGGCTCCTGAGAATACAATGGCAGACATAACGGATTTATGGACGTTCCTGGGAACAATGATCTTGTCGCCAGGGCCACATACACTCATTACCATTGTCATAATGGCACCACTGGTTCCTTGAACAGAGAAGAAGGTATGATCTGCACCAAACGCTTTGGCTGCAAGGTCCTGAGCTTTTTTTATCATCCCCTTGGGCTGATGTAAATCATCTAAAGGACCAATGTTAATCAAATCGATGGAAAGGGCATTTTCTCCAATATAATCCTTAAACTCAGGATCCATACCTGCACCTTTTTTATGGCCGGGAATATGAAATTGGACGGGATTTTTTTTACTATGTTCAATTAAGCCGGAAAATAACGGCGTTTCATTCTGAGACAATTCATTCAACACCTCTTTATATTCTTAATAGCATATTTTATAGCCATGCTAAAGTTATTATTATATAGGATTTTTCACATGATTTCATAACTTTTCTTACTATATTTTCAACAAACAAATGAATTATAGCACTTAAGAAAATCTTTGCATAGTGGCATATGCCTAACCATTGTTATTTTACCGCCCTAGATCATACTGCCTTTCAGTCTCTCTTTTTAATAATACTCCCAACAGGAAAAGGATTTTCCCTCCTTTATCGAGAATAGTTCAGTGAATGGAGGGATTCAATTGAATTGGAATACGAGGGTAACAGAGTTATTAAACATTCAATATCCAATTATACAAGGTGGGCTTGCGCATCTGGCGTATGCAGAATTGGCTGCGGCTGTGTCGAATGCGGGTGGTCTTGGCCAGATCACTGCCATGTCTTTAGACGATCCTGATCAGTTACGAGAAGAAATCCTGAAGGTAAGGTCTTTAACGGATAAACCTTTCGGGGTGAACTTTGCCATCGGTCAACATGGACGCCCCTTTAGCGAGTTTGTTGACATCGCCATTGAAGAGAAGGTGCCGGTCGTTTCCGTTACAGGAGGGAACCCGACCCCCTTGTTTCAGCAACTCAAGGGAATGGATATTGTTAAGCTTGTATTGGTCGCCTCGAAAAGACAGGCGATCAAAGCGGAAGAGCTGGGTGCGGATGCAGTGATGGTTGTTGGTCAAGAAGGAGGAGGTCACCTGGGGAAAGATGATATTGGTACATTTGTCTTGATTCCCGGAGTGGTGGATGCCGTTTCCATTCCGGTCATCGCTTCCGGAGGCGTCGGGGACGGAAGGGGATTGATGGCTGCTCTTTGCTTCGGTGCAGAGGGAGTGGAGATGGGTACGAGATTTATTGCTACAAAGGAATGTGTACATGCTTCTGAAGTTTATAAGCGTACCTTGATTGAAGGAGACGAGAATGGTACAGTAGTCATCAAACGATCTTTAGGCGCACCGGCAAGGGCCATTTCAAACTCGTGGACCAAACAGATACTTGATGCTGAAACATCGAGCGCTGGCTATGAAGGATTAAAAGCATACATAAGCGGTGAAGCCAATAAACGATACATTTACGATGGGGAAGTAGACGCAGGGTTTGCGTGGGCAGGACAAGTGATGGGGTTGATTAATGACATCCCATCGGTTAAAGATCTCATTCAACGAATGATCTCTCAAGCAGAGGGCATCCGGAAGAAATGGAATTAATACATCATCATTCAAGGAGTTGTTGTAAACAGTGGAATATCAATATCCCTTTGATATAGACTGGTCTACAGAAGAAGTCATCGACGTTATCGCCTTTTTCGAAGCAATCGAGAAAGCTTATGAAAAAGGTGTCTCTAGAGATGACCTTATGAATCGGTATAAGCGTTTTAAAGAAATCGTCCCCGGTAAAGCAGATGAAAAGAGAATATGCAATGAATTTGAAGAATCCAGTGGCTATTCCTCCTATCGTGTAGTAAAGAAGATGAAGGAGCTTCATGAGGCTGACAAAATTTCAATGAACTAAACGAATAGAACGACTGCCATTTTTGGCAGTCGTTCTTTCTGCATGTTTCCCAACCGTTATATGGTTTAGTTCATTTTATAAAGGGGTAAAAGTGTTTCAAAGGCACTGTTAACTTCTTGGATAAATTCATCACCATTCAGCTTAACAGCTGTATCCCGGTCCAGATGAATTCCGCATAGAAGCTCAGCTTTTTTAACATTCTGTACTCTTTCACTTAAGGCGATGAATTCATCTTGTGACATGGAAGAAAAAGGGGTAGCATCCGGTTTTGTATGATCTCCAGACCAAACAAAGTGACCAGGAATCAATGATCTTATCTTATCTGCATCTTCTTCAACTTTTTTACCGAAATCAACTTTATTTGGAGCTTCATAGATCATGGCGAACCAGACAAAAACATGGGTTTCCCATAACCCTATCTGAAAATGTGGATGTTTTTTATAACCCCGTTTGTTATTCGCGAACGCAACCCAGGTATCATCAGGAGGGTTAACCGACCGACGTGCATGTTTAGCCACATGGTAAAACATCTCCGTTCCTGTTAATGCGCTTAATGTGGGGGCGAAATGATCGCCTAAATATTCAAGTTTAGGTCTGATCTGTTCTTGAATGGCTGTCATTCGATCTTCTAACCCATTAATCGTGAAAACTTGGAAATCTTCTTGTGTGAAACCATTAAATTTCATGTTGTTTCCTCCTTATAACCACCAATATCTTAACATAATGAGGTACAAGCTTGTAGTGAATTGATTTATCTATGGGTGACTGCACATTTTAGTTACAAGATTGGATGATACTTCATAACATGTAGTAAATATTATCAGAACAATCAGATAAATCGAAAACTCGGAAGGGGTGTATGGCCATGAAACAAGTAATGAACACTTCTAAAAAACGTGATGTCCAACAGCAAAGAATGAATGTATTAAGACTTGAAATGGATTATGAATTAGCTGTATTGTTCGAAGCAATTCAAATGAAGAATAAAGAAACCCAAAACAAGTCCAAACAGAAACTTATGAGTATTCGGGAAGAACTAATGAAAATGAAGGCCTTATAAAGCTTTAATCCTTTCAGGTGGGTATAAAGTATACTGTCAAAAATTCGACTATTGGACGGCGAGCTCATAGGCATAAAGAGTTCGCTTTTTTGTGGTTATTAATAAAGCCCTGTGATTATGATCGGTCTGATATTGCAGTGGACGCGGACGACGAGGTGAATAACTTGAAACAGCCTTTCATTTCCATTAAGCTATTTAGCTAAGAGAGAAGTAGTATATTGTGGATCTTGTTTAAAGGATGTTTATGAGTCGGATTTAATGAAAACGACCATATTAGTAATAATAATTAGATTTTTGTAACGCAAATGGGAGGCAAATGATCAATGACAAATTGGACGGAATTAGATCAAAATGTTAGAACGTGGATACGGGAAGCCGGAGAAAGAATTCGTCAATCATTCAAGACAGAGTTGAATATAAAAACGAAGTCGAATAGAAATGATTTGGTTACCGATATGGATGAAGCGACAGAGCATTTCTTTACTGAAAATATCCGTAATGCGTACCCGGATCATCAAATCCTCGGTGAAGAAGGATATGGCGATGACTTTAAGGAGTTATCAGGTATCACGTGGATAATCGACCCGATCGATGGAACGATGAATTTTGTTCATCAACAACGAAACTTTGCCATTTCTATCGGCATCTATGATGGAGAAGAAGGTAAATTAGGATACATATATGATGTCGTCCATGATGAGCTATATTTTGCAAATAAAGGACACGGAGCTTATATGAATGATGTGAAGTTGCCGGAGCTTGAGCCAGTTCCGGTTCAGGATGCCATTGTAGCTTTAAATGCACTTTGGGTGACTGAGAATAAACGAATTGACCGAACAATTCTTTCACCACTCGTGAAGGATGTAAGGGGAACACGTTCCTATGGATCAGCTGCCATTGAATTGGCTTATGTCGCTTCTGGTAGATTGGATGCTTACTTAACAATGCGCCTGGCTCCATGGGATTTCGCAGCCGGGAAAATTATGATTGAAGAGGTTGGGGGAATAGTAACTGACCTTAATGGGGATCCACTGAATCCGTTGAATAAAAGCTCACTGTTTGTAGGAAAACCCGGTCTGCACCAAACCATCTTGACTGACTATCTTGAACGAAAGAAATAAAGAAGGGAGACGGGCAATTTCATTGCTTCGTCTCCCCTTTTTATCTACAATCGGCCTTCATCACGATATTTCTTCTTTGTTTTGAAACCGAATCCCATCACTATAAATAGAAAAATGAAGCAGACAATAGCAAGCAGGATGCTTTGTAAACTGATTGAAATTGCGATTCCCATAAGTGAAACAGCAGCTAATATAGAAAATAATACAAAAATCCATTTAATATTCCCCAAGAAAAAACCTCCAAATAAAATGACAATCATATCCTCATTCGATTAAAACCATAATAGCTCTTCCAATTAAATTTTACCTATCAATTCGATAATGTGCAATGGGTAGAGTGGACAAAGAGATATATCGACGTGAATGAAGTTATTATGGAAACTTTTAGTGGGAAGAAAAGGGTTTATGAAATATTTATTAGGGCTTTTCTAGATGCTGTGATATAATGGTCTAGTTGAACTGAAATATATTATCTTTAATAGTATAAAGAAATCCAATATTCAGGAGTGGAAATATGAAATTAAGAAATGACCTTAGAAATATTGCTATTATTGCTCACGTTGACCACGGGAAAACGACTTTAGTAGACGAGCTTTTAAAGCAATCTGGAATCTTCCGCGAAAATGAAACAGTTTCTGAACGCGCAATGGATTCAAATGATTTGGAAAGAGAACGCGGTATTACGATCTTAGCGAAAAATACGGCGATTCAATATAAAGATTCTCGTATCAACATTCTTGATACACCAGGACATGCTGACTTTGGTGGAGAAGTTGAACGGATCATGAAAATGGTAGATGGTGTTTTACTAGTAGTAGATGCGTATGAAGGCTGTATGCCTCAGACTCGTTTCGTTCTTAAGAAAGCACTTGAGCAAAAACTTACACCAATCGTAGTTGTAAATAAAATTGACAAGCCTTCAGCTCGTCCGGAAGAAGTAATCGATGAAGTTCTGGAATTATTCATTGAACTGGATGCAAATGATGAACAGCTTGAATTCCCGGTTGTCTATGCTTCAGCTATCAACGGTACAGCAAGTACAGATCCGGATCCTGAAAAACAAGACGAAAACATGCAGTGTTTATATGATTCAATCATTGAGCATATTCCTGCACCAGTAGACAACTCTGAAGATCCACTGCAATTCCAAGTTGCATTGCTCGATTACAATGATTACGTTGGTCGAATCGGAATCGGACGTGTATTCAGAGGGACAATGAAGGTTGGCCAGCAGGTAGCACTAATGAAGCTTGACGGCTCTGTTAAACAATTCCGTGTAACAAAGATCTTCGGTTTCTTTGGATTAAAACGTGAAGAAATCCAAGAAGCAAAAGCGGGTGATTTAATCGCTGTTTCCGGAATGGAAGATATTAATGTCGGTGAAACGGTTTGTCCTGTTGAACATCAAGATCAACTCCCTGTTCTTCGTATTGACGAGCCTACACTTCAAATGACATTCCTAGTGAACAACAGTCCTTTTGCAGGTAGAGAAGGTAAATTTGTTACTTCAAGAAAAATTGAAGAACGTTTATTGGCTCAGCTTCAAACGGATGTAAGTTTACGCGTTGAACCAACAGATTCACCTGATGCATGGACGGTTTCAGGTCGTGGAGAGCTTCACCTTTCCATCCTCATTGAAAACATGCGTCGTGAAGGCTATGAATTACAGGTATCTAAACCACAGGTCATCATTAAAGAAGTCGATGGCGTGAAGAGTGAGCCTGTAGAACGTGTTCAAATTGATATTCCTGAAGAATATATGGGTGGAGTCATTGAATCACTTGGTCAACGTAAAGGCGAAATGCTGGATATGGTAAATAACGGTAACGGACAGGTCCGTTTAATGTTTATGGTGCCTGCACGTGGATTAATCGGTTATTCAACCGAGTTTATGACTCTTACTCGTGGATATGGAATCATCAATCACACATTCGACAGCTATCAGCCCCTGCAAAAAGGACGCGTTGGCGGACGTCGTCAAGGTGTACTTGTTTCCATGGAAACAGGGAAAGCATCTCAATACGGAATCATGCAAGTGGAAGATCGCGGAATTATTTTCGTTGAATCCGGTACAGAAATATATGGTGGAATGATCGTTGGGGAACATACGAGAGAAAATGATATTACCGTTAATATCACAAAGCTTAAACAAGCGACAAACGTCCGTTCAGCTAACAAGGATCAAACCGTAACCATAAAAAAGGCAAGAATCATGACTTTAGAAGAATCTCTTGAATATCTAAATGATGATGAGTATTGTGAGGTAACTCCTGAATCGATCCGTCTTCGTAAAAAAATTCTTGATAAGAATGAACGTGAAAGAGCAGAAAAGAAGAGCAAGGTGTCTCAATAAACTAAGTGAGGGGGAGTAGGAAATGGATGTAACTGAGCGTTTGTCCTTTTTCGCATCCCTTTACCGTGTTGACCAGAACGCGGAAATGGGTATGTGGTTGCTTTATATAACCATAGTAGGGCTCTCAATCTTAGTATATAAGCTCGGTTTTGCGAAGAAGCTGCCTGTAATGAAATCAATATTGATTTATTCTTTTCTTATTCTGGGATGTACCGTATTAACGTTTCTCGGTATCTTTTTACCAGTAGCTGAAGGGCTGGTCGTTGCAGCTCTTATCTTAGTGATATATAAGATTCGTCTAACGAACGAAAAGAAAAAAGGCACGTTCTAAGCTGAAAAAAGCTGTAGTCTCTATTAAATGAGACTACAGCTTTTTTTGTTATGTGGATTAGGCTCTTGCAGAAGATAGATTATATAGTGGGGGTAAGGACAGAGCGTAGAGAAGATGTCCAGCTGTCCACAAGATAATTCCCTGACCATCCATTAAACCGGGTACATCCTTTATTGCCAGGTACGAAAGAGGGAAATACAGAAACACAGTCGGACCTGTTAACACAAGGGAGAGAAGCCATGAGCCACTACTGGAAACTTTCAGCCTTTCCACTATGTACACGAACACTACCCCGATCACACATGAAATAACCAAGTGGAACAAAAACTCCATCCATTCAGGCAAGTCTTTATCACCGAACACAGGGATGAAATCCACATTCAATAACAGGACATATACTTTGATGCCTGTTAATAATTGCATCCATTTTAGAAATAATCCTAATAGGGTACCGGAAACAAGACCCATGATAGTTCCTGAACCGATTTGTTTAAAAGTCATCTTCTACTTGAGGAGAACGGTAAAATCTGAAGTTCCCACTCGACACACGTTCTTCCGTCTTTTCTTTAATACGATCATGACACTTTTCACACATATAGGTATGAATGGGCCGGTTACGCAATTTCTTCGCTTGTAAGGAATAATCATCAATATTTTCTATCACTTCACATAGAGCACATTTTACTCTCATACTTTACACCTCAATTTGTTCTAATCATAAGTCTAGTCTTTTTAGTATATCATGTAGTATAGTCAAACGCTTTATTTAACTTTCCTGTATGCTTTTAACAATAGAATTTGGTATAGTATAATCAAGGTGAATTACGAATGAAATGAAATACTAACAGAGAAAAATGAGTCTGCATAAGGGGGGATTGTATGGCTAACCAAGTGGAACCGAGCTTGATTCCTGCACTTTTTGAAGAACTTCAAACAGAAAAATTTGTTACACTTGCGACAGTCGATCACCAAACGCATGGACCCAATGTAAGTGCGATCTCTTGGATTTATGCAAAGGATGAACACACATTGTTATTTGCTGTTGATCAACGCTCAAGGATTGTAGAAAATATAAAGAACAATCCACTTGTTGTTGTGAATCTAATAGCAAATGAATCAACCTATTCCATAAGCGGATCAGCAGGTGTCCAAGAGGAAAAACTGGTAGGGGTGCCTTTAAAGCTGACGCTTGTTAAACTTGCTATCACTGAAGTAAGAGATGTCATGTTCTATGGATCGAAAATATCGACAGAACCTGCCTATGTGAAAACATATGATAAGACTGCCGCAGACCGGTTGGACCGTCAAGTAATTGAAGCCATGAAAAAAGCTTAGTACTCTAAGCTTTTTCATGGCTTTTTCTCATTTTTTCAAGTGATCTAAAGGATTATTCAATCTTATCGTAAGTCTGATTTTCTTGTTCTTCCCTAAGTTGTTTCTCTTTCGTGTTGTTCATTTTCTTTTTTGGTTCATTCGGAGCATTTTCCGGATCGGCTTGCTTTAACGATCGAGGGATTTCGGGCATAAGTCTGCCGGATATGTCAGCCAATTCATTCATAATTCCCTGGACCGGCTCGCCCCGTTGAATGTCTTTGCTGATTTCATTCAAACGTGCATAAAGATCCGGGTCAGCGATGACAATGGCTTCTGCACCATATGGGTCTTTTTGAAGAGCTTCTGCAACAGAATATTTAATTGAACCGACTTGAGAACGCTCAATGTCGGAATCGATATCTATTCCAACAAATGCATATTTTCCAAAGACTACAGCTGTTGCGTCTTTTACGTCTGGTACACTCGTCGTCAGGTCAACTAAATGCCTTGAAATTTGCTGTCCTGATTTTCGTTCAACATGTTGGATATTGCTATCCTGAACAGTGATCGGTTTATTGTTGTTACTGTTTGAATCATTATCATACCCGACCTCATCCTTATTGGCGCATGCACCAAGAATGATGGTTACCACAAGTAGAGAGATGAGTTTAAACATGTGAATACCTCCCGATTTAGAATCAATATCTTTTCTTATTGTGTAATTTTCTTCTATCTTTATACGTTTATTCATATATTTTAAGAAACGGGCCGTCCTATTTGAGTAGCTGGGAATAACCGGATCAACATTGGCTACATACAATAGTAATAAGAAATCAGGAGCAGGAGGCATCGATTTGAATAAAATTTATGTATTAGATACCAATGTCTTATTACAAGATCCACAAGCCATCTTTTCGTTTCAAGATAATGAGGTGGTTATACCTGCAGTCGTTTTAGAAGAAGTGGACTCCAAAAAGCGTTATATGGATGAAATCGGAAGAAACGCAAGACATGTATCGAAGCTGATAGATAATTTACGGCAACAAGGAAAACTTCATGAAAAAATCCCCCTATATACGGGAGGATCACTAAGAATTGAACTAAATCACCGCTCATTTCAGCAACTTCAGGAAATTTTTTTAGAGAAAACAAACGATAACAGGATTATTGCCGTGGCAAAAAACTTATCACTCGAAGAAGAAGCGAAAAAGGATGGGAAATCGGTCATTCTAGTTAGTAAAGACACCCTCGTACGGGTTAAGGCTGATGCGCTGGGATTACAGGCAGAGGATTTCCTGAGTGACCGCGTCATCGAGGTGAACGATATTTACACAGGTTTTATTGAACTATACACCGAGAGAGAGTTACTCGACAAATTTTATGATAAAGGGGAACTGACCCTTACTGATATAACGAAACAACGATTTTATTCTCATCAATTCCTCATTATGAAGGATGCTCTTGGAAGCTCTGCTTCCGCACTTGGAATGGTTGATGCATCCGGACTGAAAGTGAAAAAGCTGGTCTATGATCAAGAGCATATGTGGGGAATCAAGGCCCGCAATGTTCAGCAAACAATGGCAACTGAACTGTTACTAAGAGATGATATTTCGCTGGTCACCATGATTGGAAAAGCCGGGACTGGAAAAACCCTGCTTGCACTTGCCGCAGGTCTTCTTCAGACAGAGGACTTCAATAAATTCAATAAATTGCTCGTGGCTCGTCCAATTGTCCCGGTAGGTAAGGATATTGGGTATCTTCCAGGGGAAAAACAAGAAAAGCTCAGACCTTGGATGCAGCCTATTTTCGATAACCTCGAATACTTATTCAACACGAAGAAGCCTGGTGAGCTGGATGATATCCTCGCGGGTATGGGTTCAATTGAAGTGGAAGCCTTAACTTATATAAGGGGTAGAAGCATTCCAGATCAATATATCATCATTGATGAAGCCCAGAACTTAACGAAACATGAAGTGAAAACGATCTTAACCAGGGTGGGAGAACGAAGTAAAATCGTTTTGATGGGAGATCCAGCTCAGATTGATCATCCATACCTGGATGAATACAATAATGGCTTAACGTATGTGGTAGAAAAATTTAAAGATCAAAAACTCGCCGGACATGTTAAACTCATGAAAGGTGAAAGATCGGGTCTTGCTCAACTTGCTGCTGATCTTCTTTAATACTGCCGAAACACAATATTAACGTATGAAAAAACCGGTTCAGAGGTTCCTGAACCGGTTTTTTTCGACACTTCGCTTTCTTGATGTACTTATTCTACTCGAAAGGCTCTTACATCGGTAATGGGGGTTTCTCTATTTGAGCCGTCTTTGTAGTAGATATGAACGGGGCCATTTTCCTTTAGTGGCTTTCCGTCTTTTGAGAAACCGATGAGTAATTGATCGGATTGTGCAAGATCCATGCGATGTTCATCCGTTTCTGTTTCAATCACAAGAGATGCTGCATTCTCAAGAGGTTCCGCATTTGTAAGAAAAGGTGCAAACGGAATAGCGAATGAACCGTTTAAAATTTTTTCCTTTTCATACTTTTTCTCTGTCTTAAGTGTGGGGGGATAGGTTGCACCTTCCTGAATTTCCCGTGACCAATGCTTGGATACGGCTTTTGTATATTCTTCCAATTCGTCAATCGTCTCATTTTTTTCATCAAAATATGTAGTTAAATCCACTTTTCGATCATCAAATATCCAAACCCCGGAATCCAGAGTTATTGTGAATTTCACCTTACCTTTTATTGGTACTATGCTTTCCAATTGAGACTCCTCCTCTCGCTGATAGTTTCAGTATATCTGTTAATTAAAGGTTTGTCACACAAAGCTGAAAGCATTTTCAACGTTTTCAATCGGTGAAAGTAGGGAAACTAAAGGTAGGACTAAAGGAGCTGATACTATAGTGATTAGAACTCAGGAGCTATTGGAAGAATTAGTGGAGAAAGCAAGACCTTTTTCAGTTGAAGGAAAAGTTGCAGATTATATACCTGCACTAAAGGATCAAAACCCAAGTGACTTGGCGATAAGTATATATACTTTGGAGAATCATTCTTGTTATGCAGGAGATCATTTAAAGAAGTTCACGCTGCAAAGTATATCGAAAGTCATCACCCTTGCTCTTGTCTTAATGGACTATGGGGAGGAACATGTCTTCTCTAAGGTTGGCATGGAGCCTACTGGTGACCCTTTTAACTCCATAGCGAAACTCGAAACACATAAGCCCTCCAAACCCCTAAATCCGATGATCAACGCAGGTGCACTTGCAGTCACCAATATGATTAAAGGAAACACAGGAATGGAAAAGTGGGGACGGTTAATAGAGTTCATAAATCATATGACCGGGGACACGGTATCATATAATGAGGATGTGGCCTATTCAGAACTTCAAACTGCCAATTTAAACAGGTCGCTTTGTTATTATATGAAGCAGCACGGTGTGATTACCGGAAATGTCGAAGATTTACTTGTTCTCTATACAAAACAATGTGCGGTGGAAATGAGCTGTGTCGACCTTGCTAAGATGGGTGCAGTTTTTGCCAATGATGGCGTTGACCCTGAAAGCGGGCGCGAAATTATTACGAGAGATGTTGCGAGAATTTGTAAAACGTTCATGGTTACGTGCGGGATGTATAATACTTCCGGTGAATTTGCCATTAAAGTGGGTATTCCGGCGAAAAGTGGAGTGTCAGGTGGAATCATGGGTGCTGTTCCCGGGAAGTGTGGAATCGGTATCTTTGGTCCTGCACTGGATAATGTCGGGAATAGCAGTGCAGGGCTAAAGCTCCTTGAAATGCTCAGTGATGAATATTCCTGGAGTATATTTTAACGAAGGTCACGCCATGTCACATAAGGGTACGTTTTTTTAGGCAGTTTTAGGATAAGCAATTGTAAATGAATTTTCATGAGGATCCCTCCGAAATAATAATTCGAATTTCTGTCATAGAATCCCGGGGAATACACTTATTTTTCTTGCAATTTCTCTGATTTAACGATAAAATTTTAAGACAGGAAAGCTATTTGTTCGGAATGGGGGGATCACTGTGGCGTCAGAAATGACAATTAATCATCGAGAAAAAGCCTATGAACTGCTAAAGGCCGACGCAGAAAAGATTTTACAACTTATTAAAGTACAAATGGATAATTTAACGATGCCCCAATGTCCTCTTTATGAGGAAGTATTGGATACCCAAATGTTCGGATTATCTCGTGAAATAGAATTTGCAGTCCGTTTAGGATTAGTAGATGATCAAGATGGAAAAGAGCTGATTGATTCTTTAGAAAGACAACTTTCTGCCCTTCATGAAGCATCTACAAAAAAGTAAAATAGTCATGACAACTCAAACAATACATAGATCTGTTGTTTGAGTTTTTTTGTTAAAGATTCTGACTGGTTGGGATTAATTTAAATGATACAAGAGAAAAAGGATTGAAATGTCATGATTAAAAAAATAGCAAAGTCCTATGATTATTCGTTAATCGCTGTATATGTATTTCTTTGTCTGTTCGGTCTGGTAATGATTTATAGTGCGAGCATGGTCATGGCTGTAGAACGATTTGGTTGGGAAAGTGACCATTTCTATAAAAGGCAGATGATCAATATTCTCATCGGGTTCTTTGCCTTTACGATAGCAGCATGGTTTCCATACAAAGCATTCCAAGTGGGGAAAATAATCAAGGGACTCATGTTTATCGTTATCGGATTATTAATTGGGGTACATATTTTCGGTTATGAAGTAAATAACGCAAAAAGCTGGATTAATTTAGGTTTCATGCCCATTCAGCCATCGGAGTTCGCCAAGCTTGCAGTCATTATTTATCTTGGCTCTGTATACTCCAAGAAACAGGCATACATAGATGATTTTAATAAGGGCCTTGCCCCGCCATTGCTATTTTTAGGTTTTATATGTTTTTTAGTCTTTTTAGAGCCTGACTTTGGTACGGCGGCCATCATTTTCGCCATTGGAGCAATCGTTATTTCCTGCTCAGGTATCAGTTTTAAAACATTCTCCAAGCTGGCTGGTCTGGGAGTAGGTCTGTTGATCGTACTGTCTCCGGTCATATACCTGGCAAGAGGCTTTATTTTTACGAGAGAAAGACTTAGCAGGATTGAAGCGTATTTATCACCGTTTAAATATGCCCAAGGGGAAGGATACCACTTAGTGAACTCATACCTTGCCATTGGTTCTGGAGGGGTAAAAGGGCTTGGATTAGGCCAGAGTGTTCAAAAACTGGGTTATCTTCCTGAACCACAAACTGATTTCATTATGGCCATCATTGCTGAAGAATTAGGTGTATTCGGTGTAAGCTTTGTCATCCTCGGACTCTCTTATATCGTGCTTCGGGGGATATATACTGGAGTTAAATGTCAGGACCCGTTTGGAACGATGCTGGCCATCGGAATATCCAGTATGATTGGAATTCAAGCCTTCATTAATTTAGGAGGGGTATCGGGATTAATTCCGATTACAGGTGTTCCACTTCCATTCATCAGCTATGGAGGATCGTCACTTTTAGTGCTATCTTTGTCGATGGGTGTCCTTGTAAATGTGTCGATGTTTGTAAAATATGAAGAAAAATATAAAACAAAGAAGGAAAATGGCTATCCTTCGGAGAATATGAATAATAGCAAAAAAATATATGGTGTAAAAATGTAGGTCACTTTGATAGAGTATCTAAAACTCTAAGTCTAGGGTCTGCCCCCTAAGATACTTCTTTATTATCTTTCGGGTCAGCCCTTTTTTCATAGACTGCTTTACAGAGATTTTCAATCATGAATAGCCTAAAGGAGAGATTGTATTGAAGAAAATCAAAAAAGTATTAGTAGCAAATCGCGGTGAAATCGCCATCCGTGTGTTTCGTGCATGTACGGAGCTTAATATTAGAACCGTCGCCATTTACAGTAAGGAAGATTCGGGAGCATATCATCGATATAAAGCTGATGAGGCCTACCTGACAGGAGAAGGAAAGAAACCGATTGATGCTTATTTAGATATAGAGGGGATCATTCGAATCGCAAAGAACGCCGATGTCGATGCCATCCATCCCGGTTACGGTTTTTTGTCCGAAAATATTCATTTTGCAAGAAGATGTGAAGAAGAGGGGATTACCTTTATCGGGCCTCATTCAGAGCACTTAAATATGTTTGGGGATAAGGTTAAGGCACGTCATCAGGCCCAACTAGCGAATATCCCGGTTATCCCGGGAACAGATGGACCTGTAGAAACGTTAGAAGAAGTCATTAGCTTTGGGAAGGACCATGGATTCCCGATCATCATCAAAGCTTCATTAGGTGGCGGTGGACGGGGAATGCGTATCGTCCGTAATCTGGAAAGTTTAAAGGAAGCATACGAACGCGCTAAATCTGAAGCGAAAGCAGCTTTTGGCAATGATGAAATTTATGTGGAGAAATTTGTCGAGAATCCTAAACATATAGAAGTTCAAATTCTTGGGGACGAAGACGGCAATATTGTACACTTATATGAACGTGATTGTTCCATCCAGAGACGTCACCAAAAGGTAGTTGAAATAGCACCTTCCGTATCCTTGAGTGATCGATTGAGAGAGGATATATGTGAGGCAGCCGTCCGGTTGATGGATAAAGTGAAGTATGTGAACGCAGGGACGGTTGAGTTCCTGGTTGCAAATGAGCAGTTCTATTTCATCGAGGTAAATCCTCGCGTTCAAGTAGAGCATACGATAACGGAAATGGTTACAGGGGTAGATATCGTTCAGTCTCAATTAATGATTGCAGAAGGTCATGCCTTACATAGCAGTAAGCTTGGGATCCCTGTTCAAGAAGAAATCAGGACGAATGGGTTTGCGATTCAATCCCGTGTTACTACAGAAGATCCATTGAACAACTTTATGCCTGACACCGGGAAGATCATGGCTTACCGTTCAGGCGGCGGATTCGGGGTTCGATTGGATGCAGGTAATGGGTTCCAGGGAGCCGTCATTACTCCATACTATGATTCCCTTCTTGTTAAACTGTCCACTTGGGCTTTGACATTTGAACAGGCTGCATCCAAAATGGTCAGAAATCTTCAAGAATTTAGAATACGTGGAATCAAGACAAATATTCCTTTCCTCGAAAATGTCGTTAAGCATGAAAACTTTATTACAGGTAAATACGATACATCCTTTATTGACACGACACCTGAACTGTTTATTTTTCCGAAACGAAAAGATCGTGGTACGAAGATGCTTTCTTATATCGGAAATGTAACCGTGAACGGTTTCCCGGGAATCGAGAAGAAGAAAAAGCCTGTATTTTCTAAGCCCAGGATTCCGGCTCTTGACTTGAAACAAGACTTTAAACCTGGGACAAAGCAAATTTTAGATCAACATGGTGCCGAAGGGTTGGTTAATTGGGTCAAGGAACAAAACTCAGTTCTCCTTACTGATACAACTTTCCGGGATGCTCACCAATCTTTACTGGCTACGCGTGTCAGAACAAACGACCTGAAGCAAATTGCAGAACCGACGTCTCACCTGCTTCCAGATATGTTCTCCTATGAAATGTGGGGAGGGGCAACGTTTGATGTAGCCTACCGTTTCCTAAAGGAAGATCCTTGGAATCGATTATTAACAATGAGAGAGCGCATTCCAAATGTTCTATTCCAAATGCTGCTGAGAGCATCAAATGCCGTTGGATATAAGAACTACCCTGATAATGTCATTAAAGAATTTGTTGAGAAATCCGCATTCGCAGGTATAGATGTCTTCCGGATATTTGACAGCTTAAACTGGGTTAAGGGGATGGAAGTAGCCATTGATGCGGTAAGACAAAGTGGAAAAATCGCCGAGGCTGCCATTTGCTATACCGGTGACATAGAAGATCCTACCCGAACAAAGTATAGTATTGATTACTATAAGGATATGGCAAAAGAATTAGAAGCAAGCGGAGCGCATATTTTAGCGATTAAAGATATGGCAGGACTCTTAAAACCGCAGTCTGCCTACCGACTTATTTCAGAACTGAAAGATACGGTCAGCCTGCCTATCCACTTACACACTCATGACACGAGCGGAAACGGAATATACACATACGCAAGAGCCGTTGAAGCTGGTGTAGATATTGTCGATACAGCACTAAGCACCATGTCGGGACTAACATCTCAACCTAGTGCCAATACGCTGTACTACGCATTAAAAGGAACGGAAAGAGAACCGAATGTAAATATTAACTCACTGGAAACTCTTTCTCACTATTGGGAAGACATTCGAAAGTATTATTCAGACTTTGAAAGCGGCATGATGTCTCCACATTCAGAGGTCTATAAGCATGAAATGCCAGGGGGGCAATATAGTAATCTTCAGCAGCAGGCAAAAGCTGTAGGACTCGGGCATCGCTGGGAAGAAGTAAAAGAAATGTATGCAAGGGTCAACCACCTCTTTGGGGATATCGTAAAGGTTACTCCGTCATCAAAAGTTGTTGGGGATATGGCGTTGTTCATGGTGCAGAATGACCTGTCGGAGAAAGATGTGATCGAAAAAGGGGAAAAGATTGATTTCCCTGATTCAGTGGTGGAATTATTCGAAGGATATCTGGGTCAGCCCCATGGCGGATTCCCGAAAGACTTACAAAGCGTGATTCTGAAAGGGCGCACTCCGTTAACCGTTCGACCTGGGGAGCTCCTTGATGATGTGGACTTTACAGCACTCAAGGAAAAGCTCTTCGAAGAACTGCAACGCCCTGTCACCAGTTTCGATGCTCTTGGATATGCTTTATATCCTAAGGTGTTTATGGAGTACGCACATACAATGGATCAATTTGGTGATATTTCCGTTCTCGATACGCCAACCTTCTTATTCGGAATGAGACTTGGTGAAGAGATTGAAGTTGAAATTGAAACCGGGAAAACACTTATTGTCAAGTTAGTTTCCATTGGGCAGGCTCAGGCAGATGGTACACGAATCGTCTACTTTGAACTGAATGGTCAGCCTCGTGAAATTGTGATAAAAGATGAAAGCATTAAATCGACAGTGGCAGCCAAGATGAAGGCTGATGCTAAAAATGAGACTCATATTGGTGCTTCCATGCCTGGAACCGTGATTAAGGTAATTGCAGAAAAAGGAGAGGCGGTTGAAAAAGGGGATCACTTAATGATCACCGAAGCGATGAAAATGGAAACGACCGTTCAAGCTCCGTTCGCAGGCGTAGTGAAAGACATCTATGTTCAAAATGGTGACGCCATTAGCCCTGGTGACTTATTAATAGAAGTTCAAAAAGCATAAACAAAAAAGGATTCCGGTTATGACCGGAATCCTTTTTTTTGTTATGCTTTCAGCTTACTTCTTGAAATGAGCAGGATAAAGTAACATAGTAATCCAAATAGACAAGAGATGATCAAAGCGTGCAATAAAGCGATTCCCAAGTTTAACCTTGTGAACACCACGAGTGCTCCGGACATGACTTGAAGGGATACCAGTGTAAATGCGATGATCCATCCCCAGTAAATAACCTTTTGGTGCTTATGTTCTTTAATCGCAATATATGTGATATAAGCAATCCATAAGAAAATGAGTCCTGCTGCTGTCCGATGCCCCATTTGAATCCACTCATACAGATTGGAGGGCAGACCCGGAGACGAGTTGACACATAACGGCCAATCTTTACACACTAAGCTCGAATCCGTGTGTCTGACTAAAGCACCGGTATAAACAACAATGTAACTATATAAAGTGACTCCTATTGTATGGAATCTCATACGTTTATTAATGACCAATGCGTTGGCATCAAATTTCTGATCGACTTCAAAAATCAGAAGCGTTAACAATAGAATTGAAGCAAATGATATAAGAGAAATCCCAAAATGCAGTGCAAGTACGAAGTCCGATTGCCCCCAGAGTACAGCGGCAGCTCCGATTAGACCTTGTAATACTAAGAAAAAGAAAGAGAGTGCAGCAAGGAATTTTGTTTCACGCTTATATCCAATTGCTCTCCATGACCATATCGATAATGCCAATACTAATAATCCTACACCACCGGAGACAACCCGGTGGGCCAATTCTATGACAAGCTCGAACGTAATATCGCTTGGTATCAATTGTCCGTTACATAGTGGCCAAGATCGTCCGCAGCCCATGCCAGATTCGGTCTTCGTAACGAGGGCTCCTCCCAATAGAACAAATAACATACCAAGAGTAGTGAGAACGGCAAGCCACTTTAATCCTTTGTGGACACCTTTATGCAATCTATTCACCTTCTTAATTAATAGACTCTACACACTTTCTAATTTATAAATATAGTAGAAAAATATATATGCCCCTACGATAATACATAAAAGGTCGGTAAAACTCAACCGATAAAATGTTACAGAATTATGAGCATGATATATATTTATATGAAGAGAATAACTATTAGTAGATAATGACTAATTTACAGAAAAACAAAATCTGTAAGCGCTTAGCTTCGTTTTATGGTATGATGGGTTTAAAATGTTTGTAGAAATATGAAGAAACGTCTGCGTTTTTCTTTCTTCACAATTTCTTCACATTATTGACTAATTCTCCCCCAAAAAGGAAAAAATATATGGTTTAATATAATATTGATAGCATATATACTATTTCTTATCTGTGCATGAATTAACAGATGGATATAGAAATAGTGAATCATTTCCTATATAGTATAGAGGTGGTAACTGGCCTCTGGCTTTTTATAGAGAGGAGGAAGAGAATGTCTAGTCGAATGATGACTAACGCTCAAGAAGCAGATTTGACAACCTCAACTGCTTGGAAGGATTTTTTAGCACTAATCAAAATTGGTATCGTTAATTCAAACTTAATTACTACCTTTACAGGTATGTGGTTAGCTTTTTACTTTACTAATACACACTTTCTGAATTCTCTTGATACGATGTTCCTGACATTGATAGGTTCTTCCCTTATTATCGCAGGTTCCTGTTCCATAAATAATGTGTATGATCGAGACATCGATCCTCTGATGGAACGTACGAAGGGGCGTCCTACCGTAACAGGTAAGATCAATGCACCTAAAGCATTGTCTTTGGGATTAATAATGATTGCAGTGGGAATCATAATGTTATTTATGACCACCGTCACTGCAGGTGTGATAGGTATCATCGGGGTATTTAGTTACGTTGTATTATATACAATGTGGTCTAAGAGGAAATACGTAAGCAACACAATTGTAGGGAGTATCTCAGGTGCGGTCCCACCACTTATCGGTTGGTCAGCTGTAGATGCAAACCTGGATATCATCGCATGGGTTCTATTCCTGATGATGTTTATCTGGCAGCCACCTCATTTCTACGCTTTAGCGATGAAGAGAGTGGAAGAATACAGAGCAGCGAATATACCGATGCTTCCCGTAGTAAAGGGATTTGCTACAACGAAGCACCATATCGTTGCATGGGTTGCAGCTCTACTGCCTCTTCCATTCTTCTTGATGGATTTAGGAATCTTCTTCTTTATCCTTGCAACAGCCTTTAACATTGGCTGGCTAGCACTGGGACTCGCAGGTTACAAAATGAAAGATGATATTAAGTGGTCAAAACTTATGTTTGTCTATTCACTAAATTATTTAACTATCTTGTTCGTAGCGATGGTTATCGTTACCGTACTATAAGATTAGTGGGAATTCTTTCTGATAAGAAATCCAAATAGATATTTTTTATGAGTCCTTGTTTTATTCAAAAGTATATTACATGAAAGAGGGGTTTGATTAAGCTATGAAAGCAAGGCTATCTAAGTGGCGCTTATTCTCAATTGTAGCAATGTTAGCGCTAGTTCTTTCTGGTTGTGGAGAGCCATTTCTCTCCACATTACAGCCAGCTGGTGAAGTAGCACAGTCACAATATGATTTAATGATACTGTCTACATTAATAATGGTATTAGTAATCATTGTAGTAGTCATCGTCTATATGGTAGCGATTATTCGTTTCCGTAGAAAAAAGGGAGATACTACTATCCCGAAACAAGTTGAAGGAAGTCACACACTTGAAATCGTGTGGACAGTAATTCCAATCATCCTTCTTCTTATCCTGGCTGTTCCAACCGTAACGTCTACTTTCGAATTAGCTGATACAAAGGCTATGGATAAAAAAGACGCAGATGGTAATCGCGAAGCTTTAGTTATAAACGTTCGCGCTAATCTTTACTGGTGGGAATTTGAGTATGAGGATGAAAAAATCATCACTTCACAGGATTTAGTTGTACCAACCGATCAAAGGGTTTACTTCAATGTTACAGCTTCTGACGTTAAGCACTCTTTCTGGATTCCAGCTGCTGGAGGAAAGATTGATACAAACGTCGACAACGTAAACACATTCTTCCTTGAATTTGATGGAGAAAAGTCTAAAGAAGCAGGCGGATTATTCTACGGAAAATGTGCTGAGCTATGTGGACCTTCTCATGCTTTAATGGACTTCAAAGTAAAAGCGCTTCCTAAGGACGAGTTTACGGCATGGGTAGAAGATATGAAAAATGCAGGAGAACCTAAACCATCTTCTGATTTAGCTCAACAAGGACAAGAAATCTTCAACCAAAAATGCTTAAGCTGTCACGCAGTATCTCCACAGGATGGACGTCCGGAATCAGCTCGTCTTGCTCCTAACTTAGCAAACTTTGGTGAGCGTACTCGAATCGCAGGTATACTGGATCACAATGAAGAAGAGTTGAAAAATTGGCTGGTAGATCCTGAGCAGTATAAGCCAGGTAACAAAATGACAGGTACATATGGTAACCTGCAGGAAGACGAACTTGATGCCCTTGCAGAATATCTGATGGGATTGAAAGTTCAAGATTAATTGGGGATTAGTTAAAGGGAGGTTTAATCGTGAGTAGCTATGCACAGAAAAAAGGCTTCGGCGCGACTGTTTGGGACTATTTAACAACAGTAGACCATAAAAAGATCGCCATCCTTTACCTTATGGCTGGAGGATTCTTCTTCTTAGTCGGTGGATTAGAAGCTCTTATCATTCGTATACAGCTTGCTGTTCCTAACAATGACTTTGTTAGTGCCGGCTTATACAACGAAGTTTTAACAATGCACGGTACAACGATGATTTTCTTAGCGGCCATGCCGTTAATATTCGCATTCATGAATGCGGTTGTACCTTTACAAATCGGTGCTCGTGACGTTGCATTTCCTTTCCTGAATTCATTAGGTTTTTGGTTATTCTTCGCAGGTGGAGTTTTCCTTAACCTTTCATGGTTCTTAGGTGGAGCACCAGATGCCGGGTGGACTTCATATGCTTCACTCTCAATGGCATCCAAAGGACATGGGATTGATTTCTATGTACTGGGGCTACAGATTTCAGGTGCAGGTACATTAATAGGTGGGATCAACTTCCTTGTAACCATCATTAATATGCGGGCTCCGGGTATGACATACATGCGTATGCCGCTATTTACCTGGACAGTATTTGTTACTTCGGCGCTTATTTTATTCGCGTTCCCTGCTTTAACGGTAGGATTATTCTTAATGTTATTTGATCGTATGTTCGGATCGAATTTCTTTGATGTAGCGAATGGCGGTAACACCATTATTTGGGAGCATTTCTTCTGGATATTTGGTCACCCTGAGGTATACATCCTTGTATTACCTGCTTTCGGAATTTTCTCTGAGATCATTCCACACTTCTCTAGAAAACGTTTATTCGGTTACTCATCCATGGTATTTGCGACCGTACTTATCGGTTTCTTAGGATTCATGGTATGGGCTCACCATATGTTTACAGTAGGTCTTGGACCAATCGCAAACGCAATCTTCGCCGTTGCGACAATGGCCATTGCCGTTCCAACAGGTATCAAAATCTTTAACTGGCTCCTTACCATGTGGGGAGGAAGCATAAGTTTCACTACACCAATGCTCTACGCAGTAGCGTTTATCCCTACTTTCGTAGCAGGTGGTGTAACCGGAATCATGAACGCAGCTGCAACAGCTGACTATCAGTTCCATGATACGTATTTCGTTGTTGCCCATTTCCACTACGTAATCGTAGGTGGTGTAGTATTTGCCCTATTGGCAGGTACTCACTATTACTGGCCAAAAATGTTCGGTACAATGTTAAATGATTTCTTAGGGAAAATCGCTTTCTGGTTATTCTTTATCGGATTCCACTTAACATTCTTCATTCAGCATTTCCTTGGTTTAATGGGTATGCCTCGTCGTATTTGGAAGTTCTTGCCTGGTCAAGGGTTAGAAACAGGAAACTTAATCTCTTCTATTGGAGCAGGCTTCATGGGAGTCGCGGTTATTGTACTTCTTGTTAACGTCATCATGACTCAAGTAAAAGGGGTTAAAGTTTCTAATGACCCATGGGGAGACGGACGTACCATTGAATGGGCGATTCCATCACCACCACCATTCTATAACTTTAAGCAAACTCCGCTTATCCGTGGTTTAGATGCTTATTGGTTAGAAAAAATGGAAGGTAAAAAAGATCTAACACCAGCAGAACCTATCGGAGACATCCATATGCCGAATAACTCGATTTTACCGGTAATCATTTCACTAGGGTTATTCATAGCAGCATTTGGTGCTATGTATCATCCGGATGGTGATAAAGCATGGGCAATCCCTGTGCTTGTAATTGGAATGCTTATCACATTAGGTGCAATGTTCTTCCGTTCTGTAATTGATGATCATGGATATCATGTTCATAAAGAAGATTTAATGGATGATGATAAAGGGGGTAAGGCATAATGCATGCTGAAGAAAAATTCACGCCAAAGACCTGGCCAGCCTCCCCTGAAAAGGCAACCCTTGAGGGGAAAAACAAGTTTATGGGCTTTTGGTTTTTCCTTGGGGGAGAAACGGTTCTTTTCGGATCTCTTTTCGCCACATATTTAGCGCTTAAAGACAAAGTTCCTAGTGACAGTCATGCACTTGCTGCTGACATCTTTGATTTACCACTTGCATTCATTGCAACTATGTTACTTTTAACAAGTTCTCTTACAAGTGTTTATGCAATGTATCATATGAAGAACTATAACTTCCAACGCATGCAGGCTTGGTTATTAGTCACGGTTCTTCTAGGTGCTGCTTTCCTTGTATTAGAGATTTATGAGTTTAATCATTACGTACATGAATACGGGCATACTTTTACTAGTAGTGCATTTGGTTCAGCCTTCTACACACTAGTTGGATTCCACGGAGGGCACGTAGCTTTCGGTCTTCTATGGATTGTAAGCTTAATGCTTCGTAACGCTAAACGTGGCTTAAACCTTTACAATGCTCCAAAGTTCTATTTAGCTTCTCTATACTGGCACTTTATCGACGTTGTATGGGTATTTATCTTTACAGTAGTATACTTAATGGGAATGGTGGGATAAACTGATGGCGAATCAACAATCAAATTCAGGTAACCCAAGTGTAGATTACGAATATCGTCGTAAGAAAAATGCAGAGGACATGAGAATGCAAATTACATCCTTCATGTTAATGATTTTCTTAACATTGGTGGCGTTCATTGCAGTGGCAGGTGATTTTGATAAGTACTTTATTGTACCTTTCATCCTCTTACTTGCAGTCGTTCAACTAATTTTTCAACTTTATTACTTCATGCATATGAGTCATAAAGGTCATGAAGCTCCTGCATTATTCCTGTACTCTGGTGCACTTGTTGCATTTATCACAGTGTTAGCATTTGTAACGATTGTATGGATCTAAAGAAAAAAGTCAGCCGGATGGCTGGCTTTTTTTGTAGAGTTTAAGTTTTCCCAATGTGCTTGTCGGGCCTGATCAAGCCGCTTCCGCTTTTCATTGTCCAGCTACGGGGCTTAGAGGCTCGAGGTCATAAGTCAAACATACCAAAAAGGCAAAGAGCGCCTTTCCGGTATGCTCGTCTTATGCTTGTCGCCTCTAGGCAAAGCCCCTCCGCTTTTCATTGTCCAGCTACGGGGCTTAGAGGCTCGAGGTCATAAGTCAAACATACCAAAAAGGCAAAGAGCGCCTTTCCGGTATGCTCGTCTTATGCTTGTCGCCTCTAGGCAAAGCCCCTCCGCTTTTCATTGTCCAGCTACGGGGCTTAGAGGCTCGAGGTCATAAGTCAAACATACCAAAAAGGCAAAGAGCGCCTTTCCGGTATGCTCGTCTTATGCTTGTCGCCTCTAGGCAAAGCCCCTTCGCTTTTCATTGTCCAGCTACGGGGCTTAGAGGCTCGAGGTCATAAGTCAAACATACCAAAAAGGCAAAGAGCGCCTTTCCGGTATGCTCGTCTTATACTTGTCGCCTCTAGGCAAAGCCCCTCCGCTTTTCATTGTCCAGCTCCAGCGGCTAGGCCCTCGAGGTCATAAGCCAATTCTGCCAAAAGGCAAAAAACTCCTTTCCGGCAGAATCGTCTTATGCTTGTCGGGCCTGGTCAAGCCGCTTCCGCTTTTCTAATTGTCAAGAACTTGTCATTACCTTCCGTTGAAGTGGGGGAGGGTTGTCAGTATAATGGGGATAGGTGTTAAATGTGAAATGAGGTGAGCAAATGCCTTTGGGTATTTTTGGTTTTATGGCTTTATGGAGCCCATTCTTTATATTGGCTTTAGTATTTATTACGGTCGTGTATTTCTTGATCACTGTCAAATGGAGAGACGGCTTTAAAGAAAGTGAAAAATTGACCAGCAAAGAAGCCACTTATTTTATTCTGGCAATGGTCCTATTATATGGAATTAAGGGTTCGCCGGTGGAGGTACTAGGTACCATTTTATTTTCTGCTCATATGACTCAGATGGCGTTACTATATTTAGTGGTCACTCCACTGCTCGTATTGGGAATTCCTAAATGGGTCTGGAAAGCTGCAGTTGAGTTACCGGTGGTTAAGCAAGTATTTAAGTTTATGACAAAACCATTGATCTCTTTACTATCTTTCAATATCATCTTTTCGATTTATCATATCCCTCTAGTGTTTGATAATGTCAGAACTGATGCGACTCTTCACGGTTTGGCAACCGTTATACTATTCTTATTATCTTTATTTATGTGGTGGCCTTTACTAAATCCAGTGGATGACGATATTGACTTAAGCGGGCTCAAGCGTATTGGATATATTCTTGGGAGTGCAGTCTTATTGACTCCTGCATGCGGATTGATCATTTTTGCAGAGAATCCTTTATATGCCCCTTACTATGATCCACAGGAGTTTCTTAAAGCGTTGGCACTATGTGTACCTGTTAACACTCTGGAAGGGTTGACGCTGACTGGTCCGGAGCTATTTACGGATATGTCTACACAAAATGATCAACAGCTTGGCGGAGTGATCATGAAGATTGTTCAGGAAATTGTATTTGGAGTTATGCTGTTCAACCTGTTTTTTCAATGGTATCGCCAAGATCAGGAGAAACAAGAAAAGCTCTCCTATGATCCCGTTGATCCTAAGTTGACAGAACAGTAACGTATGAAGGGATGATGAACGTCATTCCTCTGATTACATAGCATATTATCTTTAGAGAAGAGAGGAACAGAGATGGGTTTACCTATTTTACCTACCATTAGTACCACCTTTATCGTGTTAAGTGCAGTCACAGTTGCGATTGGCTGGTGGCAGATTAAACAGAGAAGAATTGAGCAACATCAAAAAACCATGACACTTGCAGGTATTTTTGCGCTTATTTTTTTCATTATTTATATGAGTAGAACGATTTTTGTTGGAAACACGTCCTTTGGCGGCCCCGATAGCATCAAGATTTATTATACGATTTTCCTTGTTTTCCATATAACTTTGGCTACAACCGGGGCAGTATTTGGCTTGATGAGCTTGTGGACGGGCTATAAAGACCGTTTAGCAAGGCACCGTAAGCTGGGGCCGATTACGAGTTTTATCTGGTTCTTTACGGCTATTACAGGAGTCGCTGTGTATCTGCTTCTTTACGTATTCTATAAAGGCGGAGAAACAACTTCTGTCATTCGGGCAATACTCGGATATTAAAAAAAAACCTATTATGTGATTTATCACATAATAGGTTTTTTTTTATGATTAGGCTCATTTATAAAGGCTTGTGGCTATCTTAGAGAAGAAAGTAGTAGTTGATTTCCGCTACAGGATGCTCGCTTTCCGCGGGGCTGGCGGTGAGCCTCCTCGGCTGCGCCTCCGGAGTCTCACCTGTCCAGCTATTCCCGCAGGAGTCGAGCCTCCTGCAGCGAGAATCAACTTTCTAAGCATGCATTTTTAATAGAAATAAATAAAATCAAAAGCTTTCAGCAAACAATTTTTTTTTTGAGGTGAGTAGAATTAATGTCCTATTGAAGAAGAATTCTTTCTTCTAATTAGTTTGTTTTTTAATACCTTTAGCTCTGTCACGAAAAAATTTTTAAAGATGGTGAGGGGAACTGCGTAGAATCCTGCGGAAGTACGGTCGTGCCGAGACCCCGTTCGGCTAAGCTGAGGAGGCTCGGCCGAACGTCCGCGGAAAGCGAAGCAGTTCCCCTCACCATCAAGCACATACTAATAGACAGAGCTTAAGCAGTCCTATTGTTAAAAACAACAATCTTTGAGAGAACTAAAGGGAATGGTAGAAGCACCGTCGAATGTAGAAATAGTAGAAGGGAGCAGATAAATCATGATTACAAAATTGAATCACGGGCAGTTTGAAGAATCTTTACAGTTATCCGAATATGCGTTTCAATATGTAGTACCAAGTGAAGACAGGAAGAGACGCCTTCAACAGACCAAAGATCATACTGTTTATGGAATATATGAAGAAGAGAACTTAGCTGCGAAGCTTCATTTGATCCCGCTCCAAATCCAGCTGGGTGAACATGTGTATCCGATGGGAGGTATTGCCGGAGTGGCCACCTATCCTGAGTTCAGAAGAAGAGGGTATGTGCGCCAATTAATGAATCATTCATTACGGAAGATGAAGGAAGATGGCACAGTCCTGTCCATGCTTCATCCATTTTCCATTGATTTCTATCGGAAATTTGGATGGGAAGTATTTGCATCTTTCCACAAGATACAGCTTGAGAAGAAGGATCTTGTACCATTAAAGCCTTACAGTGGCAGTATCAGGAGATATAAGAAGGATACATACCCAAATGACTTGGAATCGATTTATGATCGCTATGCGGTGCAGCATAACGGGATGCTGGTACGTTCAAAAAACTGGTGGAGGGAAAGGAGTATCACCGATCTGTGGATAGCGATATATTATAACGATGCAGGGGAAGCAACCGGATACCTTACTTATGAAGTGAAAAAGGAAAAGATGAAGGTGGAAGAGTTTGTTCCACTGACAAGTGATGCCAGAATTGGTTTATGGAACTTCATTTGTCAGCATGACTCCATGGTGAATGAAGCTGAACTTATATTGAACCCCTGTGAAGTGTTACCAATGATGTTGAAGGACCCAAGAATTAAAGTGGAGAAGCACCCATACTTCATGGCTAGAATCGTCGATGTACAAAACTTCTTGAAGAGATATGTAAAAGAGATCGATTTTCCGTATCAACTTGTATTCTCCATTACGGATTCGACAGCGGATTGGAATAACAGCATTTTTATTCTTAATAAAAATGAAGTGATGGTTGGTGAAAAGATTGAGGCACCGATTTCGCTGGACATCAAAGCTTTCACAGCATTGATCTTTGGAGTGCATACCCCAGAGGAACTGGTCCAAATGGGAAAACTTCAGGCTGGTGAGGAGGATATTCATAAGCTCCAATCCTTATCCCAGGGGAAGCCTCCATTCTTTTACGATTTCTTTTAAGAGAAAATAAAGTATAAAAGACCAATTCCCTGCGAATGGGAATTGGTCTATACTCATAATTTGAAATTCGTTTTTATAATACCCGCCTCTTTAGCCGAATTAAACACGATAAGGATGAGCGGCCCGATAATAAAGCCCAATACCCCAAAGAGCTTTAGTCCGAGGTACATGGCGATTAATGTAGCAAGCGGGGACAAACCAATATGGGTTCCCATCACTTTAGGCTCTACTGTTCTTCTTATGATAAGTAGAATGGCTGCCAATACTGCTAATTGAGTTCCTAATGCGATACTTCCTGTAAGCAGATGGAAAATAGCCCACGGTGCCAAAATGACGATTGATCCTATCAACGGAATAAAATCAATCACCCATATGATAATCGACATCACGATCGCAACTTCTGGAGCGATGAATAGAAGTCCAATCAAGGAAACGACAAAGATGATGATACTCACCAGGAATTGCGCTTTAAAGAATCCAAAAATCACATAGGTGAGTCGGGAAGTCATAAACGCCACTTTCTCTGCTGTTCTTTCTGTCAGGTGACCATAAATGGATTTCTTAATTCGAGGTAAGTCCAACATGAAAAGAAAGAGAGCAATTAAGTATACGAGAAAACTCACTAAGTAATTGGGTATATAAGACAAAAACACACTTATCTTTTCAATATTGACAGAGTTGAGAATCTTCGTCTTTCCACTATTTAAAAAGCTTTGTACGTCTTCACTGAAGCTTCTCACTAGTTCATCAGGAAGATCCTCTGTCGCATTCAGCAGGCGATCCTCGTAATCAAGCCAAATATCGCTTAATTGGTTTACATATTTCGGTGCATCTTCTATCAGCTTAATACCTTCCCCAACGACTTTTGTAGTAACGAAGAACGAGGATACGCTTATAAGTAGCAGGAACAGGATAAAAACTGAAAGTACCGCCATTCGGCGTTTTGCAGAGAAACGATTTTGTATAAATCTAACGGCAGGCTCAAGGAAAAGAGCTGTTATAATCGCAGTAATCAAGGGGACTGAAACAGGTAATATAAAAATAGCAACTATAGCCAGTATTAAGGTGATAAGTGTGATCAATAAAACTTTTTTCGTGAAAAACTTGGACAATGGTGTACCCCTTTCTAACAGAAACCTATTACTATCATTATATGAGAGAATGAGAAGAATGAACAGTAGGAAGAAAGTGAAATTCCGAAGCTTTTACATCTATTTATATTAGAGTCCAAGCGTTTCTAGAATAGGGCACTTAGTGGAGTTTGGATAAATGCTGAATGGATGATAGAGAAAAGACTGTCCGAAGTTAGACAGTCTTTACATAAACTGATATTACCAGGCAAAGTTCGTTGCTTCTTTTTTAACATCTGCAATAAGTTTTTCACAAGAAGTGATCAGATGTTTAGGGAATTCTTCACCTTCCCCGTATTCTATACCGTGTGGGTAGTAATGTTTTCCTAATAATGGAGTCATAAGTTGAATAACGGCGTCATGCTTTCCGATATCTCCCTCAGTAGCAAGACCTTGGATTCGTAAATAGAAGATTCCTTCCCTGATTTCGAATTTACGATCGTACGTCACTCTTTCATAATCCCATTGACCTGCACGAACAAGTCCGTGAGATTCCATAATCTCGTCTAACCGGTTTAAGTCCACTTTTAAGCTTTCAAATTCAGTTCCTTCAAAACGCATAAAAATTCCCTCCTATATTGTCCGGCATGAGGACTTACGAGCCCTGATGCTTTTCGTATGGTAGAAGCATTTATATCGGTGTATGTACAATGATACTAAATGCGGTATTTCTCATTCTTAATAATAGTGGAAAAACCTTTATCTTGCAATGTCTTCAATCATTTGAATTTGTCATTTTTAAAAAAATGAATATCCTGCAGGAGAAAGTGAAAGATATAGGAAGGAATTCGGAACGTATGAGGAGGATCCAAATGACAAAAATCAGGGACTTGATGACAAAGGATATTGAAACTTGTTCGTTACTGGACAATGTGTATGAGGTTGCTTTAAAAATGAAAGAACACAATGTAGGATCCATTCCCATCGTGGATGGTGATAAGATTGTGGGAATGATGACCGACAGGGATATCGTCCTCCGCTGTATTGCTGAAAAACATCCTGCTTCTTCAAAAGTAGAAGACATCATGAGTCAACACCTAATAACCGTAGGACCTGACACCGAAGCATCAGAAGCGGCCCACGTCATGGCTGAGCATCAGATACGAAGACTTCCAGTCGTCGAGGGAGATCGATTGATCGGCATGATATCTTTAGGGGATTTTGCTATTAGGGAGTCTCTGGGCAGACAGGCCTATGTTGCGTTAGAAAACATATCCGAATCAAACTTCAGAAATAAACCGTTTTAATAGCGAGGGGATGGTCCAAACAGGACCATCTCTATTTATTTTGGTTCTAGAAACCTTTCCCCACCCGAGATTCATTTGTTTTAGAAGGAATGAAAATATGCTATCCTTTATACTAGACTGAAGTTTTTGAATCATAAACAATGGTATAATAATTCTAGTATTTGTGGCATATCCTGATAGAGAAAGTAGAGAGGAGGGAAATTTCTGAGAACCGTTTTGCGTATTTTGATCATTCTTGTCATTATTTTATTTATTGGTATTTATCAAGGTCAAAAACAAGAAAATGAGCCTCTTAAAGGACCAGAAACCCAAACTCTTAAAGAAGACAACGAAAACCAATTAAATCAATCAATTGAAGCTCCAGGTGAACGACCTGCATCAGGTTTATCAACC
This sequence comes from Rossellomorea aquimaris, assembly GCF_035590735.1. Taxonomy (NCBI): domain Bacteria; kingdom Bacillati; phylum Bacillota; class Bacilli; order Caryophanales; family Bacillaceae; genus Rossellomorea; species Rossellomorea aquimaris. Next base: position 1,805,002 of record NZ_CP141595.1, read on the forward strand.
TGGATTGGCAAAGATACGAAAAAGGTAATTGAAGCTTTTGGAGACCCAGAGCGGGTCGAACCAAGCTCATACGGGTATAAATGGTGGATCTACCCGATATCGGATAAACAATACATACAAATGGGCGTTAACAATCATAAAGTCGTTACGTTGTTTGCCATTGGGAATCAGGTGGATGTGGCTCCTTATAAATTGGGACAACGTTTGGAAGACATTTACCGTTTTACCATTGTGGATTCTGAAATCGTTGTAAATGACGAATCAGGTGCTTATCAGTTTGAATTAAATGAAGAGGACCTGAATACCCGGCTTCTCGTAACCCTTGGAGATATTTATGCCCAGCTTTATCTGGACAAATTCACAGGAAGACTTACGAGTATCCGCTTTCTTGATAGTCAAACACTGATCGAGATGCATCCATATGAAATGATGTATAGAGGGGAATTGGCTGAGGAACAAGAGCCAAGCGAGGACGAATGGGATAAAGTGAATAGTGCAAGCGAACAGCAGATTTTTGATATTACAAATGTGATCAGACATCAATTCGAAGCAGATATACTAAAATGGGATGAAGAAACGGCAATGGTAGCAAGGGGTCATAGTAAAGAAATGTATGAAGAAGATTATTTCTCACATGATTCACCCACCTTCGGGAACCTATCTGAGCGTCTGGAAAGTGAAAATGTTATGTTCAAGACTGCAGGGGAAAACATCGCTTCCCAGTACTCGGACGCACCAGAAGCGGTTCATGGCTGGCTGAATTCAGAAGGCCACCGAAAGATTCTACTGGAACAACAATTCACCCATCTTGGCGTAGGGGTATATAAAAGGTACTACACACAAAATTTTATAGAGAAATTAGAAGATAAAGAATAAAAAGGTTGATTCCCTTACTTCTCAGGGAATCAACCTTTATTTTTGAAAAAAAGTCTACCGTTTCTTTTTGAAAATAAAAAATGACCCGGTAGAATGAGCAACAATCTTACCGTCTGAACTGATAACTTTCCCGTCCACTACAATGGTCTTGCTTCCCTGATGAACGACAGCAGCATGAGCAGTTAATCGGTCTCCTATCCCTGGTGCCAAGTAGTGAATGTTTAAATTTGTCGTTACAGCTCCATATCCTTCAGGAAGCATCATATTGGCTAATGTGCCCATAGCGGAGTCCACTAAAGTAGCGGTTACTCCTCCGTGAACGATCTGCAGTGAATTATGTGTAACGGGCGTAATCGGAATACTTATTTCGAAATTCCCGTCTTTCACTTCGCGGTCCATGGCAAATATTCCGCCTATGATTGATCCATTTTCATTGTTTTTCTTACGTTTAACTCCTTCGAGAAGCTGTTTCAAGATTAGAAGATCCTCATCCGAAGCTCCTGTAAGACATTCATCTAACAACTGTTGTACCTGTTCTTTCATTTTCATACATCCTTTTCTTTATTCACAGCCAAAATATTCATTGGATACTGTAAAATCAACGTTACTATACATGTAAATATTACTACAAAAAGGAATGTATCACCATTCTTTTGAATCCTTCATAAAGTGTAGTAGGTAGATGCCTGTAATGGAGGTGTTCATATAATGGGTAAATCACTACACCCTAAGGTAAAAGAGTTTAAAGGATTTGTGAGAAAGCATCCGAAAATTGTGAAAGATGTGCGTAATGGTGATGCCAATTGGCAGGATCTCTTTGAAGACTGGTACTTACTGGGGGAAGATGATACAAGGTGGGATAAGTATAAAGATGAAGCCGCGAAAGAATCAAACCCAACCAACCAAGGAAGTAAAAACGGCTGGATGGATCAGGTTGGAGATATGGTGAAAAAAATGGACGCTAATCAATTGCAACAACATATTAACAGCTTAAGTGAGGCCTTGGGAGCAGTACAAGGAGTACTTAGTCAATTTCAGTCAAATAACAATAGAGGGTCAGGAACAACAACCAAAACTGAAACACCATCTAAACCCTCCCATCCATTTTCATTCCGGAAAGATTAGGAGGGTGTCTAAAGATGCGAGCGGACATTATTGAGTATATTTATGCCAAAGAAGATCTGAAATTATTTTTAAGAGATCAGCCACAGTGGTATCGTACACTTTCTCGAAATCCCAATGAATTAGAGAAATTCGAAATTGCGTCGATTAACCATTTTCAAAAAACGATTCCTCATCGAGTACAAAAATTCTCAAACGGAGTCCAAATGGCCTCCATGATGATCAGTATGTTCCAATCAATGAATAGTGCCGAGAGTTGAGGCACTATTTTTTTGTGCCAAAGTCCAAAAAAAGTTTTGAGTAAAAAGCGAAACGGTTGGGCAAGGCTATTAGTAAGGAGTGGTGTACACGATGAAGAAAATCATATTTCTATCCATTGCGTTACTTATGTCATTAAGCGGCTGTAAGGAAAAAATGCCTGAACCGGAAAGCTTTACGTTTACTAAAAAAGTTGAGGCTGCGAAAGCTGAGGAAAAACCTCTTTCCATCAAACATATGGTACAAGGAAGTCAAGTGTATATTGAATGTATCGTTCCCAATGTAACATTCACATCAGAAAAAAGCGGAGCGAAAAAAGGAAAGATCGTCGTTCGTTCAAATACCGGCAATTTGTATAAGGAGTATCATACAGCCGCCTTTGTTGTAAAAGGGTTACCAAAAGGTGTGCATCTTCTCAACGTTGAAATAGTAGGGACGAATAACAAACCTTTAGGGATGAAAAAGCAGTTTTATGTGACGATTCAATAATCATTGTTTCTTAATGTCCGTCGTGAAAATTTTTTTCGCGGCGGTATTTTATGGGGATTCATACTTGATTGGATAAAGTGGATAAAACCAAAAAATTCAATTTGCATATTCGCTTCCTTGCGTGAAACGTGTTAAAATATCGTTACGGAGGTGAGCGTTATGCTTGCTACTATAGAAAGAATGGAAATATTGGATTCAGCTGACGAATTATCTCAGTGGATTTTAGAATCTGATGTGGCAGAAAATTATCGTAAGTCTTTATATAAACTTCGCAACAATTCTGAAACTCAACGAAAAGTACAAACCTTTTCGCGAATGAAAGAAAGTTACGAAGAAGTTCAACGCTTCGGTCGTTACCACCCGGACTACAAAACCATCATGAAAGAAATCCGTGAAGCGAAAAGAGAAATGGACCTTGATGAGAATGTAGCGGAGTTCAGAAGAGTGGAAAACGAGCTGCAGGATCTGCTTGATCAAGTGAGCCTGCTAATTGGACATTCCGTGTCTAAAAATGTAAAGGTTCCTTCAGGGAATCCATTCTTCTCAAGCGGAGGATCATGCGGAGGCGGCTGCGGATCTGGCGGAAGCTGCGGTTGTTCAGCCTAATGATATGGAAAGAAGAGCGGACAATGTGTCTGCTCTTCTTTTCATTTTGTGGTATTGATCCTTATTCCTTACTGTCTTAACCGAACACAGTCCACACAGAGGTTCCCGCAGCAAAACATTTTTTCCTGGGGGACATAGAACCGATGCCGATATACATACAATGATCCTTCTTCCCTGAAAAAAATCGTATCAGAATGCAGTCTCTTTCCCCGCATCGCTCTAGCCGACCATTTTTTAATGGAGTACTCGATGTCACTCTTCTCTTTCTTGGATCTTATATAGATAAATGGTATGCCTGCGCTCCATTTCACATGCGCATCTTCAATCCCGTCCTCTTGTCGTAGTTGGTCGATAAAAAAGTCCCAAATCATATTCAAATCCATGGTGACCCTCCGTTCTGTCCTTCATTATGTAGTATTCACTGTACGCTTTGTTTAATGAAAGTTCACACCATTACGTATTGCTTACCGCCACATTATTATGCTAGACTTATAAAAAAGTGATTCCTAGAGGGGAAACTATATGTTAACAGAGAGACAAGGTTTAGTTGTTTGGTTACATAGTTTGAAGCATGCCAAGTCCCTGAGGCGATTTGGGAATGTTCACTATGTTTCGAAGAAAATGAAATATGTTGTGCTCTATTGTAATCAAGATGAAATCGACACGGTAATGGAAAGAATAGCTGCCTATTCCTACGTGAAAAAGGTAGATCCTTCCCATAAGCCATTTATAAAGTCTGTTTTTGAAAATTCCCGCCCGGATAAGGCAAAGGAATATGATTACAAAATGGGATTTTAATGTTTGCTGCCAAAGAGAGTTATTTTGGCAGCTTTTTTCTTAGAGTGATACATCTCCCGTTACAAAAAGCTGTACCAGTAACATCCTTTATTGTAAAGGCAGTATATAATGATTTAATCGCAGTATCGCGATCAGATGCTGATAGTACAATGCTTTTTCCGGATAGAGAGTGGAGGGTTTCACATCCATTTGGATGATAACCCTGTCTAATTCCTTAGCCGTTTCTTCAAAAAGGGAGTAGCGCTGGTTTGGTGTGATATTCGGATTTGGGATTCCTTCCCGGCAAACATAAATGGCTTGGAATTTGCCCTGTTCTGTAGGTTTCATCACAAGCGCCAGGGATGATACGGCACGGTTATTAACAATAGTATGAAATGCCATCATATGCTGTAATCGCTCTTTATTGGCTTTTGCAAGCTCCATTAGTTCATAAATATCTGAATATCCTTCTCCTAATTCAATAAAACGTTGAATCATTCATTCAATCTCCTTTTCTTACCGAGTTTATCAATTCCTTATTATTTCAAACATATAGTGATAAGTAAAGATTCAAAATAACTTATAGGGGTGATCGTGATGATATGGTTATTTCTATTTATCGTCTTGGGTTTATCATGTTTGTATGTTATTGGCGGGAGGCATGAAACGAAAGAAATTGAATTAAAGAATAGTGATTCTTTTATCGTGACGGCAATATTGTCTACGCTGGCGGCACACGGAATTCTATCTCTGGTAGAGGAGGTTGAATGGCAAAACTCTACGCTTCAAGATTTACAAGAAACTCTTTTAAGTAATGGCTTGGTGGATAAAAGTGAATGGGATCATATGCTTGCAGATCATTTAAACCAAGCTTCTTTTCCCACAGACAGTAAAGATCTTGATTTTGGTTAAATGATTGGAAATAATCTAAAAATATTCCACCATTAGCTGCTGGAATCTGCTATTCTTTATGTAACAGACGGAGTCAAGGAGTATAGTATGAAACGCATCCTATTTACATTTGGTCTACTTATGATTTTGATTAGTTCCAGCATTCTTTTCTTTCAATGGATGGGATTCACGACAGAAAGTGCCGAAGAGCCTGGGGCTGTAAAGGTAAATCAATCTTATTCCATCACGCATGAAGAAAACACATTTTTTGTGACACAAACCATTCATTTCTTATCAACAATCCCTAAACAAATAACCATTCAATGGCCAAGTGATGCAAGGGATTTTTCATGTGTAAATGATAGAGGGGATAAGTGTTTAACGAAAGAAAATGGAGAATTCCAATTAAGTAATCTCTATAAAGACCTTAAGGAGATCACGATTACCTATTCTTTCGAGCAGCCGATTAAAACAGAAGGTACGTTAGTGAAAGATTGGCATCCTGCACTATCTTCTATTGAAACGTTGAATACAAATATTCACATAACAGAAAAGAGTTTGAGGACCGGAAAATGGGTAGCAGGATATAAATTTGCGAGCCATAAAAAAAAGAATTATATCGATTATTATTCCTTCATTGGCCGTGGTGAGCCTTCCGCATTATATTGGACAGGAGATCCGTTGATGGAGAAAGCTTCATCTACAGTGAGGATGCTGTACGACAGGACCGACATAAAAGAGGCTGAGGCAGTCCAACCAGGCTCATTTGAAGGATTTGTGACCGTCATCATCACGGATAAAATCCAGCACTATATATCTCCATATTTGATTGTGAGGAACACAGCTGATAAGGAGTTGCTGGATGAACTGAAAGGGAGCTTACTGTATCAACAGTATTTTTCCACTGATGATGATGCTTGGCTTAAAGAATTTATTGTTAGCATCCTTATAAAAAAACAACCTCACACTTCAAAATCTGCATGGGCTTATAAAGAAGTAATGGAAGGACTGACCTCTTCCCAATTGGATGCATTTAAACGGAGGATGGAAGAGGACAAGACCAAATCGGTTGATGCAACAAAATTAGATATGATTTTAGGAAGAGTTACAGGTTTTGACTCTACATTTTTTACTGAAAGTGTAAAAGGAAAAGAGAAAGTCCCAATGATTCTTAAAAGCAATAATCCTGTGCTCATCAACAAAAGAACACATAACCTGTCTTACATTTCGTATAAACAGAAAGAACTTATTCAATTTCCACAATCAGTAAAGGCTTTGGGGCTGGACATTAAAGAGATAAAGCCAAACGTATTTTTTACATCGTTGAATGGAAATACATTCAGGTTTTACGTGAATGAAGACTACTTTATTTATAATGAAGAAAATTACGGTTTATTAACGAATCCCATCCAAACAGTTGGGGGTTCTATCTATATGGATGTTCATTGGTTCGAGAAATTGTTCAAGGTAGAAGTGATGAATAATGAAGTTTCCACCAGAGATGATGAAAGAACGTAAAAAGCCCTGCAGAACTTTCTGCAGGGTCCTTCTATATCCATTTCTGGAAAGAAGGCAAAGGGAGAGGAGAAACCGGAGGAAGAACTTATGGGGAATCGTAAGTCTTCTCCGCGGTTGGCAACAACATCAGTTAGGATGCTGTTACTTCCATTATCACCTATCGACATGATTTTATACATGTTTTGCGACAATTTCAGTATGTAGCGATATCTGTCGAGATATGATAGGATAGTGAAGAAAAAATACATATATGGTGGATGATTATGAGAGTAATATCAGGAACGTTAAAAGGAAGACCGTTGAAAGCTGTTCCTGGCAGTGGGACACGGCCGACAACAGATAAGGTAAAAGAGTCTATATTTAATATGTTAGGCCCCTATTTTGAAGGGGGTACAGGATTGGATTTATTTGCAGGAAGCGGTGGACTCGGAATAGAAGCCCTGAGTCGTGGACTGGATTCTGTGATTTTCGTGGACCGTGATGCAAAAGCATTTCAAACCATTAAGGCAAACCTCCATGATTGTGACCTGGTGGAGCAAAGCGAAGTGTATAGAAACGAAGCAACGAGGGCGTTAAAGGCAATTTTAAAAAGAGAGATAACCTTTGATTATATATTCCTGGATCCTCCTTATAAACAGCAGAAGCTTCAACAACTACTGGAATTCATCGACGAGCACAATCTTCTAAATGAAAGCGGTTACGTCATGTGTGAACATGGCTCGGAGATCACACTGGGAGATAGAGCCGGGGGCTTGGAGAAAGTAAGGGAAGAAACGTATGGAATCATAAGAATTTCTATTTTTTTCAAAGGGAACTAAGGAAGAAACGATAAATAGCCAGGGGGTAATATAATGACGAGCATTGCAGTTTGTCCGGGTAGTTTTGATCCCATTACATATGGACATTTAGATATTATTACACGGGGTGCGAAAGTTTTTGATCAAATTTATGTAGTGGTATTAAATAACTCTTCTAAAAAACCACTATTCTCTGTAGAGGAAAGAATCGAATTGATTCGTGAGGTTACGGGAGATATTCCTAATGTAGTTGTCGATTCTTTTCAAGGGCTCTTAGTTGATTACGCAAAGAAAGTGAATGCGAAAGCAATCATTAGAGGATTGCGTGCGGTATCAGACTTTGAATATGAGATGCAGATTACGTCAATGAACAGGGTTTTAGAAGATGATATCGAGACGTTCTTCATTATGACCAATAATCAATATTCTTTCTTGAGCTCGAGTATAGTAAAAGAAGTGGCTAAGTATGGAGGCAACATATCTGAATTAGTGCCGAAACGAGTTGAAGAATCGTTAAAGGAAAAATATAGGAATTTAAATAAGCCTGAATAATTCATACAGGGTTGATCCAAATGTGTAGACTGTACCATTCTCATTTTTTGAGAAGTATATGGTCATAGGCAACGGGATCAACCCCATTCTTTATTTTCATTCATGTCTTCTTACATACAGAACAATATAGAGAATCAAACTGAATATCGTGATCACTGGACCTGCTATCTTAAACCAATATAGCATTTCCGTCCAGAATGCATTGTTTTTCATGGCGAATACAGGTATGGCATTGGAGAGCTGCTCATCGGAAAATCTCTCGTATATCGGTTTCCAAATGATGATGGTCGTGACGGACGCGGCTATTCCATGAACAAAACGGGCATAGAAAAAGGGCTTGAACCGAATATCGGTTTCTGCTAATATGCTTGCCACTTGCGCTTGGACGCTGAACCCACTGAACCCCAATATAAAACTTGTAATAATGGCTTGCTGAAGCAGAGTAGCTTCATCTACTCCACTTGTCAGCTTTGAGCCTAGTGTGATTTCAAACAAGCCTGAAATAAAAGGAATGCTTAATTGCTCTGGTAATTGGAGCAGAATGAATAGAGTTGAAAAGGCTTCTGCAATAAAGGTCGTAATATTCAGATGATAAAGCATTTTATTAATGACCGAAAATAAGATAATGAAACCACCGATCATCAGTAAGGTTTGAATGGAAGAGGTGACAGCATCTCCCAAGAGCTTCCCTATAGGGCGCTTATCTTGCAGTCTTGTGCGATGAAGAGCAGAAAAGGCTTCCAGAATGATAAAGCCTTTTTTCCCGGAAGACCGATATCTTAATTCTTCCTTCTCTTTTCCACCATAGAATCTCATGACGACACCTACACAGATGTTTCCAATATAATGAGCGGCAGCTAAAACAATTCCTAGGGTAGCATTTTGAAAGAATCCAACCGACACAGCTCCAAATATGAATAAAGGATTGGAAGAGTTCGTGAAGGAAACAAGGCGTTCCGCTTCCAATTTCGTGATTTGTTCTTCCTGCCTCAGACGGGCCGTCAGTTTGGCTCCCGATGGAAATCCTGATGCCATCCCCATTGCCCACACAAAACCGCCGACCCCGGGGACCCGGAATAATGGCCTCATCAAGGGTTCCAGCATGACTCCGATAAATCTGACTACACCAAAACCGATCAACATTTCTGACACGATGAAAAATGGCAATAACGAGGGGAATACGATCTCCCACCACATATCTAATCCCCGTATGGAGGCCTCAAGAGATTCTCCCGGCATTATGATGAGAGATGCCGCAAATAAAGTCACGCTCATCGATAAAGCCAAGGTTTTGATTTTCGATTTGAACAACCGGACTTCCCCCTCTTATGAAATAAGTTCCTTCTATATCAATTCCTTGTGAATCGGGAAAAGAATGATAAAATGGGATTAATTCAACTTGTCCTCATATTATTCAATATACTCATACATAATTGAAATAGACCATATGATGAAATGTACTGATAACTCGGCAAAAGGGGGAAGGGCATGGACAGACCCAAAATTGGATTAGCCCTCGGCTCGGGTGGGGCAAGAGGATTTGCACATTTAGGGGTTTTAAAGGCATTTGATGATGCGAATATCCCTATAGATATGATTGCAGGAAGCAGTATGGGGGCTCTTGTGGGCTGCTTTTATGGGGTAGGGCATAAGATGGAAGACCTTTACAAGCTTTCCACCACCTTCAGAAGAAAATATTATTTAGACTTTACCGTTCCAAAGATGGGCTTTATTTCGGGTAAAAGGATTAAAGAATTCATTCAGCTTTTTACACATAATAAAAATATTGAAGATTTAAATATTCCAATAAGTGTCGTTGCCACAGATATTACAAATGGTGAAAAAGTGGTGTTTACGACCGGCCCTATCTCAAGTGCGGTCCGGGCAAGTATTGCGATCCCGGGTATATTTGTACCTGAAAGAATAAACGGCCGCTTACTCGTGGACGGAGGAGTCATTGACCGGGTACCTGTTTCTGTCGTTAAAGAGATGGGGGCTGATATCGTCATCGGTGTCGATGTATCTCATGTAAAAAGGAATGCTGAAATCACAACGATTTATGATGTGATTATGCAAAGCATCGATATCCTTCAATTAGAAATCGTCGCACACCGTGAATTTGCTTCTGACTTTATGATCAGACCCCATGTAGAAATGTATAGCACCAGAGCCTTTAAGAATATTGATGAAATTATCGATATGGGGGAGGAAGAGGCGAAGAAGGTTATTCCTTCTATTCAGAAAGCTTTAGATAATTGGAAGGAGTAAAGAGCATGAAAACGAAAACATTAATAAGAACCTTAGTCATCATGACCATTATCATGGTTGCTACATCCTTTTATTATCTTCCCTTTTATGTAACGAAGCCGGGAGGAGCCCATGAACTGGATCCGATCGTAAAGGTGAAGAATGGCTATGAGGATGAAGGTGAATTAATGCTTACAACCGTCAGGATGGGAAGAGCAAATATCTATGCATATCTTATGGCAAGCTTAAAAAAATACGAATATATCTTTCCTGTTGAGGAAATTAGAAGCCCTCATGAAAGTGACGAGGAGTATAATCTTCGTCAACTGCACCTTATGGCTGACTCTCAAAACCATGCCATTGAAGTGGCCTATAAAAAAGCGGGTAAATCCTATGAATACACCTACAAAGGTATATATGTCTTAAATATTTACCCATCTATGCCGGCAGAAGAAGTCTTAATGCCCGGTGATCGTATTACGGCCGTTGATGGGAATACATTTCAATCTTCAGAGGAATTCATTGAATATGTCAGTAAAAAAAAAAATGGGGATACTGTTAAGATTACTTACGTTAGGGATAAGGAAGAAATGGTGGAAACGATTTCCTTGGAGGCTTTCCCTGATATGCCGGATAAAGTTGGTCTAGGAATTACGCTAAGTGACGATAAAGAAATCAAAACCGATCCTCCTGTGGAACTGGATACTGAAGAGATTGGTGGCCCTTCCGCAGGATTGATGTTTAGCTTGGAGATATATAATCAACTAACGAAGGATGACATTACGAGGGGTCATTCTATTGCGGGGACGGGGACGATTTCCGAAAATGGGGAAGTTGGACGCATTGGCGGTATAGAGCAGAAAGTCATTGCTGCTGACAAAGCAGGTGCAGAATATTTCCTTGCTCCACATGAAAAAGTTACTAAAGAAATGAAAGAAAAGTATCCTGAACTTGAATCGAACTATACTGCTGCCAAAAGAACTGCTGAAGACATTGGTACTGATATGAAGGTAATACCTGTGAAAACCTTTGATGAAGCATTAGCATTTTTACAAACATTAGCAAAATAGTCAAAGAGGCTGTCATAGGCAGCCTCTTTCTATTTTTATATCATCACAGGCGGTTGAGACCATTCTTGATGAAGCAATTTTTTTCGGGCTGCCGCATTTTTTAAACCTAATGAAAATATTTCAGCGGCTCTGACATCTAATTCTATTTCGCTTTGATTAGCGCTTGAAAGCTTACTGATTAAAGGTAAGGGCATTTCTTTTTTCTTGGAATGGAGAAATTCCCTTCCCGTTTTATTCATTCCAAGCAGGCGGATATAGCTTGGGGAGATGTGTCTGTTACGCATCTCTTCCTTGCGCGTATTCGTAAGAATATGGAGGAGCATTCGTTGAAGGCGTGTCCATGTATAGCGCTTTGTTTTAAGCTTAGTCATGAATTCTTCAAAGGAAGTCGAGGTTTTGACACACTCCATCATCCGATTTTCTATCCCTTCTTCTACTTCATATATCTCCTTCAGTTCCTCTTTGGACGACGAAAGAAGCTTATACTGTAAAATCGCCCAGTAATTTTCCCAGCGATGGAATCCGCCATACTTGAGTTGGTACTGAGTTAACTGATCAACGGATGTCGACGGGAGATAAGAATCAATCCTATGATCACCTCCGCTGCTGAATATACTTTTCCTTATGCTTGTTGCACTCGCAATGGAAGGAGAAGAGAAGTGTTGATCATGGTACCCGGCAGCTTCCCTTGTAATGGTGTACGCTTTTAGTGACGAGTGAATCTGGTTTCTCGCTTCCATATAATGAAACCCCAATATATTATTCGGTTTACTTAAATCGATAACGGAGTCTCCGTTTCCTAATGTTTGAAAGGCTTTAGCAAGAGCAGAAGGATAGCTCATGCCTTCTTGGATAAACCCACTTATATAAGTATTGTATCGCTCCCGATTTGCTTCAATGAATACCAGCGTTTTCTCGAAAGTATCAATATCCCCATCCTCGCTGCCAAAACAAAAACTCTCACAGCCTATGAAATCAAGGAGTGAAATGGCTCCCCTCGAAAAAATCTCAGCATGCTGAGTGGCAAAACAATAGGGGAGTTCAATCACGACGTCAACCCCTGCTTCTAAAGCCATTCTGGTGCGGGACCATTTAGAGACCAGCGCAGGCTCACCACGCTGAAGGAAATGCCCACTCATCACTGCAACCACTACATCAGCACTAGTTGCAATCCTCGTTTCCCTTAAATGATGTAAATGACCATTATGAAAGGGATTATACTCTACAATTACTCCTGTTGCTTTCATGAAATTTTCTACATCCTTTCTAAGTCAAAACTATCTGCTATGTAAATCATTATATAAGGAAATGATATAGATTCTCTCCTTTTATGACATAATCATAACTAATATTATAAAATATTTGAAAGTCCTTATATTTAAACGTTATAATTACAACACTATGGTAGTAAAGAGTGTAAAGAAAAAATATTGACAAACGGTATTATGAAAGCTATAATTACCTTTGTTGCCTTGAGGTGATTACATTGAAATGGTCAATAATACAATTACAAAAATTTAGAGACAAGGGACTTTCCATTGACGAAACGATTAATTTGGATGAATTGAAAGAAATCGATCCCCAAATTATAGAAGTCTCACCTATTCGAGTGTCCGGAAAGGCAGATATCGGTTCAAACCGCGTCACTTTCCATCTCCATATAGAAGGAAAGTTAGTATTACCTTGCTCAAGAACCCTTGTGGATGTTGATTTACCAGTTGACATTAATACGATTGAAACGTATCTTCTAAATGAAGCTGATTATGATCAGTATGGGGAAGAGGAAGTACATCGTATTCAAGGTGATGTTATTGATTTAAAACCTGCTATTAGAGAATTACTATTACTTGAGATTCCGATGCAAGTAATCAGTGATGAAGCGAGAGAACAAGATGAGATGCCTTCTGGTAAGAACTGGGAAGTACTAACGGAAGAACAAGCTTATCAAGTCGAGCAAGAGGAAGAGAAGAAAGTTGATCCTCGTCTCGCTGACTTAGCAAAACTTCTTGATCAAAACAAGAAATCTTAAAAGCGAAGTACCAGTTCGACTGGCTTCATAATGAGTATTAATCTCTTTTAAGGAGGTGGGAAGAATGGCAGTACCTTTTAGAAGAACATCTAAAACAGCAAAAAGACAACGTCGTACACACTTCAAACTACGTGTACCTGGTATGGTAGCATGCCCAAACTGTGGTGAAATGAAACTAGCACACCGTGTTTGTAAAGAGTGCGGAACGTATAAAGGTAAAGAAGTTGTAAACAAATAATATTGTTTACACCCGAAAAAAGCGTGAAAGAGGCCATGGCTCTTCACGCTTTTTTTATTGTCATTTTTAAGAAATGCCTGTTCATCCCATACAGAAAACCATACACTATAAGTAAGACAGGAGGGGTTTGAAAGTGGGAGAATATATCATACATATGAACAAAGATGGAATACTGCAGTTTATCATCAACCGCCCCGAGAAACGGAATGCAGTCAGTTATGAAATTATGGAGGGGCTTGAAAAAGCTTTAAATGAGTGTATAAATAATGATCACGTGAAAGCACTACTGATAACGGGAAGTGGTGATCGGGCCTTTTGTTCCGGCGGGGATTTGACTCAATTTCATAACCTTAAGACAGAGAGTGAAAGTTATGAAATGCTCAGTAAAATGGGGGGGCTCATTACGAGGCTTGCCTTTCTGCCAAAGCCCACGATCGCCTTTATAAATGGAACGGCAATTGGAGGCGGATGTGAGATCGCAACCGCATGTGATTTTAGAATTGCTAAAAGAACTGCGAAAATGGGGTTCGTCCAAGGGAATCTTGCCATTACAACTGGCTGGGGAGGGGGAACCTTACTTCTTGAGAGAATTTCAGTGTCAAATGCGCTTTCACTTCTGATGACAGCGAGGGTGGAAGAAGCAGAATTCCTTCATGATATTGGGTTTGTAGATGCGTTAGTTGATGACATTGTGCCAATCCATGAAATTCCCCTCATTAAAATGATCTCTTTGAAATCAGAGGGGGTATTGAAGGCATATAAGCAGCAACTCCTTGAGAGATGGGATAAAAAAAGAGTAGAAGAGAATATCATGAAGGAAATAAGACATTGTGCTAAGCTCTGGGCAAGTGATGAGCACCACGAAGCAGTGGACAAATTCTTTGAAAAATAGGTGAAACATAACAAAAAGGAACAGGTGATTCCCTGTTTCTTTTTGTGTGCTTAAAAAAATAGTGGCGCAGATTCTATCTTCTCTAGTAAGAGCATATGTATGGATAAACTGGATCTTACAGGGGGGATGGAAATGTCTTCGAATAGACAGGATGCATGGAGTCAAGATGAAGATGTGTTGTTAGCGGAAGTGGTATTACGACATATACGAGAGGGTGGTACCCAGCTTCAAGCGTTTGAAGAGGTAGGAAGAAAACTATCAAGAACATCAGCAGCTTGTGGCTTTCGCTGGAACTCATTTGTTCGTAAACAATATAAATCTGGAATCGAACTGGCTAAAAAACAGAGAAAGCAGTCTAAGAAATATTCTCCAATCGTTAAGGCAAACGAGGAAAAGCAGGAAGTGCCGAAACAACAAGTTGAGAGTTCCTCAGAGCTTGAAGTTCCGGAAGTGTTTTCAATGGGAAGCATGATAAATTATCTTCAAAAAGCAGAGGAAGCCGTTCGAAATGGAGAAAAAGTAAGGAATGAAAATACTCAACTGCATGGACAAATCTCTCTATTGAAAGAGAAGCTTCAAGAAGTTGAAGAGGAGTTGAAAGAATACGAAGCAAAATACAATCTCCTTGAAGAAGATCATAAGTCATTATTAGCTATTTTTGAAAAAGCAAGGAAAATGGCTTTATTGCAAGGAAATGAAGACAAGGTGAAGTTTCAAATGGATAAAAACGGGAACCTTCAGCGGTTGAATAAATGAAGAGAAAGATAGGCTGGCTAAAGAATATCTTTAGCCAGCCTATCTTTGGGTTTGTATTAGCTGATTTTCTGTTCTGTGACACCTTCAGGGAACCATACGTATGGATTTTCGCCTAAATCTCTTTCCACTTCGTATGTTACGGCTTCGAAGCCCATTTTCTCCCAGAACCCCTGGGATTTGATACGGGAATTTGTTTTAATAGGTAAACCTAAGCTTTTTGCGAATTCTACCAGCATTTTTCCGTAGCTTTTGTTTTGATATTTTGGTAATACTTCAAGCTTCCATAGCTCCAAGTAATTTTGGGGAGGGTCGAAGTACTGATCAAATCGGGCATTGCGCTGGTACAAACTCATTCTGGCAACCAGCGTATCGCCAAAATAAATTCCATAAAATGGTGATTCGCTATCGTTTTCAATAATGTTTGCTTGTAAGTCTTCTAACATCGATAATTCCTGTACCCCATATTCTTTAAATTTCTTAAACTCTTCGAGAGTTTTATAGTTTACTTTTAATTTCTCCACTTTCACTGCCATCGTATGACCTCCTAAAAATGCTGAAAAATAAATTTGGAAAACATGATCAATCATGTATCCGTTTGCAGCTGATTGTGTGATCAAGCAAGTATTTATTATTATTATATAACAAATAAACAAAAAATTCTGCACTTAATTAAGAAAACGTTTACAATAAAGAAGAAGGAATTCGACGATTTTTGTAGAATTCGTAATATGAACAGATGTGTTCTATAAAGAAAGGGGAGAGATTGTGCAGAAGATTCTAATTGCAAATAGGGGAGAAATTGCTTCAAGAATTATTAAAACCTGTAAACAATTAAACATTCAAACAGTCGCGGTTTATTCGGATGCAGATCAGGATATGCCCTTTGTTAAAGAAGCGGATATTGCTCACCGCATTGGTGAATCACAAGTGAACCGCTCATACTTGGTAGTGGACAATATACTCGATGTAGCGAAAAAGGAAAAAGTGGATGGGATCCATCCCGGATATGGTCTCCTATCAGAAAATGCGGACTTTGCCAGAAGAGTTGCAGAAGAAGGCATCTCCTTTATTGGACCTGCTCATGATATCATCGAAAAGATGGGCGACAAGGTAGAGGCTAGAAGAGTGATGCAAGATGCGTCCGTACCAGTCGTGCCTGGAAGTGATGGAGGAGTGGAATCCCTTGATGCTGCCAAGAGTGTAGCTAATGAAATTGGTTATCCTGTTATGTTGAAGGCAAGTGGTGGAGGCGGGGGGATCGGAATGATTCGCTGTGAAAATGAGCAAGCGCTCGTTCAAAGCTTCGATTCTACTAAAAACCGGGCTAAAGCCTATTTCGGGAAAGAGGAAGTCTTTCTTGAGAAATGTATTGAAAATGCGAGACACGTTGAAGTACAAATTTTTGGAGATCATCACGGGAATTTGGTGCATCTTTTTGAGCGTAATTGCTCAGTGCAAAGAAGAAACCAAAAAGTGATAGAAGAATCACCTTCCCCAAGCCTTTCTCAAGAAACGAAGGAGAAAATGTTTGCATCTGCTATCCAAGCTGGTAAAGCAGTCGACTATACGAATGCTGGAACAGTGGAGTTCATCGTTGATGATGAGGAAAATTTTTATTTCTTGGAAATGAATACACGACTTCAAGTGGAACATCCGGTCACTGAATCCATCACAGGATTAGATTTAGTGAAGTGGCAGCTTTTGGTAGCTTCTGGTGAGCCTCTGCCTCTATGCAAACAGGAGGAAATCCATGCAAACGGTCATGCCATTGAGTTCAGGGTATATGCTGAGGATCCAAAGACTTTTTACCCGTCCCCAGGTCAGTTAACGACCTTACAATGGGGTAAAGGGGATGATGTTCGAATAGATAGTGGTTATGAAGAAGGAAATAAAGTCACTCCTTTCTATGATCCGATGATTTCAAAATGCATCATCAAAGGAGATAACCGTGAGGACGCGTTACATAAAGCCAAGGTCTTCTTTGAAGGGGTAACCATTGAAGGGGTTAAAACAAATGTCGCTCTCTTCAAGGATATCATTGAAGATATAGGTTTTATTGAAGGAACTTATACAACGAAATGGCTTCAGGACTTTTTAAAGGCTAACCAAATGTAAGAACAATAAATGCAGGGCATTATGCTAATGCCTGTAAAGAATTCAACTAAAAGAGGACAAACTGGAGGAATCAATCATGAAGGAAATTACATCATCAATGGCAGGAACGGTATTAAATGTACTGGTAGAACAAGGTGGAGAAGTGTCTGTTGGAGATACTGTCTTAATGCTTGAATCAATGAAAATGGAAATTCCTGTTGAAGCTGAAACGGGAGGGAAGGTTTCTGAAATTAAAGTGAGTGTAGGGGATTTTGTCAATGAAGGGGATGTATTACTCGTTATTGAAGGTTAACTCGAGTATGCAAACATTAAGTCAGAGATGCTGTGAACATCTCTGACTTGTTTACGCATTTACATAAAACGACGGAGGGGATATTATGTCGACATCTAAAACGATCATCAACACTCTCGAACAAACGAGAGAAAGGATTACTTCGGGTGGTCAGCCAAAATATCATGAGAAATTGAAAGAACAGAAAAAGATGTTTGTTCGTGATCGGCTTCAACAATTATTTGATAATGGGGATTACCAAGAAGATGGTATGTTTGCAAACAATAAGGCCGAAGATCTGCCGGCGGATGGAGTCGTAACGGCAATTGGAAAGGTTGGAGGCCAGACTGTTTGTGTAATGGCCAACGATTCCACAGTTAAAGCAGGATCATGGGGAGCGAGAACCGTTGAGAAAATCATTCGAATTCAAGAAACCGCTCTGAATTTAAAAGTGCCCATCTTTTATTTAGTAGATTCAGCCGGAGCTCGCATTACCGATCAGTTAGATATGTTCCCTAATCGACGTGGGGCAGGTAAGATCTTTCACAATCAAGTGAAAATGTCAGGAATGGTTCCGCAAATTTGTGTTCTTTTTGGTCCTTCTGCAGCTGGTGGAGCGTATATCCCGGCTTTTTGTGACATAGTGATCATGGTTGATGGGAATGCGTCTATGTACCTTGGTTCCCCTCGAATGGCAGAGAAAGTGATCGGTGAGAAAGTAACGCTTGAAGAAATGGGTGGTGCAAGAATGCACTGCACTGTCAGTGGGTGTGGAGATCTTCTTGCAGCAACTGAAGAGGAAGCGATTGAGGAAGCGAAGAGATATTTAAGTTATTTTCCGGCGAATTATCAACATAAGCCTGCTGTTAAGGAAGGTCTCGCTCCTAAGCATGAGAAGCTGTTAGAAGACATTATCCCGGAACATCAAAATGCACCTTTTAATATGTACGATTGCATCGATACATTGATCGATGAAGGAAGCTTCTTTGAAATGAAAAAACTTTTCGCTCCTGAATTAATCACCGGCTTCGGGCGCATGGATGGTAAAGTGGTCGGGATCATTGCCAATCAGCCAAAGGTAAAGGGAGGAGTCCTTTTCCATGATTCTGCGGACAAGGGGGCGAAATTCATCCAGTTATGTGATGCCTTCCATATTCCGTTATTATTCCTGGCTGATGTGCCCGGGTTTATGATAGGGACAAAGGTGGAGAGAGCAGGGATCATTCGCCATGGAGCAAAGTTGATAGCTGCCATGAGCTCTGCAACGGTTACGAAGATATCTGTCATTGTAAGAAAAGCATACGGCGCAGGTCTATATGCAATGGCAGGTCCAGCTTTTGATCCGGATGTTTGTATTGCCCTCCCTACAGCCCAAATTGCTGTAATGGGACCGGAAGCAGCCGTAAATGCGGTTTATTCAAATAAGATACAAGCTATCGAAGATCCAAAAGAGAGA
This sequence comes from Rossellomorea aquimaris, assembly GCF_035590735.1. Classification (NCBI taxonomy): domain Bacteria; kingdom Bacillati; phylum Bacillota; class Bacilli; order Caryophanales; family Bacillaceae; genus Rossellomorea; species Rossellomorea aquimaris. The sequence continues at coordinate 1,823,962 of NZ_CP141595.1, forward strand.
ATTCAATATGTTCAAGAAAAGCAGAAGGAATATAAAGAGCATATCGATATTTATAAATTGGCATCGGAATTAATTGTAGACGAAATTACAGCACCGAATGAGTTGCGTTCTGTATTAATTCAACGTTATAAACTTTATGAAACCAAAGATGTTCAATTTAGTGAAAGAAAACATCCCGTATATCCTGTTTAAACTATGAAATGTATGGCTCGTTCCTTAGGGACGGGTCTTTTCTTTCGAGTATAGGATGATTCATTTAGCCTATGGTTTTCTAGTTGTTTAAAATTTGGTAAACTATTCTTAAAAACATGTATGAGTAAGGAGTCATTATGAAAATAGGAATCATTGGAGGAGGAGCAGTCGGGCTATTATTTGCAGGATATTTGGGCCAAAAGTTTGATGTCACTCTTTTTGTAAGGAGAGAGGAACAGGTTCAGAGCCTGTTAATGAATGGTATAACAGTACATAAAGGAAGCTCTTCATTCACCACGCGAGTCCACTCTGATTTTCTTACAGAAGTTCCCTTGAAGTTTGACTTCGTCATTGTGGCAGTGAAGGAATATGATTTAAAACCTCTGGAAAATGTGTTGGAGCTTATGGATAAGAATCAACCCCTATTATTTCTTCAGAATGGAATTGGGCATTTGGAATGGGTGAATTCTTTGCCCCACTACAATTTACTCGCGGGTTCCGTAGAGCATGGCGCTCTGAAAGAAAACGACCATGCGCTCCATCATTTAGGAGTGGCGAAGACAAATCTTGCTTTAATTAAAGGAGAATGGGGAGTTGTAGAAGAATTAGTATCACAGAGTATTCCTTCTTTTCCATTTTTATTAAAAGAAGACTTTGAGGAAATGCTCCTAACTAAGTTATTCGTCAATGTACTAATTAACCCTCTGACGGCTTTAGCCCGGGTAAGGAACGGGAAGCTGGTTGAAAACCCACATCTCCATCAATTACAAAGGGACTTATTCCAAGAACTGCTTCTCCTATTTCCCCATATGGAAAAAATTGTTTCCTTTGAAGGGGTGGTGGGAATTTGCAAAAATACATACGAAAACAGGTCTTCCATGCTAAAAGACATTGAATCTGAAAGGAGAACTGAAATAGAGTCTATCTTAGGCGTTCTTCTGGAAAAAGCACAAAAAGAACACCATTTTGTACCCATCATGAATGTAGTATACAGATTAGTTAAAGGAATTGAAAGAGAAGGTCTGGGGGGATAAAATGGCTTCGATTTTTTCGACCATCATTGCCATATTTGTGTTAATCCCATTTTTGGGATATTTCATCAGTTTCATTCTAGCGAAAGAGATCATGAAGAACCATCGTAAAGCCGTTCATCTGGCCATTGATGTTACAACCTTTCTTCTAATCGTCTCAGTTCACTTCATCGTCATCGCCATTTGGCGAACCTCATACCTATGGCTGATCTTCCTTATCATTTGCTCCATTGGAGTTCTATTTGCCATCATGTACTGGAAAGCAAAGGGGGAGATTCACTACCCTAAGGTGCTGAGAGGTTTCTGGCGACTGAACTTTCTGGTATTCTTTACTGCTTATATAACATTAATGATCACAGGATTGATCCTCCGTATTCTTGAATTGTATTAGAAAAAACAACAGGCAAGTTTTTTCCTTTTCTTAATGTGGAATGATATACTCATCGTTAGGATATAAAGAGCTAGAAAAGGAGTAATTTAAATGGAAGTGGAAAGCTTAAACATTCCAGCAATAAATAAGTTCGCCTCTCAATACTTAAAACAAGAAGAGCCAGTCACTTCTTTTTTTCACTATAATGTAAACAGTTCTTCCGTCTATTCTGACCGGATGAAAGATTTAGCTTCTCGTCAGTTTCAGAGAGAGGATCTGGCAGGGTGTATATCTTCTTATATGAAGTCATTGCCGTCATCTGAAAAGGTAGAGGAATCGCTGGGGAAATTGAGAAACGATGCCGTAACCGTCATCGCTGGGCAACAGGCCGGTCTAATGACTGGACCACTCTACACAATACATAAAATCATTTCGGTCATTCAACTAGCCAGACAACAGGAAGCTGAGTTAAAGCATCCTGTTGTACCAGTTTTTTGGATTGCGGGTGAAGATCATGATTATCAAGAAGTGAATCATATTTACGTTGAAAAAGGATCAAAGCTTGAAAAAATCGGATATCCGGAGAGAATCGTAGAAAAGAAAATGACCTCTCATATTACGTATAAAAAAACAGTAATGAAGAAATGGCTCAATGACATATTAGTAATGCTGGGAGAAACAGAGCATACAAAACAGCTGGCATCTGACCTGACTAAAATGATTGAAGAAGAAGAGGATATTGTTCGATTCTTTGCCCATTTTGTGATGAGCTTATTCAAAGAATTCGGATTATTGGTCATCGATTCTGCTTATCCACTATTAAGGAAGCTTGAATCAAGACATTTTCACCATTTGATTGAAAACAGTCAATCCATCACAGATAAGGTGCTTGAGCAACAAGAAGAAATCCGGAAAAATGGGTATGGAACTCAATTGGACATTTCCCCTATAGCCGCCAATCTGTTTATCCAACTTCAGGATGGACGTGCTTTGTTAGAAAGAGATGGGAATAAGTTCTTTGAGAAGAATAGCGGTAAAGCATATTCCAGTCTTGAATTGCTATCCATTCTGGATGAAAGTCCAGAATCATTCAGCAATAATGTTGTCACCAGACCCATGATGCAAGAATGGTTATTTCCAACACTCGCATTTGTGGCCGGCCCTGGCGAAATTGCCTATTGGGGTGAATTGAAGAAAGCCTTTGAATATGTGGACTTGAAAATGCCTCCGGTTGTCCCAAGGTTAAATATAACAATAGTGGAACGAGAAATAGATAAGAGAATTCAAGATCTTCAATTGACTCTGCATGGAGTGATTACAGAAGGAGTTTCTACGGCTCGTGATGCATTTTGGAAATCCCTCGAGCGCCCGGATTTAGAGTTTGAAATGAAGGGAATCCAGGAAGAACTGCAGCGTCAATATGAAAAGATTCGCGAACAGGCAGTCAGTATTGATCAGGGATTACATCCGATCATTGATAAGAATCTTGAATTCCACTTGAGCCAATTCGATTATCTGCGCAACAAAGTGAACAAAGCCTTGAAGGATAAGAATTCATTAACCTTTAATCAATTCATGAAGGTGGAAAACAGCATCAGACCAAATGAAGGCCCACAGGAAAGAACGTGGAATGTCCTTTATTTCTTAAACAAATACGGTCCCGATTTTGTAAGAGACCTGACACTTCTTGAATTCACCTTTGATGGGACTCACAAAGTGGTATATATCTAATGGAAGACTCGTACGGTATTAATAGTCTCGACAAGTAAAAAAATGAAAGGACCTAATTCGTTTAAAATTGCGAATTAGGTCCTTTTTACGTTGTATAAAGACAAATTTCACTTGTGAAAAATTGTCTGGAAAAGAGAGAAAAACACTAACGGAAAATAGAGGAAATATTTTGTAAGTAAAGAATTTAGAAAAGAGTGGAGAAAAGTGGGGGGATGTGGTACATTTGTGTTAGAAAGTGGGGGCAGTGCATATGTTCATGGGCGAATATCAACATAACATTGATAATAAAGGCCGTTTAATCGTACCTGCCAAGTTCCGTGATCACCTCGGAGAATCATTTGTCATCACCCGAGGGTTGGATCAATGTTTATTTGGTTATCCCATGGATGAGTGGCGAGCTCTTGAAGACAAGCTCAAAGCCCTACCACTGACAAAGAAAGATGCCCGTGCCTTCACTCGGTTCTTCTTCTCTGGAGCAACTGAGAGCGAATTAGATAAGACGGGTAGGGTGAATATTCCTGCTACACTTGTGAATTATGCACAATTAGATAAAGAATGCATTATTTTAGGAGTTTCCAATCGAATTGAGATTTGGAGTAAATCATTATGGGAAGACTATTTCACACAGTCTGAAGATTCATTTGCTGAGCTTGCAGAGAATATGGTAGGGTTTGATATTTAATCCTCCACAAAACGTTCGATTGGAAAGGTGAATACAACATGTTTAAACATACAACTGTATTATTAAAAGAAACGGTGGATGGCCTGATTATTAAAGAAGATGGAGTCTATGTAGATTGTACTCTGGGTGGAGCAGGACATAGTGAGTATCTTGTGAGCCAGTTATCACCGGAAGGGCATCTATATTGCTTCGACCAGGATGAAACAGCCATCAACCACGCAAAAGAAAAGCTTTCATCCTACCAGGATAGAGTTACATTCGTTCAATCTAATTTCCGAAATCTAAAGGAAGAACTTGAACAACTGGGAGTACATAGTGTGGATGGGATTCTATACGACCTGGGTGTGTCATCGCCTCAACTGGATACTCCGGAAAGAGGATTCAGTTATCACCATGATGCTCCTCTCGATATGAGAATGGACTTGCAAGGTGAAGTAACTGCTTACGATGTGGTTAATCATTGGTCGTTTGAAGATTTGGTTCGTATTTTTTATCGATATGGAGAAGAAAAGTTCTCTAAGCAAATTGCGAGAAAAATTGAAGCGGCACGTGATATTAAGGCGATTGAAACAACGGGTGAACTTGTGGATCTCATTAAGGATGGCATTCCTGCACCTGCAAGACGAAAAGGCGGTCATCCTGCTAAGAGAGTCTTTCAAGCAATACGAATTGCCGTCAATGATGAACTGGGAGCCTTTGAAGACTCACTTGAACAAGCGATAGAGCTTCTCCATAAGGGAGGAAGAGTGAGCGTGATTACATTCCATTCCCTCGAAGATCGCATTTGCAAGACGATGTTCAAGGAGAAGGCATCAGGACCTGACCTGCCTCCGGGATTACCGATTATTCCTGAGGGTTATGAAGCAGAACTGAAGCTTGTAACGAGAAAACCGATCCTGCCTAGTGATGACGAATTAGAAGAAAATAATCGCGCTAGGTCAGCTAAATTAAGAATCGCAGAAAAAAATATATAAATAGAAGGAAACAGGAGGGAGAATTTTGAGTAACTTAGCCAGAAAGTACGAGCAGCAAAAAGTTGAGAAAACCAATCAATCCGTTCAAGCCAAGCCTAAGCGCCTTAGTGAAGAGAGAAGATCCGTCATCACACCGGGGGAAAAGATTCTTGTAGCCATTTTCGCAGCGGTATTTTGCTTCTTGGCCGTTCAGATTGTGACAACACAAGCTGCCATCTATGATGTGAATAAAGATGTTCAGCACGTTGAATCAACTATTGAAAAGCAGGAAAAGGCTAATAATGACCTTAAGCTTCAAGTGAGTGAGCTTAGTATGTATGAGCGTATTCTTGAAAAAGCGAAAGAGCTTGGACTTAATTTGAAAGAAAAGAACGTTAAGGTTGTTGAACAGTAATGAAAAAAAGACCAAGTATGAACATAGGGGCAGCCATCCTTTTCGGGATTTTCGGCTTGCTCTTTTTTGTATTAATGGTTCGCTTTGTCACGATTCAGGTCACAGGGGAAGCTGAAGGTAAAGTCCTGGCATCACAAGCGGCAAAAAAATATATAAAAAGCCACATTTTAGAAGCTCACAGGGGAACGATTTTTGACGGGAAAGGTGAAGTCATTGCGGAGGATACTTCTGCCTATACACTCGTAGCCATTTTAGATCCCAGCATCACGAGTGATCCGAAAAAACCTAAGCATGTAACAGATCCCCGGAAAACAGCAAAAGCTCTGGCACCATACCTTGATATGGAGGAGAGCAAAATATATGACCGCCTTAATCAAGAAGGGCCATATCAGGTGGAATTTGGTTCTGCAGGTAGAGATCTATCTCATCAAATGATGCTCGAGATTAAAGAAGAAAACATACCTGGAATCACATTCAGGAAAGAAGCAAAGCGATTTTATCCAAATGGCTCATTCGCACCTCATCTTATTGGTTTTGCACAAAAATCCACTGCGGATAACGGTGATTCCAAAACAGTAGGGAAAATGGGTGTGGAAGCAAGCTTTGATGATGTGTTAAGTGGCAAGGACGGTTCGGTGGAATACAAAAGTGATGTTTGGGGATATTTATTGCCAAATGCAGATGAACATGTAACATCACCACAAGATGGAAATGATATTTACCTTACAATCGACAAAAAAGTTCAAACATTCTTAGAAGAAGCCATGAATGAAGTGCAAAAGAAATATAAACCAAAGAAAATGTTTGCAATCGTATCAGATCCAAAAACAGGTAAGATTTTAGCGATGTCACAAAGACCTACCTTTCACCCTGGTACGAGGGAAGGTTTACTTGACAATTGGACAAACTTCATTGTGGAGGAAACGATTGAGCCTGGTTCGACTATGAAAGCTTTTTCATTGGCTGCGGCTGTAAATGAAGGGAAATTCAACCCGAATGAAGCCTATGAATCTGGTAAATATTATGTTGATAATGTTCCTAATCCTATCAGGGACCATAATGGTGGAGAAGGCTGGGGGACGATTTCTTATTTAGAAGGGGTTCAAAGATCTTCTAATGTGGCATTTGCGAATTTATTGGACAAAATAGGTTTTAAAAAGTTCGAAGGGTATTTAAATAGTTTTGGATTTGGTGAACCTACAGGTGTGGGATTACCACATGAAGCTTCTGGATCTATCCTTTATCATTACCCAATTGAAAAATACACCACGATTTTTGGGCAAGGTACAACCGTTACCCCGCTTCAAATGATTCAAGCGGAGTCTGCCATTGCGAACGACGGAAAAATGATGCAGCCCTATGTTATCTCAAAAATTGTAGATCCAAATACGAAGAAAGTGGTTGAAGAAACAAAACCAAAAGTTGCTGGAAATCCAATTTCGAAAGAGTCGGCTGAAAAAGTGAGGGAATATCTGGAAACAACTGTAACTTCCGATGAAGGCACAGGGACCCGTTTTGCTATCGAAGGCTATCGCGTTGCAGGTAAATCAGGCACTGCGCAAATCCCTGATCCTGAAACAGGGAGGTATATGTACGGGAAAGAAAAGTATCTATTTTCATTCATGGGTATGGCACCGGCCGATGACCCTCAGCTAATCGTCTATGTGGGTATTCAACAACCCGAATTAGAACCGACTGAAATCGGTTCGGATCCTGTAGCAGCTGTTTTCAATCCTGTCATGCAGAATAGCTTGAAATACTTAAATATTAAACCTCAGGAAAAAGTGAGTTTGAAAAAACAGTCTCTTCCTGATACGAAAGAAATGAGTGTGGAAGAAGCTAAAAAAGAGCTGGAAAAAGCAGGGGCTACACCAGTTGTTGTAGGAAATGGATCGAGTGTTATCAAGCAGCTGCCCCAAGCTGGCAATACGATTCTTGAAGGGGAAAGAGTTGTAATCAAAACCGATGGAGACACCACGATTCCGGATATGAAGGGATGGTCTGTAAGGGATGTCTTTAAAGTGGCAAATCTTGCAGGTCTGAAAATAAATATGGTTGGAAACGGCTATGCTGTCAGTCAAAATATTCAACCGGGGGTTCCTGTGGAAAAAGGAGAGCCTCTAGTGGTTAATTTTAGTACTCCGGAAGAAAAAGTACAGCAAGATGAAGAAGAGAATACGGAAGAACCACCGCTGAACTAAATAAATAGGGCTGACTTATGTATGTGACTGACTCGAGAGCACCTGGATCGATTTCTTTTGAACCGATTTAGGTATGAGTGCCATTCACATTGAAGTCGCCCTTTTCTTATGGGAACAATCGATAAAATTGACGTGAATGATTACGCCTCCCTCATCCTTTCATGGATTTCAAACATACCCAAATAAGTCCAAGCATATAATGGAACGAGCCATAGAAGGGGAGGTTCCATTAGTGAAAAGAGTATCCAATGTAACGGTAAGGAAAAGGTTAGCGGTAGCGCTTGTAGTAGGAGTCCTGATTTTCTCCATTATTGATATAAGGCTGGGATATGTTCAGTTTTTTAAAGGGGACTGGCTTACAAGTTTAGCAAAGGACTCCTGGAGTCGAAATATCCCATTTCAACCGGAGAGAGGGAAAATAGTAGACCGAAACGGGGTAGAACTGGCTGGTAACCAAAGTGCCCCGACGATATTTGTCGTTCCTAGACAAATCACAGACCCTCAGGGAACAGCGGATAAACTGGCGGCTGTTCTTAATATTTCAGTAGAATCTGCATATAAATATGTTACACAGAGTGCCAATATGGTGTTGATTAAAGAAGCGAGAAAGATCTCATATGAAAAAGCAAAAGAGGTCAGGGACCTAAATATAAAAGGTGTTTACTTAGGCGAAGACTCTAAACGTTATTATCCATACGGCAGTTATTTATCCCATGTGCTTGGCTTCTCGGGAATTGATAATCAAGGGCTGATGGGACTTGAATTGTCATATGATGAGGAACTTAGTGGGGATAAAGGGTATGTTAAATTTTTCTCCGACGCAAAAGGAAAACGAATGCCCGATATGGCAGATGACTTTGAAAAACCGGAAAACGGCCTGGATTTAAAGCTTACGATTGATACGAAAGTCCAAACCATCGTGGAGCGTGAATTGGATATTGCTCAAGCGACTTACAACCCCGATGGAATTATCGCCATTGCCATGAACCCTAAAAATGGCGAGATATTGGCGATGTCAAGCAGGCCGACTTTTGACCCGGCGAATTTCCGGAATGTGCCTCAGGAAATCTATAACCGGAATTTACCGATTTGGAGCACCTATGAACCTGGTTCAACGTTTAAAATCATTACTCTCGCTGCAGCCCTGGAGGAAAATAAGGTGGATCTTTACAAAGAAAAATTCCATGATCCCGGTCATGTTGAAGTTGCCGGATCCACCCTTCATTGTTGGAAGAGGGGAGGACATGGAACCCAAACTTTTTTGGAAGTGGTCCAAAATTCATGTAACCCGGGATTTGTCGAGTTAGGTGAGAGATTAGGGAAAGAAAAGCTATTCAGCTACATTCATGATTTTGGCTTTGGACAAAAGACCGGCATTGATCTTCAAGGAGAGGGAAAGGGGATCCTCTTTAATATTGATCGAGTCGGTCCTGTAGAACAAGCTACAACCGCCTTCGGTCAGGGGGTTGCCGTCACGCCGATCCAACAGGTAGCGGCTGTATCAGCAGCCGTCAATGGAGGAATCCTGTATCAACCGTATATCGCTAAGGAGTTGATTGACCCTTCAACTGGAGAAGTGGTGATGAGAAAGACACCTCAAATGAAGAAGAGGGTCATATCGGAAGAAACATCAAAGCAGATTCGTGAAGCATTGGAAAGTGTTGTAGCGAAAGGGAGCGGTAAGAAAGCTTTTGTAGACGGTTATCGGGTTGGCGGGAAAACGGGAACCGCTCAAAAAGCAAAAGATGGTAAATACTTAGAAAACAATCACATCGTTTCTTTTATGGGAATAGCGCCTGCGGATGACCCGGAAATTGTCGTGTACGTGGCTGTCGATAACCCGAAAGGCACCATTCAATTCGGTGGAGTCGTAGCAGCCCCTATTGGAGGAAGTATCATAGGCGATAGTTTAGAAGCAATGGGAGTACCGAAACGTAAAGGTCAAATTGAGAAAGAGATGACGTGGACCGATATTCCATTAATTGAAACCCCTGACTTAGTTGGATTAACGAAAAAAGAGTTGCAGCAGCAGTTGGTGAATCTTAATCTGGACGTAAGTGGAAGTGGAGATAAAGTGGTTAGTCAATCTCCTGATCCTGGAGTGAAGATCAAACAAGGCTCAAAAGTGAGGGTGTATCTTTCGGAATGATATACGGGAAGAAAGTCAACATGATCGTGTATTTGTGATATACTTTTTATTTATGCCGGGGGCTTTATATCCGTAAGGGGGAGCCCCATTTTTCTTTATTCGGTGTGGCAGACTGCCATTTTTTCATAATCATAACGAACTAAGTTAAAAGGTTTATAGCTTTCATACGCATTTTTTTGTAAAATATAAAAAGGTTGCTTTCTACCTGTGAGGAGTTGAAAAGATGAGATTGCACACTTTGCTGGAAGTACTGCCGTTTTTCTCAGTAGAGGGTGAAGGGAATCCAGATATTTCAAACATCGCTAACCACCATAAGAAAGTGAAAAATGGTGATCTATTTATCTGTATTAACGGATTAGAGGTTGATAGCCATTCATTCGCCCCACAGGCAGAGAAGAACGGTGCAGCTGCGATTCTCGCTGAGAGAAGCATAGAAGTAAACGTGCCGGTTATTATCGTTCCGGATACGAAGAAAGCAATGGCCATTCTTGCCGACTATTTTTATAAGCAGCCCTCCCATCAGCTTTTGTTGGTAGGGGTGACGGGCACAAATGGGAAAACCACGACCACCCATCTGATTGACCAGGTGCTTACACACTGTGGAATGAAGACTGGTTTAATCGGTACAATGCACATAAAAGTGGGGGATGAGTTACAAGTAAGTCATAATACGACTCCTGACAGCTTAACGCTCCAACAAACGTTTAAACAGTTTTATGATAAAGGGGTACGAAGTGCAATCATGGAAGTCTCTTCACATGCGTTACATCAGGGCCGGGTTCACGGCTGTGACTATGATATTGCCGTGTTTACAAACCTGACCCAGGATCATCTGGATTATCACAAGTCCATGGACGATTACCGTAATGCAAAAGGCTTATTGTTTTCACAATTAGGGAATACTTATTTTAAGAAATCCCCTAAATACGCCATCATTAATAAAGACGATGAAGCAGCTGATTTTTTTATCCGAGCAACGGCCGCACATGTATTTACATATGGTCTGTCTCCTTCTGCTGACTTCTATGCCAGAGATATTGTCCTGAAAGCAACAGAGTCCGCTTTTACACTTGTTTCACCATTTGGAAAAAAAGAGATGGTATTACACTTAGCGGGGCAATTTAATGTATATAACGCTTTGGCTGCGATTGCAACAGCTAGTGCAGCAGGTATACCCATCGAGGATAGCGTAAGAAGCCTGGAGAGAGCACATGGAGTCAGGGGACGGTTTGAAACAATCTCTGAAGGCCAGCCTTTCTCGGTTATCGTTGATTACGCACACACTCCAGATGGATTGAAAAATGTATTAGAAACCATACAATCGATTACCAAGGGAAAGGTTATTGTGGTGGTCGGGTGTGGAGGAGACCGTGATAAGATTAAGAGGCCTATAATGGCAGAGATTGCCTGTGATTATGGGGACTTTGCCATCTTCACCTCTGATAACCCAAGAACGGAAGATCCTGAAAGTATACTCGAGGATATGGAATCTGGAGTGGTCGGCAAACAGTATCGATTAATAGTTGATCGGAAAGAAGCAATTAAACAGGCTTTAAGTCTTGCAAAAGCTGACGATATTGTCCTGATCGCAGGGAAAGGTCATGAAACTTATCAAATTATAGGAACCAACGTATTCGATTTCGATGACCGTGAAGTGGCCAGACAAATCATAAAGGGGATGTAAGCATGCTCTTTTATGATGATGTAAAGAAACTATTTCCTGAAACATCAGGAATACATCTACCCGGCTTTACGTTTCTAGTAGTTTCAAATTCAACTAGTATGGGAATGGAGAAGGGACTATATGTCCCTTTTGGTGATGAAATAAACCTTTTCGAAAGTATTGATTTGGGAGCAATTGCTTCCCTTTGGCCTAAGAATAAAGAAATACCTTCATTCGTTCCGAACCACTTTCCATTATTTATGGTTGAAGATGTTTATAAAGCTTACATTGACTTACTAGAGGATTACAAACAAAATTACAATCAAGAAAAGTGGGAAATTATGACGAAGTTTATTTTTAACAGCGAATCTGAACGAAATCAAACAACAGACGTATCATCGAACGAATCCGGAAACAGAAAGGGAGGGGAATAATGATGATGGAACAAGTGATCTTTTTTACAATCATTATGGCATTTCTCATAACAGTATTGCTTGCCCCCGTTTTCATCCCTTTCCTGAGAAGATTGAAGTTTGGGCAAAGTATCCGTGATGAAGGCCCTCAGTCTCACCAAAAAAAGACAGGAACACCTACAATGGGTGGAATTGTGTTCCTGGTCTCCATCGTGATTACTACATTTGTAATGACGGGTAAATACTCAGAGCCTGGTCCTGAAACCTATTTAATGATTCTTGTGATGGTCGGTTTTGGGCTATTAGGCTTCCTTGATGACTTTATTAAAGTTGTAATGAAGAGGAACTTAGGACTCACATCCAAGCAAAAGCTATTAGGTCAGATTGTCATTTCTGTCATTTTTTATCTCATCTTTAAGCAAAATGACTTTCCGACTACAGTTTCTATTCCGTTAACGGATATTTCATTTGAATTAGGTTGGTTTTATTGTTTATTCATTATCTTCTGGCTTGTAGGATTTTCAAATGCTGTGAATTTAACGGATGGTTTAGATGGATTAGTATCAGGAACGAGCGCCATTGCTTTTGGTGCACTAGCTGTATTAGCCTGGAATCAATCCCAGTATGATGTCGCGATTTTCGGAGTGGCAGTAGTCGGGGCGGTACTCGGATTCTTAGTATTCAATGCCCATCCTGCTAAAGTATTTATGGGGGATACAGGCTCTTTAGCATTGGGTGGAGCAATCGCGACGATTGCCATATTAACCAAATTAGAAATCATCTTAATTCTTATTGGTGGAGTATTTGTCATCGAGACACTATCGGTCATCTTACAGGTGGCATCATTTAAAACAACAGGGAAGCGAATATTCAAAATGAGCCCGTTGCACCACCATTATGAGTTAGTCGGTTGGTCTGAATGGCGCGTTGTTGTAACATTTTGGACCGTCGGTTTGCTATTTGCCGTTTTAGGAATCTATATTGAGGTGTGGTTATAATTGAAGAAGATAACGAAGTTCAAACATAAAAAAGTTCTTGTATTAGGTTTAGCAAAAAGTGGGGTAAGTGCTGCCTCTCTTCTACATAAGTTAGAAGCATTTGTAACGGTGAACGATCAAAAGCCCTTAGCTGAAAACCCGGAAGCTCAAGGGCTTCTTCAGGAAGGTATTAAAGTGATTTGCGGAAGTCATCCCATCGAACTTCTTGATGAAGGTTTTCAGTATGTGATTAAGAATCCTGGAATACCTTATAACAACCCATTAATTAGGAAAGCAATCGAAAAGAATATACCTGTCCTGACAGAAGTTGAACTTGCCTATTTAATTTCTGAGGCAGAATTAATTGGGATTACAGGAACAAATGGAAAAACCACGACGACGACACTTCTGTTTGAAATGCTTAAAGAGGCCGATCAAAAGCCTCTTATTGCAGGAAATATCGGAACGGTCGCTTCTGAAGTAGCCCAGCAAGCGAAAGAAAATGAAAAAATGGTAGTTGAGCTTTCATCTTTCCAGCTGATGGGGATCGAAGAATTCGCTCCTCATATTGCCATCATTACGAATTTATATGATGCGCATCTGGATTACCATGGAAACCTGGATGAATATTGGAAGGCGAAATCCAATATAACGAAAAATCAAACAGAACATGATTTTCTCATCATTAACGCTGATCAAGAGCATGTAATAGAATCAGTTGCCTTTACAAAAGCGCAATTGATTCCATTCTCAACGAAGAAAGAAGTTGCGGAAGGGGCCTATATTAAAAACGGGGCAGTCTATTTCAAAGATGAGTTGATTGTAGAAGTTGATTCAATTGTATTACCGGGTGCACATAACTTGGAGAATATCCTTTGTGCGGTTGCAGCGTGTAAAATTTACGGAGTTCCAAATGAAAGTATTAAGAAGGTCCTTGGTACCTTTACAGGGGTAAAGCATCGAACACAATTTGTCAGGGAAGTGAAGGGTGTAAAGTTTTATAATGATTCGAAAGCGACGAATAGCCTGGCAACGAAAAGTGCTCTTCATGCGTTTGAGGGTCCTACAATCCTGCTTGCTGGAGGCTTGGACCGTGGAAACGATTTCAATGACCTGATTCCGTATTTGAAGAATGTAAAAACGTTGATCACCTTCGGGGAAACGTCTGAGAAGTTCGTGAAAACAGGAGAAAAGGCAGGGATACAATCCATTATTCCTGTCGATAATGTTGAAAAGGCAGTTCCTGTTGCTTTTGGACATGCCGAAGAGGGAGATGTTGTTTTACTATCCCCTGCATGTGCGAGTTGGGATCAATATCGAACTTTTGAAGAACGTGGTGACATTTTTATTGAAGCGGTGCATAAGCTTTAATAAGGGCTTGTCCATGAAGAGCATCCAAAATTAACAACCAGTATACCAATCCAAGATAAGTAGTTTTCTTTGCTCGAACGGCTCAAAATTTGTCTATTCGAGGTGTTTAAGATTGCCTTTAAAAAAATCGACTCCCGATTTTATCCTCATTATGGTTACACTCACTTTACTTGCGATTGGACTGATTATGGTATACAGCGCAAGCGCTGTATGGGCTGACTACAAATTCGATGACTCCTTTTTCTTTGCCAAAAGGCAGGTGCTCTTTGCGGGTGTAGGGTTATTCGCTATGTTTTTCATCATGAATGTAGAGTATTGGACCTGGAAGAATTGGGCGAAAATCATTATCATCATTTGCTTTGTCCTTCTTGTACTGGTGTTAATCCCGGGTATCGGAGTTCTAAGGAATGGTTCGAGGAGCTGGATAGGAGTAGGGGCGTTTTCCATTCAGCCTTCAGAATTTATGAAACTTGCCATGATTGCGTTTCTCTCAAAGTATTTATCGGAAAACCAAAAGTATATTACTTCCTTTAGAAAAGGAGTCCTGCCGGCGCTTCTCTTGGTATTCGCTGCTTTTGGAATGATCATGCTTCAACCGGACCTGGGTACGGGTACTGTAATGGTTGGCACTTCAGTTGTCATGATCTTTATTGCAGGAGCGAGGGTCATGCATTTTGTCGGTCTTGGGATGATTGGATTAGTCGGGTTCATTGGACTTGTTATATCTGCACCTTATCGCATTGCACGGATAACGTCCTTTTTAGACCCATGGCAGGACCCATTGAATAGCGGTTTCCAAATCATTCAGTCACTATATGCAATCGGCCCGGGAGGCTTGTTTGGATTGGGACTGGGACAAAGCAGGCAGAAGTTCTTCTATTTGCCCGAACCTCAAAACGATTTTATTTTTGCAATTTTAGCAGAAGAGCTCGGTTTTATCGGGGGAACACTGGTCCTGCTTCTGTTTTCTTTGATTCTATGGAGAGGGATCAGAATTGCTCTAGGGGCTCCTGACTTATACGGAAGCTTTCTGGCGTTAGGGATCGTTTCAATGATTGCAATCCAAGTGATGATCAACGTTGGGGTGGTAACCGGCCTCATGCCGGTCACGGGCATCACACTCCCCTTTCTCAGCTACGGGGGCTCCTCATTGACCCTCATGCTTATGGCTGTCGGAGTGCTGCTGAATATTAGCCGCTATACGAGACGGTAATGACTTACCAAAGAGATTGACTGTGAAACAGTTCGGAAGAAGTGGATGGTAAAAGCCTGATAGTCAGGAACGCATCATTCATGTCCTCCTCTGTTTTTATGGTCAGTCTCTTTTTGAATTAAAGAAAAAAACGCTGAAATTCCTTGTTTTTATTGAAATAACGATAGGATATTCATTGGTGAGATGTTACAATTAATTACATATACGTAAGGCATTATGATCAGACCTTTTCAAAATAAAGGAGAGTTTATTACTTTTGTTAGCCAAATCTTTTACAATTCAATGACATACCTTCATTATGTAGAAATTGGTGTTTAAAATAGAGTACAAGAGTGTAATAAATAGGATGGCTTCTTTCTGAAAAAAGATGGACGTACATATACGAAAAGATGTATGGACAATGTATATCAGGAAATGCCGGATCCTTCAACTCTACCATAATGGTTTCTCGTTCAACATTATGTCATATGGCAGAAAATAACGTTCTGTTCCTCTTTTAACATTTGCTGCCTTCATATAGAATGTAAGGTATCCCAATGTAAAGAGTACTTTCATTATAAGACGTGGTGAGAATTTCTTATTCATGACTTAATGAATACAAAGTGAAATTGAGGAGAACGAAATGAAAAAAGAAAATGTTGTTTCCCTTGAGGATCGTATTCCTAAATTAAAACAACACCGAAAGAAGAAAGCGAATCGCAGACTGTTGTTTTTACTTTCTTTGTTCTTACTCATGATTCTATCGGTGGTTTACTTTCAATCGCCTTTAAGTCATGTGAAAGAAGTGGTGGTTCACGGGAATGAGCTTGTTTCAAATGAGGCGGTTCTTCAGAATAGTGGAATTGACAGCGGCATGAATTTGTGGAGTGTAAACAAAGATAAAACCGTGGAACAATTAAAGAAGCTTCCTGAAGTGAAAAATGCAACGGTAAAAATGTCTTTTCCGAATTCCTATGAAATACGCATCCAAGAATATGATAAAAAGGCATATCTATCGAAAGATAATAAATTCTTTGTCATATTAGAGAATGGGAACGTTTTGGATAAAGGTACTGAATCAATACCTGTTGATGCTCCTTTACTCAGAGGTTTCGAGGAAGATAAGGTCTTGGTGAAAATGGTAGAAGAATTAGGGAAGCTTCCGAAAGAAGTTCAACACCTCATATCTGAGATAAACCTGGTTCCAAAGAAAACAGATCAATATCACTTGACCCTATTTATGAATGATGGATTTGAAGTCAGTGCCACCATCCGGACCTTTTCAGAGAAAATGGTGCATTATCCCTCTATTGTCAGTCAATTGGATCCTTCAGTAAAAGGAGTCATTGATTTAGAGGTAGGTTCTTATTTCAGAGCATATGAAACGGAAGGTGAACAAAGCGATGAAGAGGATGAGGGTGAGAGGTAAGCATGTAATCCTCTCTCTTGTTTGTCTGGTGTTAGGTTTCATCCTTGCTTTTTCATTTAGTCTGGCTAACACAGAACAAGCGGAACTTGGGAATCGAACGAATGGTCAGTGGAAACAGGAAGAAGCATTGAGAGATCAAATCCTTGAGTATCAGCAGAATAATAATAATCTGCAAGAAGAACTCTATGAGAAACAGGAAAAGGTCGTCAACATGGAGAAGGAATTCTCTAAAGAGAAACAAATATATTTTAACTTGGCAGAAGATGCGGAGAAGTATCGTATGTACCTGGGCAAAACCAAAGTGAAAGGGCCAGGGATAAATGTGACGTTATCAGACGCTGACTACGATTCCAATGAAGAAAACGCCAATAATTATATTGTTCATGAACACCATGTCTTTAAGGTGATCAATGAATTATACATTGCGGGGGCTTCTGTCGTAGCGATAAATGGACAAAGGCTAAAGCATGATTCATACATACTGTGTAACGGTCCCGTAATTCAAATTGATGGTATCGAATATCCCGCTCCGTTTGAAATTACCGCTATTGGAGATCCGGAAGTACTATCATCAGCCATGAATATCACGGGCGGCGTTAAAGACCAGCTGGTAAATGATAATATCATTTTCAAACTGGAAAAAAAGAATGCGGTAGTTTTAGAACCTAGCATTAGTGAATCATAAGCAATGAATTGTCCAAAGGGATATTCGGACTGTTCCCAAGTTAAGGTAGCTGTGAAAGTAAGGTGCAATGGATGGACAACAAATTAAAAATAAGTTTTACCATTATTACGATTATTATCGGGTTTATGATTGCTATACAGTTCCAAACAGTCAAAGAACCTGTTGTCCGGGATACACGAGATATATGGGAACTACGAAATGCATTATTAAAGGAAAAAGAAGTCAATTCCAATCTCTATGCAGAAATGCGTGCAGTTGAAGCAACGTTGGAACAATATAAGACAGAACAACAGTCGAGTCCAGAACGTGCGTTAAAACAAACGTTAGAGGAATTGAAAACAGAAGCAGGTTTGACTGAGAAATCAGGACCTGGTGTCATTTTAACGATTGAACCTGCCATGGAAGAAATCCTTCTTGGCGAAAAAGTTCAGAATATATCGCCGGAACTGTTGGAAAGACTCGTAAATGAACTGAATCGATATGATGCAATGGATATTTCCATTGATGGTCATCGCTTAATCAATACCTCGGTCATTCGGGATATTAATGGAGAAACCAAGGTGGATGGATATTCAATTAAAAAAATACCATTTGAAGTGAGAGTATTAACCAAAGATTTGGACTCTGCCAAAGGGTTGTATAACCGAATGCAGGTGTCACAGTCTGTTGAGGACTTCTTTATCGATAATCTTCGAGTCTCAATTTCAAAGCCTTTAGAAAAAGTGGTGGTTCCACCATATGAAGATACCATCCGGGTCCGTTTAATGGAACCGGTGAAGGAATAGGAGGGAACGGGTAATATGTGGCTTCCCCTTTTAGGGTTGCTGGTAGG
Organism: Rossellomorea aquimaris; assembly: GCF_035590735.1. Lineage (NCBI taxonomy): Bacteria > Bacillati > Bacillota > Bacilli > Caryophanales > Bacillaceae > Rossellomorea > Rossellomorea aquimaris. Next base: position 1,842,248 of record NZ_CP141595.1, read on the forward strand.
TGTCGTATTGGGGCTCCTTACAGATATTAGAATTCCAGATGAGTACTCGAATTATTTATCGATCGCCGTCCTGGCAGCGTTGGATACATTATTTGGCGGCATACGTGCCCACCTCCAAAACATTTATGATGATAAAGTCTTTGTTTCGGGATTCTTTTTTAATATTTTACTAGCAGCAAGTTTAGCTTTTCTAGGCGTACATCTTGGTGTAGACTTATATCTGGCGGCTGTATTTGCTTTTGGAGTAAGATTATTCCAGAACATTGCAGTGATTAGACGAATACTTATTAGCAATTGGTCAAATAATCAAGAAAAAAGAGAAAAAAATTAGAATTTTAAAAGGGAATCGTTTTTGTTACGACGAATATCATAATAAGATATACTTAGAATAGTGTTTTTCTAGGGTTGTTGTTCCAAATAAACATTCTTTAAGGAGGTGCCATAGAGTGAACAGCAATGAAATTTACGTTAGCCTAGACATCGGTACATCCACAGTAAAAGTAATCATTGGTGAAATGACTAATGATTCCTTAAACATTATCGGTGTAGGAAATGTGAACTCAGAAGGAATCAGAAAAGGTTCCATCGTAGATATAGACGAAACTGTTCATACAATCAAGAAAGCAGTTGAACAAGCGGAAAGGATGGTTGGTTTATCAATAAGCCAGGTCATCGTAGGTATTACCGGCAACCATGTGTCGCTTCAATCGTGTCATGGTGTAGTGGCAGTATCAAGTGATAATCGGGAAATCGGTGATGAAGATGTTCTAAGAGTGATGGATGCAGCCCAGGTTGTTTCTATTCCTCCAGAAAGAGAGATCATCAATGTAATCCCAAGACAATTCATTGTTGATGGATTGGATGAGATTACAGATCCACGCGGAATGATTGGTGTTCGCCTGGAAATGGAAGGCACCATCATTACTGGATCTAAGACGATTTTACATAATACTCTCCGTTGTGTAGAAAAGGCCGGCCTTGAAATTGTCGATATCGTTCTTCAACCTCTTGCAGCTGGTTCAGTTGCATTGTCAAAGGATGAAAAGAACCTGGGTGCTGCGTTAATCGATATTGGCGGGGGCTCTACAACGATAGCGGTTTTTGAACATGGTCACCTTAAAGCTACAACTGTACTGCCTGTAGGGGGAGAACATATTACTAAAGATTTATCGATTGGATTAAGAACCTCTACAGACGATGCAGAGAAAATCAAAACAAAGTATGGACATGCTTATTATGACCATGCGTCAGAAGATGAAGTGTTCAGCGTGCCAATTATTGGTAGTGATCAACACCAGCAATTTAATCAATTAGAAATTTCTGATATCATAGAAGCAAGGCTGGAAGAGATCTTAGACCTCATTAGCCACGAGCTGAAACGAATGGGAATCAGAGACCTGCCAGGTGGATATGTGTTAACTGGTGGTGTAGCAAATCTTCCAGGTGTGTTAGAATTATCACAAATCGTTTTCCAAAATCGTGTACGGGTGGCAATTCCTGATTATATTGGAGTCAGGGAACCTCAGTATACGACTGCAGTAGGTTTGATTAAATACGCTCAAAAGAATGCTAGATTACAAGGAAGATCTGTTAGTGCAGAACCAGTGCCTGTAGAGGCTGCTGAGAAGCGTCAATCGAAACCAGCTAATAAAAAGCCAAAACCTGCGAAGGTAAAAGAAGAAGAACATGAAGATGAAAAGGCCATGTCAAAAGTGAAAAAGTTCTTTGGATACTTCTTTGAATAAATAAAGGAATCCATAGATTCGACGAGTTAGGAGGATTTGTCATGTTGGAGTTTGATACAAATTTAGATTCTTTAGCGACAATAAAAGTTATCGGTGTCGGTGGTGGAGGTAACAACGCTGTAAACCGCATGATTGAGCATGGTGTACAGGGTGTTGAATTTATCGCTGTAAATACAGATGCACAAGCTTTGAATCTATCAAAAGCTGAAATAAAAATGCAAATCGGTGGGAAATTAACCAGAGGATTGGGAGCAGGTGCCAATCCGGAAGTGGGTAAAAAAGCTGCTGAAGAAAGTAAAGAACAGATCGAAGAAGCTCTAAGAGGAGCAGACATGGTCTTCGTTACGGCTGGAATGGGTGGAGGAACCGGAACCGGTGCAGCTCCGGTAATCGCTCAAATTGCCCGAGAAATCGGAGCTTTAACGGTCGGTGTTGTGACACGACCTTTCACCTTTGAAGGCAGAAAGCGTTCAAATCAAGCAAGCGGTGGTATCGCTGCAATGAAAGAAGGAGTAGATACCCTTATCGTTATTCCAAACGATCGTCTGCTTGAGATCGTAGATAAGAGCACGCCAATGCTTGAAGCATTCCGAGAAGCAGATAACGTATTAAGACAAGGTGTTCAAGGTATCTCAGATCTAATCGCAACTCCTGGTCTTATTAACCTTGACTTTGCCGACGTAAAGACGATCATGTCTAACAAAGGCTCAGCACTAATGGGCATCGGCGCAGCTTCTGGTGAGAATCGTGCGACGGAAGCCGCAAAAAAAGCCGTTTCAAGTCCATTGCTTGAGACATCCATTGATGGAGCTCAAGGTGTACTGATGAACATTACAGGTGGTACATCTTTAAGTCTATATGAGGTTCAAGAGGCTGCGGACATCGTAGCATCTGCTTCAGATCAAGAAGTAAACATGATTTTCGGTTCCGTAATTAATGAAGATTTAAAAGATGATATCGTGGTAACCGTTATTGCAACCGGGTTTAATGAAGAGGTCATTCAACCTCCAAAGCAAACTCGACCAACATTTGGTGGAATGAAACCAAATCAAAGTCCAAACCCAAGTCAATCTATCAAGCGCGAACAACCTAAACGTGAAGAGCCTCAACACCAAGAGCCGGTGAGAACCTCTTCCAATCAAAATCAGGGAGCGGAAGAAACACTGGACATCCCAACCTTCCTTCGCAACCGTAACCGTCGTAGATAAACAGAAAAGCGAAGGCGGCTTGGTCAGGCCCGACAAGCACAACAGAGAAATCCCAACAGGCGTTTTTGCCTGATGGGATTTTTTTGTTGAACCTTGAGGGACTAACCGCCGTAGCTGGACAATAGAAAAGCGAAGGCGGCTTGGTCAGGCCCGACAAGCACAACAGAGAAATCCCAACAGGCGTTTTTTGCCTGATGGGATTTTTTTGTTGTGACCTCGAGGGACTAGCCGCCGTAGCTGGACAATAGAAAAGCGAAGGCGGCTTGGTCAGGCCCGAGAAGCACAATAAGGAAATCCCCACAGGCATTAAATGCCACTGGGGATATTTTTGTCTGATTTATTTTCCTCTTACCCTACAATCAAAATCCGCTCCACAAATCTTTTTTTATACCTCGAATCAGGAATAAATTTAGTGACATATTTCGTTCTTTTCTCTGAAAAGTTTTTCTCTGAAGCATACAAAAAATGACAACCTTTTAAAGGGTATGTACGATATACTTCTGATAAGTCATTCCTATCTTGAAATTTAAATAGCTGTAACTGGGTGGAGTTCAAAAGGAGGGTAGAGATTGACCTTATATCTTGATGTCATCTGGTTGTTAAATCTATTAGTAGACTTTTTCTTATTATGGTTAACTGGAATCATCTTAAAAAGACAATATTCCTTTTGGAGAATAGGACTTGGCAGTTTGATAGGATCGATCATTATTCTCCTTGCCTTTTCACCATATGCAACTCTCATAGGAAACCCTCTAATGAAATTATTATTTTCAATTATCATGGTGTACTCAGCTTTTGGGTATAAAAGACTGCGCTATTACTTATCAAATCTTCTTATGTTCTATTTTGTTACCTTTTTTACAGGTGGGATATTAATTGGGACTCATTATTTTATAAGTTTCGATCCTGGTACAGAATCCTCCATGTTGCTTGCAAGCATCCGTGGATTTGGAGATCCGATAAGCTGGGTATTTGTTATGCTCGCCCTGCCTCTTGCCTGGTATTTTTCTAAGGGCAGAGTGGATAGCATTGAGCAAGTGAAGATTCAGTATGATCAGCTTCTGGAAGTAAGCATAAAAATTGAAGATTTTCAATGCACCGTGAGCGGACTTGTTGACAGTGGTAACCAACTCCAAGACCCCATCTCTAAAAGTCCGGTCATGATACTCTCCATCGCTGAGATAGAGGGGGGGATTCCAGAAGAAGTGAGGGCACTATGCCATGATGTTGATGAAATCTTCTCTGGAGAGAAAAATATCGACACACGCTGGTCTGACAGGATGAGAATTGTCCCCGCTCAATCGGTGGGAAGAAAAAGTCAACTTCTAGCCGCTATAAAGCCTGACTCTCTTATTCTAAAGGATCATGAATCAGAATGGGCGATCCCGAATGGACTGATTGCCTTCAGAGAGGAACCGCTTTCAGCAGATGGGAATTTTCACGCGATCGTTCATCCTAAAATGGCTTCGCGTAAGCCGGTACTTAACGTTTCTTAAATCAATTATTACTACTATACTCACAATTTAAAGAAATAGAAGGGGGAGCAACAATGAAAAAAATCAAATTTAAATTTTTATACTATTGGTACAAACTGTTAATCAAACTTGGACTGAAGACAGATGAAATTTACTACATAGGTGGTAGTGAAGCACTTCCCCCTCCATTGACGAAAGAGGAGGAAGAAGTATTACTCAATAAATTGCCTAAAGGTGACAAAGCTGCCCGTTCTCTGTTGATTGAACGAAACTTAAGGTTAGTCGTATATATCGCCAGGAAGTTTGAAAATACAGGAATTAATATTGAAGACCTGATCAGTATCGGTACGATTGGCCTGATTAAGGCAGTTAACACATTCAATCCAGAGAAAAAAATCAAATTAGCTACGTATGCTTCCAGGTGTATAGAAAATGAAATTCTTATGTACTTAAGAAGAAATAATAAAATCCGTTCTGAAGTTTCGTTTGATGAACCACTCAATATTGATTGGGACGGGAATGAATTACTATTATCGGACGTACTCGGAACAGATGAAGATATTATAACAAAAGATCTTGAGGCGACCGTAGACAAAAAACTGCTCTTTAACGCCCTTCACCAGCTTTCTGATCGTGAAAAACAAATCATGGAGCTCCGTTTTGGTTTAATGGGAGAAGAAGAAAAAACCCAAAAAGATGTAGCGGATATGCTTGGAATCTCCCAGTCCTATATCTCCCGTTTAGAGAAGAGGATTATTAAGCGTCTTAAGAAGGAATTTAATAAAATGGTGTAACCTGTTAAAAAACTGACCTTTTCTATAGAAGGGGTCGGTTTTTTTGTGTTTAAAATCATTTTGATTTTTTTTATTTGAATTTTTCCAGATATCTTAAGGGATTTGGAGAGTATGAACCATTACTTGTCAGAATGAAATGCATATTTTTCCTCTTCAAGGAAATACTGAATTTTGTACAGCAGCTCCTACAAGGAGGGGAAAGAATGACACGTAATAAAGTCGAGATTTGTGGTGTAGATACTTCCAAATTACCTGTTCTCAAAAATGATGAAATGAGAGTACTATTCAAGCAAATGCAAGCGGGCGACATTACCGCAAGAGAAAAACTTGTAAATGGGAATTTGCGCCTCGTCTTAAGTGTAATTCAACGCTTTAATAACCGTGGTGAGTATGTTGATGATTTATTTCAAGTCGGGTGTATCGGATTAATGAAATCCATCGATAATTTTGATTTAGGTCAAAACGTTCGATTCTCTACATACGCGGTTCCGATGATCATTGGGGAAATCCGTCGATATTTAAGAGACAATAATCCAATAAGAGTGTCCCGTTCACTACGAGATATTGCGTACAAGGCTCTACAAGTAAGAGAGAAATTAATGGGGGAAACATCCAAGGAACCGACTGCAGAAGAAATTGCCAAAGTTCTTGATGTATCCCACGAGGAAATCGTATTTGCATTGGATGCCATACAAGATCCCGTCTCATTGTTTGAACCCATTTATAATGATGGGGGAGACCCGATATTTGTGATGGATCAACTAAGCGACGAAAAGAACCGCGATTTCCATTGGATTGAAGAAATTGCTCTTCAAGAAGGAATGAGGCGGTTAAATGATCGTGAAAAATTGATCATAAGCAAACGTTTCTTTCAAGGGAAAACTCAAATGGAAGTGGCTGATGAGATCGGCATCTCACAAGCACAAGTATCAAGACTGGAAAAAGCAGCCATCAAACAAATGAACAAAAATATTCAATAAGTAAAGAAAAGCGGAGGCGGCTTGATCAGCCCCGACAAGCACAATGGGCAACCCCCATAAGGCACTTATTGCCTTATGGGGGTTGCCCATTGTGACCTCGAGGGGCTAGCCGCCGTAGCTGGACAAAGAAAAGCGGAAGGGCTTTGCCCAGAAGCGACTAGCATAAGGCGAACCATCCGGAAAGGCGTTCATTGCCTTTTGGATGGTTTGACTTATGACCTCGAGCTTCTAAGCCCTGCAGCTGGACAATCGAAAAGCGGAGGCGGCTCGATCATCCATCGCCACATGTAAGAAAAGAAAGGCAGATCTCCTTCGGTAGGTCTGCCTTTTTTTTTGTTGCATACACTAGTAATAACTACTTGAATTGGGTGAATGAACAGTCTTTGAATATATAATACACAATGAAAAACAACAAGAAGAGAGGGTGAAAACAGATGGTGCGTATATCTGAATTTCAGGTGAAAGATGTCGTGAGTATATCTGACGGACGTAAGTTAGGGAATATAGGGGATATAGAAATCAACCTGGATACTGGAAGAATTGAGGCCATTGTCATCGGGGGTGGAGGGAAGATATTGGGTTTCTTCGGAAAAGATGAAGATATTGTGATTCCTTGGAGCAGTATTGTAAAAATAGGGGAAGATGTAATTCTGGTCAGATATAAAGAAAGTCATTACATTCAAGGTCAACTGCAGGAACCAAAACAAGCCCCCGATACATGACGAATCTTCAGAGACTATGGTACACTTATTAAAAACAAAGGAGATTCAACGTGTCGAAGGAGCCTTTTAAAAGAGAAACAGAATCTTATTATTCTATAGATAAATGGACGAAAGATAATCCAAGGCTAGTTGCAGGGATCACCACAAGATGGGGTGGCGTCAGTACCGGATCATTTCACTCTTTCAATATGGGATTGCATGTGGGAGACGATGAATCTTCAGTGGTTCATAATCGTCAATTACTTGCTTCCAGTTTAATGATGCCTGTTGAATCGTGGGCTGCTGCTGAACAAACCCATGGAAACAATATTCATAAAGTAGGAGAAGTAGACAAGGGAAAAGGTTCAGAGCTTTATCACACCAGCATAAAGGATACCGATGGTTTTATTACAGGAGATGAGAATATTCTTTTAACCATGTGCTATGCGGATTGTGTTCCCCTCTATTTTCTGGACAAAGAATCGGGTACAATCGGATTGGCACATGCCGGATGGAAAGGTACTGTTTCACAAATAGGGCCCAAAATGGTCAATGCATATATGGAGAAAGGGTCCTCCAAGTCTTCCATGGAGGTTGTGATCGGTCCATCCATATGTAAGAGTTGCTATGTAGTTGATGACTATGTGATCGATAAAGTGAAAAAAACACTAGAAGATGAAAACAACTTACCCTATAATTTAAAGGAAGAGGGACAATATTACCTCGATTTAAAGAAGTTGAATGAACAGCTCTTAGTGCAAGCTGGTTTAAATGCTGAACAAATCCACACTTCTAGTTATTGTTCATCCTGTCACAATGAGTTTTTCTCCTACAGAAGAGATGGTGGGAAAACAGGAAGAATCATGAGCTTCATTGGCTGGAAGGAGAAAAAAGATGAAGGTATCTGAAAAACTTAAAATCATCCGGAAAAATATTGATAATGCATGTAAGAGCAGTGGAAGAAACCCTGAAGACGTACATGTTGTAGCGGTCACAAAATACGTTTCAATTGAGAGAGCCGAAGAAGCGGTTGAAGCCGGCCTCATTCACTTAGGTGAGAACCGCGACGAAGAACTGCTATCCAAGCAGGAAGTTCTACAGGACAAGCCCCTGTGGCATTTTATCGGATCTCTGCAATCTAGAAAAGTAAAAAACATCATTGATAAAGTATCATACATACATTCTCTGGATCGTCTGTCATTAGCCAAAGAAATTCATAAAAGAGCGGATAAGCCCGTGTCTTGTTTTGTTCAAGTGAATGTTTCGGGAGAAGATTCTAAACATGGATTATCTCCTCAAGAAGTGAACGGATTTATCGGGAGTCTAAAAGACTTCACAAATATTAAAGTCGTAGGATTAATGACGATGGCGCCACATACGGACGATGAACCATTCTTACGGACTTGTTTTAGACAGTTGAAAACAATCCAGGAAGAAATCAACGCATTAAACCTTCCTTATGCCCCTTGTACAGAATTATCAATGGGGATGAGCAATGATTACATGATTGCAATCGAAGAGGGAGCTACGTTTATCCGTATTGGAACTGCATTAGTTGGAAATGACTGAGAGGGGATGAATACAAATGGGTATCAAGTCAAAGTTTAAAACGTTCTTTTTGCTGGATGAAGATGAATATGATTATGAAGAAGAAAAGTTTGAAGAAGAATACGAGGAGAAAAAGCCCATGAAGTCGCAGCTTTCAAATTCGAAACAAAATGTTGTAAGTCTTCAAAGTGTTCAAAAGTCTTCCAAGATGATTCTGGTTGAACCGAGAGTATACGCCGAAGCTCAAGAGATTGCTGATCACTTAAAGAATAGACGCTCTGTCCTGGTAAACTTACAGCGGATTCAACATGATCAAGCGAAACGCATTGTCGACTTTTTAAGTGGAACTGTGTACGCAATTGGCGGCGACATTCAGCGTGTTGGAGATAATATTTTTCTTTGTACGCCTGATAATGTGGAAGTGAGCGGAAATATCTCTGAGTTTTTAAAAGAGGAAGATCTATCAGATTCGAGGTGGTAATGTAAATTATGGTGTTGCTTTATGAGATTTTATCGAACCTTATTCAAATTTACTCCTGGGCACTAATCATTTATATCCTGATGTCCTGGTTTCCAAATGCAAGGGAAACGGCAATTGGTCAGTTCCTTTCAAGAATATGCGAACCGTATTTAGAGCCGTTCAGACGTTTTGTTCCATCTATCGGGATGATTGATATTTCACCAATCGTGGCATTCATTGTATTGAACTTGGCACAATCTGGTTTATACCAATTATTTAGATGGCTGATTTAATCGGCTGGTATGCGATCAAATAACCTTTAAAGAACTGAAACCGGATTTAACAGTTTCAGTTCTTTTATTTTGGGTAAATCACATAGGAGGTGAGCATGTGTCTTCAATTTATCAACATTTCAGGCCGGATGAGAAAGAGTTTGTGGATGCTGTACTGGAGTGGAAACTGGCAGTGGAAAACCAATATGCAGCGAAACGAACGGACTTTTTGGATCCAAGGCAGCAGCATATTGTCGAGTCCGTCATTGGAAATAACGATGAAATCATCCTTTCCTTCTTTCCGGAAAATACGGAACGGAAAAGAGCTTTATTGTATCCACCTTATTTTCAGCCTGAAGAAGAAGATTTTGGTATTAAGTTATTTGAAATACAGTACCCGTCCAAGTTTGTTACAATAGAGCATAGACAGGTACTCGGGACTCTCATGTCATTAGGGTTGAAACGGGAAAAATTCGGGGATATTTTATCGGAGGGCGATATCATCCAACTCATGCTCGCAGATGAGATCTCTGAATACGTCCGGATGGAACTCACAAAAATAGGCAAAGCAAAGATTTCCATGAGTGATATTCCAATGAAGGATCGAATCGAGAGTAAGGAAGAATGGATGGAGAAAGTGACTACAGTAAGCTCCCTGCGGTTAGATGTCGTTCTCGCAGCTATCAATAATGATTCCCGTCAAAAAGCTCAAACATTGATTAAAAGCAATCATGTGAAAGTCAATTGGAAAACGGTCGAAAATTCCTCGTTTGAAGTAGAAGCTGGGGATGTAATCTCGGCAAGAGGGTATGGAAGAAGTAAGTTAATGTCCATTGAAGGAAGAACGAAACGGGATAAATGGCGAATTTCTGTTGGAATACTGAAATAATTTAAGAAAATTAAAGGAATTCTCCCACATACTGTCGAAATTTTAGTTATAATAAATATGTAATTCACCAAGTACTGGAGGTGGCTCCCATGCCTTTAACGCCATTAGACATACATAATAAAGAGTTTAGTCGTGGCTTTCGTGGTTATGATGAGGACGAGGTTAATGAATTTTTAGATCAAATTATTAAGGATTATGAAATTCTTATCCGCGAGAAGAAGGAAACGGAAGAACGTTTAAATTCCTTGAATGAACGTTTAGGTCATTTTACAAACATCGAGGAAACGTTAAACAAGTCAATCGTCATTGCTCAAGAAGCAGGGGAAGAAGTTAAGCGTAATGCAATGAAAGAATCGAAGCTGATCATTAAGGAAGCCGAGAAGAATGCTGATCGCATCGTTAACGAATCATTATCTAAAGCCCGTAAGATTGCCATTGAGATTGAAGAGCTCAAAAAGCAGTCAAAGGTGTTCCGAACTCGTTTCAAAATGTTAATCGAAGCCCAGCTTGATTTACTTGATACAAATGACTGGGATCAATTAATGGAATTAGATCTGGACGCAACAGATTTAAAAACTTTAAAAGAAGAAGAGACATTGTCTTGACGAAAAGCGCAATACTTTCATATAATTGAACAACAATCTAAATTGCCATAATGAAGGCTAAGACAGGGACAGTACGTTTCTTATTATATTTCCTTTCTAGCGAGTCGGGGACGGTGTAAGCCCGACAAGGAACAAAGGTACGGAAGATCACCCTCGAGCTCTACTCATGAAATTTACTTCTGGAGAGTAATGAGTAGCGTCTTGTTCACGTTACGAATCAATACGAGTGAAGATCGATTTAGATCTTTATGAGGGTGGTACCGCGGGAAAAGCTTTCTCGTCCCTTTCCAGGGATGAGGAAGCTTTTTTTGTTTCCAGTTGGAATAGCCTGATTAAGAATCGTGGGATTTAGAAAAGATGGCAATTAAGAGAAACGTTTAGGAGGAAGATTTCATGGAGTATAAAGATACATTATTGATGCCCAAGACGGAATTTCCAATGAGAGGAAATTTACCGAAGCGCGAACCGGATACACAGAAGAAATGGGAAGAAATGAATATTTACCAAAAAGTGCAGGAGAGAACGAGTGATCGCCCTTTATTTGTTCTTCATGATGGACCTCCATACGCCAATGGAAATATCCATATGGGTCACGCATTAAATAAAATTCTTAAAGATTTTATCGTCCGCTATAAATCCATGAGCGGATTTCATGCACCCTATGTTCCAGGCTGGGACACTCATGGTTTACCGATTGAGCAGGCTTTAACGAACAAAGGCGTGAAGCGTAAAGAAATGACTATCGCAGAGTTCCGTAAATTGTGTGAGGAATATGCTTATGAGCAAGTTGATAACCAACGCACCCAGTTCAAACAATTAGGGGTTCGTGGTGATTGGGATAATCCATATATTACCTTAAAGCCTGAGTACGAAGCTCAACAGATTAAAGTATTCGGTGATATGGCAAAGAAAGGCTATATCTATAAAGGTAAAAAGCCGGTGTACTGGTCTCCTTCAAGTGAATCAGCCTTAGCTGAAGCAGAGATCGAGTATCAGGATAAGCGTTCTCCTTCCATCTACGTTGGCTTCGCCGTTACAGAAGGTAAGGGTGTTCTTGAAGAAGGGACTCAATTAGTCATCTGGACGACAACTCCTTGGACGATTCCTGCCAACCTGGGAATTGCCGTTCATGAAGATCTAAGCTATGTCGTTGTAATTGTGAAAGAAAGCAGCTATGTAGTAGCAGAGGATTTATTGGAAGAAGTCGCCAAGAATCTGGAGTGGGAAGATTACTCGGTATCCAAAAAGGTTAAAGGTGCGGAGCTTGAGCACATCGTGGCAAAACACCCATTATATGATCGGGATTCACTTGTTGTCCTAGGGGAACATGTCACGACTGATTCTGGTACTGGATGTGTTCATACGGCTCCAGGACATGGGGAAGATGACTTTCTGGTAGGAAAGAAATATGGCTTGGATGTGTTATGTCCGGTAGACGATAAAGGAGTCATGACCTCAGAAGCGCCAGGATTTGAAGGCTTGTTCTATGATAAAGCCAATAAGCCGATTACCGAAAAGCTACAGGAAACAGGAGCATTGTTAAAGCTTAACTTTATCACTCACTCCTATCCACATGATTGGCGTACGAAAAAGCCTGTTATCTTTAGAGCTACTGCACAATGGTTTGCGTCAATCGATAAATTCCGTAAAGAACTGCTGGAAGCCGTTAATGAAACGAAATGGGTACCTGCTTGGGGGGAAACACGCCTTTACAATATGGTCAGAGACCGTGGAGACTGGTGTATTTCAAGACAACGTGCATGGGGGGTTCCAATCCCGGTATTCTATGCGGAAAATGGCCAGGAGATCATTTCAGATGAAACCATTGAGCATGTATCAAAGCTTTTCCGTGAACACGGTTCAAACATCTGGTTTGAAAAAGAAGCGAAGGATCTTCTACCTGAAGGGTTCACCCATGAAGGAAGCCCTAATGGGAAGTTCACGAAAGAACAGGATATCATGGATGTCTGGTTTGACTCAGGATCTTCACATCAAGCGGTACTTGAAGAAAGAGATGACTTGCAGCGTCCTGCAGACCTTTATTTAGAGGGGTCTGACCAATATCGCGGATGGTTTAACTCTTCCTTGACTACAAGTGTAGCAGTGACGGGTAAAGCTCCATATAAAGGCGTGTTAAGTCATGGATTTGCTCTTGATGGTGACGGAAGAAAAATGAGTAAATCATTAGGGAACGTAGTTGTTCCTGAAAAAGTGATGAAGCAGCTTGGAGCCGATATCCTTCGCCTTTGGGTTGCATCGGTTGATTATCAAGCGGATGTTCGGGTATCAGATCCAATCTTGAAGCAAGTGGCTGAAGTGTATCGTAAAATCCGTAATACGTACCGTTTCTTATTAGGAAACCTCTCTGACTTCGATCCAAGTACAGATGCGGTATCCTTCGATCAATTAAGAGAAGTGGATCAATTCATGCTTGTGAAGTTGAATGATCTTGTGAAAAATGTGAGAAATTCATACGACAAATATGAGTTTGCAAGCATCTATCACGCAGTGAATAATTTCTGTACGTTGGATTTAAGTTCATTCTATCTAGACTTTGCGAAGGATGTTCTATATATCGAGTCAGAAAATCATTTCGAGCGTCGAGCCATTCAAACTGTGTTATATGAATCCCTGGTTGCTCTTACGAAACTGATGTCTCCGATCCTTTCTCATACAGCTGATGAAGTGTGGGCGTATATCCCTGGAGTAGAGGGAGAAAGTGTCCAACTGACTGATATGCCTGAAGTGCAAGAGTTAAGAAATGCTGATGAGTTGAAGAAGAAATGGAATGCATTCCTGGAGTTAAGAGATGATGTATTAAAGGGTCTCGAAGAAGCTCGTAATCAGAAGATGATTGGTAAATCATTAACGGCTAAAGTGACCCTATACGTGAATGATGAAACGAAAGCTTTACTCGCTTCCATTAAGGAAGACTTAAAACAATTGTTCATCGTGTCCGCCTTTGAAATCGGTGGAGCAGTGAACGCGGCACCAGAACATGCATTAAGTCTTGGTGAAAACAATATTGTCGTCGAAAAAGCCGAGGGTGAAACATGTGACCGCTGTTGGGTTGTCACACCCACAGTAGGCGAGGATAAGGATCATCCTACGCTTTGCACACGTTGTGCATCAGTAGTGAAAGAAAGCTATTCTCACCTGGCATAATACCGAAAGGCTGACCCGCATTTTATGTGAGTCAGCCTTTTTTATTTGTCCTTTTCTAATTCCAAAATTGCTATATCTTGCAACACAATTTTCAGGTGTGTTTCCCCCATACTATAAATGGAGGGATCAAAGATGACATATGACCGATACACATCCATTGTTCAAGAGCTGACAACATCCTTGCAAGAGCTGGAGGCAAGTCGATCTCAACATCCTTTAATTCAGCAGTATATTGATGATGAAATTACCGAAGTGAAACAAGCCCTAAATCGTGTTAGAGATAATCAATACGGCTATTGTGAAATGAGCGGAGAAGAAATTCCCTTTGATTTCATAAAGATGAACCCGACCTGCACAACGCTTCATGGTGCATTGGAATGGAGACGATTTGGAAAGATCTCATCTTATTCCTGAGAACTTAAGCGCGGGTTTCATCGTTCCCATTTAGTTTAAGTGTCTTTATTTCCCCTTTTATGCTAAAATGCAAAGGTAATCATTTTACGATGTTCGGAGGTTGCCTTTGTGTTTTATTATTTATTGGCTTTGGTTGTGATTGGACTCGATCAATTAACAAAATGGTTGGTTGTGAAACGAATGACAGAAGGAGAAAGTATAAAGATCATAGACAATTTTTTATATCTTACTTCTCATCGAAATCAAGGTGCAGCATGGGGAATACTTCAAGGGCAAATGTGGTTTTTTTACATTATTACAGTAGTAGTGATTGTAGGTATTGTGTATTATATGCAAGTCCATGCAAAAGGGCATTCTTTATTCAGTCTAAGTTTAGCCTTTATGCTTGGTGGAGCTATTGGAAACTTTATTGACCGTGTCTTTCGAAAAGAAGTGGTTGATTTCTTAAATACATACATCTTTTCCTATGATTTTCCGATCTTTAATATTGCCGATGCAGCATTAACCATTGGAGTAGCATTGTTACTAATTTACATGTATTTAGACGAACGAAAAGCAAAGAAGGAGAACAAAAATGGAAGTAATTCAGCACAACATACAGCAGGAAGACCAGGGAGAACGAATTGATAAAGTCGTAAGTCAGTTGAACAAGGAATGGTCCCGTTCACAGGTTCAACAATGGATAAAAGAAGGTCATGTCAAAGTGAATGGTGAGGCAGTCAAACCTAATTTTAAATGTCCAGCGGATGCGGTAATCGAGGTTTCGATCCCGGAACCCGAAGAGTTGGATGTAGAGCCGGAAGACCTCAATCTTGACATTTCCTATGAAGATGGGGATGTCATCGTTGTAAACAAGCCAAAGGGTATGGTCGTTCACCCTGCACCTGGGCATTATTCAGGGACAATGGTGAATGGTTTGATGTATCATTGTAAGGATCTATCAGGCATTAATGGAGTTCTAAGACCGGGGATCGTCCACCGTATAGATAAGGACACTTCCGGCTTATTGATGGTGGCGAAAAATGACATGGCTCACGAGCATTTGGTAAATCAGCTTGTTGAAAAGTCAGTTACAAGAAAATATACAGCCATCGTACATGGCTTGATTCCCCACGAATACGGCACCATTGATGCTCCGATAGGAAGAGACCCTAAAGATCGCCAAAGTATGGCTGTAGTGGATAATGGCAAACAAGCGGTGACACATTTCAGAGTGCTGGATCGCTATAAAGATTTCACATTAGTCGAATGTGAATTGGAGACCGGTCGAACGCATCAAATCCGTGTGCACATGAAGTATATCGGCTTCCCGCTTGCCGGGGATCCAAAGTATGGACCACGTAAGACCTTGAGCATAGAGGGACAGGCCCTTCATGCTGGAGTGTTAGGTTTTGTCCATCCAAGAACCGAAGAATATATAGAATTCCACGCGGAGTTACCGCCGGAGTTCACAAAACTTGTGAAGCATCTTGAAAATAATCGTTGACAAATTTCGACTGGACCTTTATGATTTAGTTAATTGAATAAGTACCTTTAATACGGTCCCGTGAGGCTGAGAAGGAGCATGTACGACCAAATCATTTTGGTGTGCAATCAGTTTATAATGATAAGTGTGCCCTCTCATCCATACGGTGAGAGGGATTTTTTATTTTAAAGAAACGAGGTGGCGTAAATGACTAAAAAAGCTACGGTTCTGGATCAACCCGCCATTCGAAGGGCGCTGACAAGAATAGCCCATGAAATCATCGAGCGTAACAAAGGAATTGAAGATTGTATTCTGGTTGGAATCAAAACAAGAGGCATTTACATCGCTAACCGATTAGCCGAGCGAATTCATGATATAGAAGGTGAGCAAATTCCTGTAGGGGAAATAGACATCACCCTTTACCGGGATGACTTATCAAAGAAAACAGAGGATCATGAACCAGAGGTCAAAGGCTCTGACCTGCCTGTTGATATTACGAACAAGAAAGTCATTCTGGTCGACGATGTATTATTTACAGGAAGAACGGTCCGTGCAGGTTTGGACGCATTAATGGATCTTGGACGACCGAGTCAAATTCAACTTGCAGTCCTGGTTGACCGGGGACATAGAGAATTACCGATAAGGGCAGACTTTGTAGGGAAAAATATTCCTACATCCAGCTCCGAAAAAATCATGGTTGCCTTAACAGAGGTCGATCAGGAAGATATCGTTGCAATTCACGAAAAAGAATAACGTAAGTCCTTTTAAGAGTGGTCCAGTGAGGCTGACAAAGGATGGGAATGAAGGTAGAAATAGGCCTTCTTGTACCCTCTTTGTGCCCTCTTTAGGACAAAGAGGGTTTTTTTATGGGGAAATTTGGGTATTGGAGGAGGAAACATAAATGAATCAAAATCATCAAGTTGTGTTAGATGTAGAAGAAGTACCGAAGTTAGGAAAATGGATCACATTGAGTATACAGCATCTATTCGCCATGTTTGGGGCTACGGTATTAGTTCCATTCCTGGTAGGGCTAAGCCCCGGGGTTGCCCTTATCTCAAGTGGATTGGGAACACTTGCTTACCTATTGATCACAAGGGGAAGAATCCCTGCATATTTAGGATCATCCTTCGCATTCATCGCACCTATCTTAGCTGCAAAGAGTTTTGGAGGTCCTGAGGCGGCCATGATGGGAAGCTTTCTAGCCGGGATCGTTTACGGAATCGTAGCATTGCTCATCTCAAAGCTGGGGCTGAAATGGCTTGTGCGGATTCTTCCGCCGATAGTTGTTGGACCTGTGATTATGGTTATAGGATTAGGTCTGGCAGGAACGGCTGTTAATATGGCCATGTATGAAAATCCCGGAGCAGAAGAATTGGTTTACAGCAACACACACTTCATGGTAGCTCTTGCCACTCTGGGCATTACCGTGATTTGCTCGATATACTTTAAAGGCTTTCTCGGAATGGTGCCGATTTTAGCCGGAATCGTTGGTGGGTATACCATAGCGGTATTTGCGGGATTAGTGAATTTTCAACAAGTGTTGGATGCTCCGCTCTTTCAAATGCCGGAATTCTTTATCCCTTTTGTTGACTATACGCCAAGCTTCTCTTGGGAAATTGTGTCCATCATGGTCCCTGTTGCCCTCGTAACCTTGGCAGAGCACACAGGAGACCAGATGGTTCTAAGTAAAGTAGTAGGACGAAACTTCATTGAAAAACCAGGTCTTCACCGCTCGATTCTTGGGGATGGGGTAGCAACTGTGATTGCATCCTTCCTTGGTGGGCCACCAAATACAACGTATGGTGAAAATATTGGAGTATTAGCCATAACACGGGTATTCAGCGTATTCGTCATCGGAGGAGCCGCGGTTCTTGCCATCATGTTCGGGTTTATCGGGAAGATAACTGCCTTGATTGGATCGATTCCATCAGCCGTCATGGGTGGAGTGTCTATCCTTCTGTTCGGAATCATCGCATCTAGCGGACTGCGCATGCTGATAGATAACAAAGTAGACTTAGGGAACAAGCGAAACCTGGTGATTTCCTCAGTGATCCTGGTGATCGGGGTAGGAGGGGCATTTGTGAAGGTCAACGAACAGGTATCCTTATCCGGAATGGCTCTTGCAGCGATTGTCGGAGTTCTCCTAAACCTTGTCTTACCAGGCAGAGAAGAAAGCGAAGGGGAAAACAACTTATTCGAAGAAGAAAATGCTAAGCATGATGTTGCATAGAAGCACCTTTTAACATGGTCCAGAGAGTCTAAGAAGGGTGAATTTGAACAAGACAGGCACGTGGGATTTTTCGCACTGTCCCTGTTGGCATGTTCAAAAACACCCTGTCAGAAAATTGGCAGGGTGTTTTTTTGAAAGAAGAGAAGAAAGGGTTGTCCCATGATGAAGAACTTGTTGACAATGAATGATTTATCAAAAGAGGAAATCATTGAAATATTAGATGCAGCTGAACGCTTTAAAGGGGGAGAAACGTGGAAGGAAGGCTCCAATAAATATGTAGCCAATCTTTTCTTCGAGGCAAGTACACGGACGAAATGCAGTTTTGAGATGGCGGAAAGGAAACTTGGTCTCGAGGTCATTCCATTTGAAGCACAAACTTCAAGTGTACAAAAGGGAGAAAGCTTGTATGACACGGTGAAAACATTAGAAAGCATCGGTGTAGAAGCCGTAGTCATCCGGCACTCCCTTGAACGGTATTTCGATGAACTGGCACGACTTAACATAAGCGTTATCAACGGAGGCGATGGATGTGGTAATCATCCTACCCAATGCCTGTTGGACCTGCTGACCATTCGACAGGAATTTGGAGGGTTCGAAGGACTGAAGGTATCGATCATTGGAGACATCGCCCATAGCCGGGTGGCAAGATCCAATGCAGAAGCGTTAACAAAGCTGGGAGCAGAAGTGATGTTCTCTGGGCCAAAGGAATGGTTCCCATCACAGGATCGACATCAACATAGGCCGATAGATGAATGTATATCAGATTCCAATGTGGTCATGTTACTGAGAATTCAATATGAACGACACGATAGTACATCAAGCTTAACGAAAGAGGAATATCATGAAAGCTTTGGCTTGACGGAAAGTCGAAAAGCACGAATGAAACCAACCGGTATCATTCTTCATCCGGCACCGGTCAATCGTGGAGTTGAAATTGCAGATTCATTGGTGGAATGTGATCAATCAAGAATCTTTAAGCAGATGGAGAATGGAGTATTCGTCAGAATGGCTGTTTTAAAGAGAGCACTTGAAACCAACTAACTAGGGGGAATTTGAAATGAATTGGTTAATCCGAAATGCACGTATTCTAGCAAAGAATGGTGATCTTGAAACAATAGATGTGAAGGTGGAGAATCAGAAAATTGTCGAGATGGGAACAGACCTCAAACGTGCTGATCACCATATATTTCAAGCAGATGGGTTATTGATTTCCCCAGGATTCGTTGATCTTCATGTCCATTTAAGGGAACCGGGTGGCGAACACAAAGAAACGATTGAAACGGGCACAATAGCTGCTGCGAAGGGTGGTTTCACGACCATCGCTGCAATGCCCAATACAAGACCTGTACCCGACTCAGTAGAAAATCTGCAAGCCCTTAACAAGAAAATCTCTGAAACAGCCAGTGTTCGCGTCTTACCGTATGCCGCCATTACAGAGAGACAAATTGGGAAAACGCTTAATGACTTACCTGCCTTAAAGGAAAATGGGGCATTTGCATTCACAGACGACGGGGTAGGGGTGCAATCGGCAGGGATGATGTTTGAAGCCATGAAGAAGGCGGCCTGCATCAATGCATCCATAGTGGCCCACTGTGAAGAGAATACCTTGATTTATGGAGGAGCGGTCCA
This sequence comes from Rossellomorea aquimaris, assembly GCF_035590735.1. Taxonomy (NCBI): domain Bacteria; kingdom Bacillati; phylum Bacillota; class Bacilli; order Caryophanales; family Bacillaceae; genus Rossellomorea; species Rossellomorea aquimaris. The sequence continues at coordinate 1,861,828 of NZ_CP141595.1, forward strand.
TGAGGGAACATTCTCCAAAGAGCATAACCTGAAAGGAATACCTTCCATCTGTGAAGCCGTACATATATCACGGGATGTGCTGCTGGCAGAAGCAGCAGGCGTACATTATCACGTATGTCATATCTCAACGAAAGAGTCAGTAAGAGTGGTCCGCGATGCTAAAAAGGCCGGGATCAATGTGACAGCGGAAGTAACACCACACCATCTTCTCCTTTGCGAAGAAGATATTCCGGGACTTGATCCGAATTTCAAAATGAACCCTCCTCTTAGAAGCAAAGGAGATCAGCAAGCGTTAATAGAAGGGTTGCTGGATGGGACCATCGACTTTATCGCGACGGATCATGCACCTCATACAGAAGCAGAGAAATCAGAAGGGATGCAGCTCGCTCCTTTCGGAATTGTTGGATTGGAAACAGCCTTTCCGTTACTCTACACACACTTTGTAGAAAAGGGAATCTTCACATTAAAGCAGCTAATTGATTGGATGACGATTAAACCAAGCAAAGCCTTTAATCTTCCGTTTGGACTACTAGAAGTAGGAGGAGAAGCTGATTTTACGCTTATAGATTTAAAAGAACAAAAAGTGATTGACCCAGCTGAATTTTTATCAAAAGGAAGAAACACTCCATTTAAAGAATGGGAGTGCAGAGGCTTTCCGAAAGCTACCTTTTATCAGGGATCTCTTGTATGGAATGAAGGAGGAAACAAACAATGAAAAGACAACTCATTTTAGACGATGGAACAGTATTCGTAGGAGAAGGCTTTGGAGCGAACAAAGAAACGGTCGGAGAAGTGGTTTTCAACACAAGTATGACAGGATATCAGGAAATTCTATCTGACCCATCATACTGTGGACAGCTTGTCACTTTAACCTATCCCCTCGTAGGGAACTATGGAATCAATCGCGACGATTTTGAATCCATCACCCCGGCAATCAAAGCGTTCATTGTGAGAGAAGTTGCAGATTTTCCTTCTAACTGGAGAAATGAATCAACATTGGATGAATTATTAAAAGTAAAAGGAATTCCAGGAATTTCAAATATCGATACAAGAAAGTTAACTAGAATCATCAGACAGCATGGGGCAATGAAAGGTATCATTTGTTCAGCTGAATTTGATCCAAAAGAAATGCTTAAAAAATTGCATGATACTGCTCTAAGAACTGATCAAGTCATGCAGGTTTCGACGAAAACAGCTTATGCCAGCCCGGGAAGAGGATATCGTGTCGTGTTAATGGACTTTGGAATGAAACACGGAATCTTGAGAGAATTAAACAAGCGTGATTGTGACGTGATTGTGGTTCCTCACCATACATCAGCGGAAGAAATTCGTCGCTTGCAGCCTGACGGGATCATGCTCTCAAATGGACCGGGGGATCCGAAAGATGTACCGGAAGCGATAGAAACGATTAAAGAGCTCCTGGGAGAAATTCCACTCTTCGGAATTTGTTTAGGGCATCAATTATTTGCTCTAGCGTGTGGAGGAGACTCCTTCAAAATGAAATTTGGTCACAGAGGAGGCAACCATCCAGTAAAAGACTTGAAAACTGGAAAAGTAGCACTGACCTCTCAGAACCACGGCTATGCTGTAGATGAAAAATCATTGACAGGAACAAGCCTTCAAGTTACTCACATGGCCATCAATGATGGAACTGTAGAAGGTTTAAAGCATTTAGACTTCCCGGCCTTCACGGTTCAGTATCACCCGGAAGCATCTCCTGGACCTGAGGATTCAAATTACTTATTCGATGATTTCTTACAACTAATGAAAGAAGAGAAAAGAAAGGAGCTTCAACATGCCTAAACGTACAAACATCAAAAGCATCTTAGTTATCGGGAGCGGACCCATCATCATAGGACAGGCGGCAGAATTCGATTACGCGGGGACACAAGCGTGTATCGCCTTAAAAGAGGAAGGCTACCGTGTCATCCTTGTCAATTCAAACCCTGCCACGATTATGACTGACGCTGAAATGGCAGATAAAGTGTATATCGAACCACTGACACTGGAGTTTGTCAGTAGAATCATTCGTAAAGAACGTCCGGATGCGGTTCTTCCTACATTAGGTGGTCAAACGGGATTAAACTTGGCGGTTGAACTCGCTAAATCAGGAGTTTTAGAAGAATGTGGAGTGGAAATTCTCGGAACGAAGCTTTCGGCAATCGAGAAGGCAGAAGATCGTGACTTATTTAGAAATTTGATGAATGAACTCGGAGAGCCGGTTCCAGAGAGCGATATCATCCGAACGGTGGATGAAGCGTTTCATTTCGTAGAAAGCGTCGGTTTTCCAGTAATCGTAAGACCTGCCTACACACTGGGCGGGACCGGCGGGGGGATCTGTCACAATGAAGAAGAATTAATCGAAATTGTAACCTCAGGCCTAAAGTACAGCCCGGTAACTCAATGTCTACTGGAAAAAAGTATCGCAGGTTTTAAGGAGATAGAATACGAGGTTATGAGAGATGCAGCAGATAACGCCATCGTGGTATGTAATATGGAGAACATCGACCCGGTGGGAATCCATACGGGAGATTCGATAGTCGTAGCTCCAAGTCAAACCCTAAGTGACCGGGAGTATCAAATGCTCCGTAATACAAGCTTAAAGATCATCCGGGCATTAGGGATAGAAGGGGGCTGTAACGTCCAGCTCGCCCTTGATCCGGACAGCTTCCAGTATTACATCATCGAAGTGAATCCAAGGGTGAGCCGTTCCTCTGCACTTGCATCAAAAGCAACGGGATACCCAATTGCGAAGCTTGCAGCAAAAATTGCAGTAGGACTGACCCTGGATGAAATGATGAATCCTGTAACAGGTAAAACATATGCATCATTCGAACCTGCACTGGACTATGTGGTGACGAAAATCCCAAGATGGCCGTTTGATAAATTTGAAGCTGCCAAGCGTAACCTCGGTACGCAGATGAAAGCAACCGGTGAAGTCATGGCGATTGGCCGAACGTTCGAAGAGTCACTTCTGAAAGCGATACGTTCCCTCGAAAGCAATACGTACCATATGGAGTTAAGTGATGCTGAACAATTTACAGATGAGTGGATCGAGAAGAGAATTCGCAAAGCAGGAGATGAACGACTCTTCTATATCGGGGAAGCACTTAGAAGAGGAGTGACGATTGAAACCATTCACGATTGGAGTAAAATCGATCTTTTCTTCCTGTATAAAATGAATAGAATCGTAGAATTCGAAAAGGAATTAACCTTACACCCCTTCAACATTGAGCTGGGTCAAAAAGCCAAGCGAATGGGCTTTTCGGATATCACCCTTGCTAAGCTATGGAAGAGCACTGAAGCAGAATTGTATAGATGGAGAAAAGAAAATGAATTAATACCTGTCTATAAAATGGTAGATACATGTGCGGCTGAGTTTGAATCAGAAACTCCTTACTTCTATGGAACTTATGAGGATGAGAATGAATCCAAGGTCACTTCCCGGGAGAGTGTCATCGTTCTTGGGTCAGGACCGATCAGGATCGGTCAGGGAGTAGAATTTGATTATGCGACCGTTCACTCTGTCTGGGCCATTAAAGAAGCGGGATATGAAGCGATCATCGTAAATAACAACCCAGAAACGGTTTCGACTGACTTCAGTATCTCGGATAAATTATACTTTGAACCTCTTACAGTAGAAGATGTGATGCACATCATCGATCTTGAAAAGCCTAAGGGAGTTGTCGTGCAGTTTGGTGGTCAAACAGCGATCAATCTGGCAGATGAGCTTGTGAGAAGAGGAGTCAAGATTCTCGGTACATCCCTTGAAGATTTAGATCGTGCAGAAAACCGGGATAAATTCGAACACACTCTGAACGAACTTGGCATTCCTCAACCAGAAGGTAAGACAGCGGTATCTGTAGAAGGTGCTCTCAAGATCGCGGAAAACATCGGATACCCTGTGCTGGTAAGACCGTCTTATGTCCTTGGTGGAAGAGCGATGGAAATTGTTTATCGTGAAGAAGAGCTTCTTCAATACATGAAGAACGCAGTAAAGGTCAACCCGCAACATCCGGTTTTAATCGACCGCTACCTGATCGGAAAAGAAATTGAAGTGGATGCCATTTCAGACGGAGTAGACGTAGTCATCCCTGGAATCATGGAGCATATCGAACGGGCTGGAGTTCACTCTGGAGATTCCATCGCGGTGTATCCTCCACAACAGCTGACAGGGGAACAGAAACAAACCATTGTCGATTACACGACTCGACTCGCTAAAGGCCTAAACATTGTTGGGTTACTGAATATCCAGTATGTCATCTCGAAAGGCGAAGTATTTGTTCTGGAAGTGAATCCACGCTCCAGCCGTACAGTGCCATTCATCAGTAAAATCACGAATGTACCGATGGCGAATATTGCAACCAAATCCATCCTTGGGATATCCCTGAAGAATCAAGGATATGAATCAGGATTAATACCTGAAAAACATGGTGTGTATGTGAAGGTCCCTGTCTTCTCCTTTGCCAAGCTAAGACGGGTGGACATCACTTTAGGGCCTGAAATGAAATCAACAGGTGAAGTAATGGGGAAAGACCTTACACTGGAAAAAGCCCTCTACAAAGGAATGGTTGCAGCAGGAATGCAAATGAAAGAATATGGATCTGTACTCATGACGGTAGCAGATAAAGACAAAGACGAAGCGGTTCTCCTGGCGCAACGCTTTATCGATATCGGGTATCAAATCCTTGCAACAAAAGGTACGGCCGAGCATCTGACAAAAGCAAATATATCCGTACGTGAAGTGGATAAGATCGGATCCAGTGGACCAACCCTGCTGGATATCATCCAAAGTGGAGAAACACAGCTGGTCATCAATACCTTGACAAAAGGAAAACAACCTGCCCGGGACGGATTCAGAATTCGCAGGGAATCCGTAGAGAACGGCATCCCATGTCTTACCTCCCTGGACACAGCAGAAGCTATCCTGAGAGTGATTGAATCAATGACATTCTCAGCAGAGGCGCTTCCATCACAGGCGAAAACGAGAGAGGCGGTTTTTCAATGATCGTAAATGAAAAGATGGTTGTGCTTTCTCATGAAAGAATCGCTGAGAACATCTTTGAATTAGTTCTACAAGGGAAATTGGTGAGCGAGATCAAGGCGCCTGGACAATTTGTCCATATAAAAGTCGGAACGGGAATCGACCCTTTACTGAGGAGGCCGATTTCCATCGCCTCCCATAATCACGAAGAACTCACCATGACCTTGATCTACCGAGCTGAAGGGATAGGGACAACACTTCTTTCTCAAACAAAAAATAGTGAGATAATAGATGTTTTAGGACCTCTTGGAAATGGGTTCTCAGTGGAAAGTGACAGTAAGGCCGCGTTGTTAGTAGGTGGAGGAATTGGAGTTCCTCCCCTCTACGGTCTTTCTAAAATGCTGGTGGAAAACGGCTGGACAGTGAAGCACATCCTCGGTTTTCAAACTGAATCCGTGAGCTTCTATGAAGACAGGTTCAGGGAATTGGGTGATACCTTTGTCGCCACAGTGGACGGAACCCTCGGAACTACGGGGTTTGTAACAGACGTTATTCGAGAAAAATCACCGGCCTTTGATGTGTTTTATTCCTGTGGTCCGACACCGATGTTAAAAGCACTTCAATCCCAATTGGGTGACAGACGCGGATTCATTTCTTTAGAAGAGCGCATGGGGTGCGGAATTGGTGCTTGCTTCGCATGTGTTTGTCACAAAAAGGATGATCCACAAGGGTCAAGCTACGTTAAGGTTTGCAGTGACGGACCTGTATTTCCAGTAGGGGTGGTGCTTTTATGAAATCATTACAAATTGAATTACCCGGATTATCATTAAAAAACCCGGTCATGCCGGCTTCAGGGTGTTTTGGCTTCGGTAGAGAATACAGTCAATTCTATGATTTAAGCGAGCTCGGGGCGATTATGATCAAAGCGACTACGGAAGAAGCGCGCTTTGGAAATCCGACTCCCCGGGTTGCAGAGACGAATGCGGGTATGCTGAACGCGATCGGGTTACAAAATCCCGGACTCTCAGGTGTGATGGAAAACGAACTTCCATGGCTTTCCCAGTACGATGTACCGATCATTGCTAATGTAGCGGGGTCTCAGATGGAGGATTACGTGGAAGTGGCAAGAGTCATCTCAACCGCAGAAAATGTTAAGGCCCTTGAACTGAATATTTCCTGTCCAAATGTAAAAACAGGTGGGATAGCCTTTGGTACCATCCCCGAAGTGGCAAAAGAATTGACTGAGAGAGTAAAAAAAGTCTCGCAGGTCCCTCTTTATGTAAAGTTATCACCGAATGTCTCCAATATTGTCGAGATGGCTAAGGCTGTTGAAGCAGGGGGAGCAGACGGCCTGACAATGATCAATACACTCCTCGGGATGAGACTTGACAGGAAAACTGGAAAGCCGATCCTGGCAAATAAAACCGGGGGATTATCCGGACCAGCCATTAAACCGGTCGCGATCCGCATGATTTATGAAGTAAGTCAACAGGTGGATCTTCCGATTATCGGGATGGGTGGAATTCAATCGGCTGAAGATGTGATTGAGTACTTTTACGCTGGCGCAAGTGCTGTCGCGGTAGGCACAGCGAACTTCGTTGATCCCTTCGTGTGTCAGCGTATCATAAATGATTTACCACCTTTACTTGATGAACTGGAAGTGGACCATATATCCCAATTGACCGGAAGGAGCTGGGGGAAGCATGAATCAAAAGCCGTTTATAGCTCTTGATTTCCCAACATGGGAGAAGACATCAATCTTCTTAGATCAATTTTCAGAAAGTCTAAATGTAAAAGTCGGTATGGAGCTATACCTACAAAATGGACCGGTTATGATCGAAAAGATTTTAAATAAAAATCATCGTATTTTCCTGGATTTGAAGCTGCATGACATTCCTAATACAGTATACGGCGCCATGAAGGGACTTGCCGGGTTCGACCTTGACCTGATCAATGTACATGCTGCAGGTGGCGGTATGATGATGGAAAAGGCGTTAGAGGGTTTACATGCCGGCACCCCTGCTAATCAATCACTCACAAAATTGATTGCCGTCACTCAATTAACATCAACAACGGAAGAACAAATGCAGGAAGAGCAACTAATACCTAAAACAATCAATGAGTCTGTCTTACATTATGCCAAACTGGCAAAAATGGCAGGTCTTGATGGAGTGGTATGTTCTCCTCACGAATCCTCACTTATAAAAGAACATTGTGGTGAAGATTTTATTCGGGTCACTCCGGGGATCAGGTTAACAGATGATCAAAAAGGAGACCAAAAAAGAGTCACCACACCACGTATGGCAAAAGAAATGGGGTCTTCCTATATTGTCGTGGGAAGAAGTATTACTGGAGCAAGTAACCCGGTTGAAGCATATGAACGAATCGTACATGAATGGGAGTGCCTCTGAATGAAACAAGAAATCGCCAAAAAACTATTAGACATCGAAGCTGTATTTTTAAACCCGTCGGAGCCATTTACATGGTCATCGGGAATAAAGTCCCCAATCTATTGTGATAATCGACTGACCTTATCTTACCCTACAGTAAGGGATGAAATCTCTACGGGTCTAGTTGAGATTATTAAAGAGCAGTTCCCGGATGTGGAAGTCATTGCAGGAACTGCAACAGCTGGAATTCCCCATGCTGCATGGGTAAGTGAAAAACTAAACCTGCCGATGTGTTATGTTCGCTCTAAAGCGAAAGCTCACGGAAAAGGAAAGCAGATTGAAGGGAAAGCTGCTCCTGGTCAAAAAGTGGTAGTGGTTGAAGATCTCATCTCTACAGGCGGCAGCTGTATCACAGCTGTAAAAGCCTTAAGAGAAGCGGGCTGTGACGTATTAGGGGTGGCTGCCATTTTCACCTACGAGTTAGAAAAAGGGAAAAGCATGCTTGAAGAACACGATATTAAGGCATATGCTCTATCCGATTATTCAAGTTTATTGGATGTAGCGCTTCAAAGCTCGATCATTCGGGAAGAAGAATTGGAACAATTGAAGCTTTGGAGTGAAAATCCGGAGACATGGGGCAGTTAAGGTGGAAAGCAACTCTTTTGTGAGTTGCTTTTAGTTTTTATTGGTATAAAACAAAAGCACTCCCACCCAATGCCAATTCAGACTGAGTGAAAGTGCTTCATTATTAAATATCAATTCTTCAACGAACGGACCAAATCCAAATCAGGTGTCACATATACCGTTTGCTGTCCTTCATAAATGACAAAGCCCGGCTTGGCCCCTTTTGGTTTCTTTACCTGTTTGACTTCAGTGAAATCAACAGGCACGGAGCTTGATTCCCGTGCTTTACTAAAGTAGGCAGCAATTTTAGCTGCTTCCTTGATTGTCTGTTCAGAAGGATTCTGACTCTTGATTACAACGTGAGAGCCTGGAATATCTTTCGTATGAAGCCATATCTCTTCTTTCCCTGCTACTCTGTTGGTTAAATAATCATTTTGTTTATTGTTTTTTCCTACCAAGATTTGTGTGCCGTCGCTGGAAGTGTAGGTTTCCAGAACAGGTTTCACATTGGCCTTTTTCTTTTTCGTTTGCTTACGGACCCTCAGGTAGCCTTCTTCTTCCAGTTCTTCTCTGATTTCTTCAACGTCTTTTGTTGATGCCGATTCTAATTGTTGAAGTAATTGTTCTAAGTAGACAATCTCTTCGTCGGCTTTTTCAATTTGTTCATGAACGATTTTCACGGCATTCTTTGCTTTTTGATAGCGTGAAAAATAGTTTTGGGCATTTTCTGATGGAGACTTTTGAGGGTTGAGGGGGATCATGACACTTTCCCCGTTTTCATCATAATAATTTACCACGCTAACCTCAGTCATTCCTCGTTCAACCGCATATAAATTCGACGTAAGGAGTTCACCAAGCAATTGATATCGATCTGCCTGCTGGGCATCGTCCAACGTTTGCTTTAATTTTTCAATTTTATTTATATTTTTATCCCGTTCGTTTCGGATGAATCGTTCTAAGTCGTTTCCTTGTTGCTTCACCCGTTCTCGTGCGGCCTTCTGATAGAAGAATCGGTCCAATAATTCACTTAACGAAGGAAAAGTTTGTTTCTCTCCTTGCAGGTGTTCCAGGTCCATCCAGTAAAACCATTCCTTCTCTCCACTAATGAGGGTTGGTGTGGAGTCATTCGATTTTGCATGTTGAATCACTTCTAAGAATGATTCAGCGATCGTAGACTGGTTTCCGATTCCTGCACGGTGAACAACTTCTTTCGCATAAAGAGGAGAAATACCTGCAAAAGCTTGGACAATCTGCTTATCCAGTTTGCCGGAGTTAAAGTCCAGTGCTCTCAGAACATCTTCACTGGTAGCATTAAGTGGATTTATTTTATTTTGTTGCGGTGGTAAAACATACGTATGACCAGGCAAAACAGTACGGTGTGTATTCATGCTTGGTGATATATGCTTGATGCTATCCAGAATCATATTTCGTTCTTTATCAACTAGAATGATGTTACTATGGCGGCCCATTACTTCGATGATTAATTGTTTGTATGAAATATCGCCGATTTCATTTCTGCCCTTCACTTCAATTATAATCATCCGATCCAGTTCAACCTGTTTGATCCCCTCGACAATATACCCTTCCAGGTGCTTTCGCAGGAGCATACAGAACATGGGAGGGACAGAAGGATTTTCATAGTTTTCATTTGTAATTTGTACCCTTGAATAACTGGGGTGGGCGGATAATAGAACTTTGTGATTTTTTCCATTCGCCCGGATGATCATGATGATTTCATTTTTATAAGGCTGATGTATTTTGTTGATGCGTCCGTACAATAAGTTCTCGTTCAATTCTTTCGTCATGCTTCTAGTAAATAATCCATCAAATGACATGTATAACATCCTTTGCTTTAAACGATTTCGGTGTATTTTAAATCTACCAGGCTGAGCTTGGTCTCTGTGTACCAAATGTAACCGATTTTACCCCTCTAACAGGTAAAATGCAAAACATACGTAAATCATATCATTTTTTAGGACGAGTCTGAATAAGAATGCTATGAGAAGGACAACTTTTCGTATCGTAGGAGGAGAGTGACATGGTTGCATGAAATTTCATGAGATGAGACAAGAGGACATAGAGCAGTCATTAAATACCAATTATCAAGAGGGTCTTACAACAGATGACGTAGCAAAAAGACGGAAACAATTTGGGTACAATCAATTGGAGGAAGCTGAGAAGCAGTCAGCTCTGTTATTATTTTTCAGTCAATTTAAGGACTTTATGGTTCTTGTGTTATTGGCAGCCACACTCATTTCAGGATTACTGGGAGAATACATCGATGCGATTGCCATCATAGCCATTGTGTTAATAAACGGTTTCTTAGGTTTTTTTCAAGAGCGTAAAGCAGAGAGGTCCCTGCAGGCTTTAAAGGAACTTTCAGCACCACAGGTTTCGGTGTTGAGAGATGGCAAGTGGGTGAAAGTTGTTTCTAAAGACGTCATTATCGGTGATATCATCCGCTTTGGAAGCGGGGATCGGATCGGGGCAGATGTGCGCCTCATTGAAACGAATAATCTGGAAATAGAGGAATCTGCTTTAACAGGGGAATCTGTACCTGTTACAAAATCGACGAACCCTGTCATTGGTGAAAACATGAGTCTCGGAGACTTAGAGAATATGGCTTTTATGGGGACGATGGTCACTAGGGGTAATGGTATTGGTGTTGTTACTTCGATCGGAATGAAGACAGCCATGGGACAAATCGCTGATATGATTCAAAAAGCTGAAACGATGATAACCCCACTTCAAAGAAAACTTGAAGAATTAGGAAAAATACTGATTTCCGTTGCCCTCGTGTTAACGGCATTGGTCGTAGGAATCGGTGTGATCCAGGGCCACGATATGTACACGATGTTCTTAGCTGGGGTTTCTTTGGCAGTTGCGGCCATTCCAGAAGGCTTACCTGCCATTGTAACCGTTGCCCTTTCCCTCGGCGTTCAGCGAATGATCAAGAAGAAAGCGATCGTCCGAAAGCTGCCGGCTGTTGAAACATTAGGCTGTGCATCGGTTATTTGCTCAGATAAAACAGGAACTCTGACTCAAAATAAAATGACGGTAACACATCTCTGGAGTGGGGGCAGAACGTGGACGGTAACGGGAACCGGGTATGAACCGGATGGCCAATTTTACAGCGGAGAACAGAGGGTAACACCTCACAGTGAAAATGCTCTTCAACAATTATTAACCTTTGGCATGCTATGCAATCATGCGGAACTCGTAACACGTGAAGAAAACTTTGTAGTTGATGGGGATCCTACAGAAGGGGCTCTTCTAGTGGCGGGGTTGAAAGCTGGACTGAGCCGGGAATCTTTGCAGAAGAAATTTACGATAGTAAAAGAATTCCCCTTTGATTCTACTAGAAAGATGATGAGTATGATCGTTGTCGACCAAAACGGGAAACACTTCTCTGTAACGAAAGGTGCTCCCGACGTTTTAGTCGGCAAAAGCGAATCCATCTTGTGGGAAGGAAGACTTCAATATAAATCAGCTGAAATATCCCAAAAAGTAGAAGAGGCAATCAGTGAAATGTCGTCCAATGCTCTTCGAAACATTGCGATTGCTTATAAACCGCTCAATGAAAGGTCCATAGAAGGGATTAAGGAAAATGACATTGAGGAAGGAGTAACCTTCATTGGCTTACAAGGTATGATTGATCCTCCCAGACCTGAAGTGAAGCAGGCAGTGAAAGAGTGTCGCGCAGCCGGCATTAAGACGGTGATGATTACAGGGGATCATATCTTAACAGCTAAAGCGATTGCCAAACAACTAGGAATCTTAAAAAACAAAGATCGTGTTCTGGATGGAAAAGCCTTGAATCAAATGGAAGTACATGAACTGGAAGAAATCGTTGAAGAAGTTTCAGTTTTTGCACGTGTTTCTCCTGAGCATAAATTAAAAATCGTCAAAGCCCTGCAAAACAGGGGACATGTGGTGGCGATGACCGGGGATGGAGTCAATGACGCTCCGGCCATAAAATCTTCGGATATTGGAGTAGCCATGGGAATTACCGGGACAGATGTAGCCAAGGAATCTTCTTCACTTGTCCTGTTGGATGATAACTTTGCAACGATTAAATCAGCAATCCAGGAAGGCAGAAACATCTATGAAAACATCAGAAAGTTTATTCGGTACCTGCTGGCATCGAATGTAGGGGAAATTCTCGTCATGCTATTTGCCATGATCCTGGCCCTTCCACTTCCATTGGTGCCGATTCAGATTCTTTGGGTGAACCTTGTGACAGATGGACTTCCTGCCATGGCACTTGGTCTCGATAAACCAGAAGATGATGTCATGAAGAGAAAACCAAGGCATCCAAAGGAAGGCGTGTTTGCCAGAGGTTTAGGCTGGAAGGTAGTTTCAAGAGGCTTCTTAATCGGAGGTGTCACTCTACTTGCTTTTATGTTGTCGTATAAGACTCACCCCGATCACTTGGCGTATGCGCAAACCGTTGCCTTTGCTACATTGGTTATGGCACAGCTCATTCATGTGTTTGACTGTCGAAGTGAAGTTTCTGTATTTTCAAGGAACCCCTTCGGAAACATGTATCTTGTGTGGGCCGTGTTATCTTCACTCGTATTGATGCTTCTCGTGATATACATCCCATCCTTGCAGCCGATCTTCCATACAGTACCGATCGTGTTAAAGGATTGGTTCTTGATCATTGGTTTAAGCTCGGTTCCAACGTTTTTACTGGCGGGATCATTTTTTGCAAGAAAAAAACAGTGAAATGTGGTATAATCCAAAAGGTAATAGAGAATAGCCTCTATTACCTTTTTTATATAGTGCTTAGTGCTAGCATGAAATCAGTTGATCTACATACGAATATCGTCAAAAGATTGGATGTGATCGTAATGGTTGTCAGTATGACAGGCTTTGGAAGAAGCAAAGTAGACTCTGAACAACATACTGTAACGGTTGAAATGAAATCCGTTAATCACAGGTTTAGTGAATGTTTCATAAGGATGCCCCGACAATTAATGAAACTTGAGGATAAAATTAAAAAACAAGTATCCCAGTCCGTTAAGAGAGGGAAAGTGGATATTTTCATCACCATTACAGGCGATGGCTTAGTACATAAAAACCTACATATTGACTGGAAGCTCATTCAAGATTATTATCAGTTAGTAAATAAAGTGAAAGAAACCTTCTCCTTAAAAGATGAACTGCAATTATCCCACCTCTTAAACAGAGAAGAATTTGTGATGATCGAAGAAATGGAAGAGGAAAACGAAGAGCTTGAGCAGTTGGTGTTAAGAGCTGTAGAACAAGCGGCACATGACCTTAGACAAATGCGTGAAAAAGAAGGAGAGCTCCTCAAGAAAGATTTTCTCACTCATCTCAATCATTTTGAGGCCAAAATCGGTGAACTTACCGATCATGCTCCACAAGTGGTCAATCAGTATAGAGAACGGTTAAGAAAAAGGATTCTTGAATACAATGAAACTTCCTTCGATGAAAGTCGTTTGCTTACTGAAGTTGCCATCTTTGCTGATAAATCGGATATTACCGAAGAACTGACGAGATTAGAAAGTCATATTCAGTACTTTGATTCCTCATTGACCAGTGAAGGACCTGTAGGCAGGAAGCTGGATTTCATGATCCAGGAAATGAACCGGGAAGTGAACACGATTGGTTCGAAAGCAAACGATTCCTTCATTGCCACGATTGTTGTGGAACTGAAATCAACACTGGAGAAGCTAAGGGAACAAGTGCAAAATGTAGAATAAGAAGTTTAGTTTCCTGTCATTCCGGCGAAACTAAACTATTGATTAGGAGGAGCGTTATGTCGATTAAGCTCATCAATATAGGGTTTGGAAATATTGTTTCAGCTAACCGGATCATCTCAATTGTAAGTCCCGAATCAGCACCGATCAAACGCCTGATTCAAGATGCAAGAGACCGGGGAACACTCGTTGATGCTACATACGGAAGAAGAACAAGGGCGGTTATTATTACGGATAGCGATCACGTTATTCTTTCAGCTGTTCAACCCGAAACCGTTGCTCATCGTTTAACTGATAAAGAGGATATAGTAGAAGAAGGGCAGGGTAAATAAATGAAAGAAAAAGGATTGCTGATCGTTCTTTCCGGACCTTCAGGTGTAGGAAAAGGAACCGTTCGTAAAGCGATTTTTTCCCAAGAAGATACAAAGTTTGAATATTCCATCTCCATGACCACTCGTAATCCCCGGGAAGGAGAAGTGGATGGTGTAGATTATTTCTTTAAATCAAGAGAAGAGTTTGAAGTACTTATAGAGCAAGGTAAACTGCTGGAGTATGCAGAGTTCGTTGGAAACTATTATGGTACTCCTGTTGATTATGTTCGAGAAACACTTGATGCAGGAAGAGATGTTTTTCTTGAAATTGAAGTACAAGGTGCACAGCAGGTCAGGGATAAATTCCCTGAAGGTTTATTTATCTTCCTGGCACCCCCTAGTCTTTCTGAACTTCAAAATCGACTTGTAACAAGAGGAACCGAAACGGATGATTTGATCCAGGGTAGAATGAATACTGCAAGAAAAGAAATTGAAATGATGAATCTGTATGATTACATTGTTGAAAATGATCAAATTGAACATGCGGTAGGTAAGATTAAATCCATTGTTCAAGCAGAACACTGTAAACGGGAAAGAGTGCAACAACGATACTTAAATATGCTGGAGGCTGAATAAATGTTAAACCCATCCATTGATTCATTAATGAAAAAGATCGATTCTAAATATTCGTTAGTCAGTATTGCTGCTAAGAGAGCAAGAAACCTGCAAGATACCGGGGATTATCGCTTGAACCAATATGAGTCTCATAAGTTTGTAGGTAAGGCTCTTGAAGAAATTCAGGCCGGTCAATTATCTATGAAAGAAAGAGATGCCAAAGCGGTTTATGCTGATGAATAAGCGTCATCATGCTTAATGAAAAACTCTAGGGGGGTTGACTCGAAAGATTTCATGATCTTTCGGGACAACCCTATTTTCTTTTTCTATCAATATCCTTCATAATAAAGGAAGGATTAAGTGTAATGGGGGAAAGCAGAATGATCAAGGGGAAAAAAATACTATTATGTGTATCTGGTGGAATTGCTGTATATAAAGCGGCTGCATTAACGAGCAAGCTGATCCAAAGCGGTGCCGATGTGAAGGTCATCATGACAGAATCAGCACGAAAATTTGTGGCTCCACTTACTTTTCAGGCATTATCCCGTCGAGATGTATACTGGGATACCTTTGATGAAAAGGATTCGTCAAAGATCGCTCATATCGACTTGGCTGACTGGGCAGATCTTGTACTGGTTGCACCAGCCACTGCCAACATCATCGGGAAGCTCGCGAACGGAATTGCAGATGACATGATTTCAACAACCATTTTGGCAACGAGAGCAAAAGTATGGATTGCCCCAGCCATGAATGTACATATGTATGATAACCCAGCGGTGAAGAGGAATATCGATACCCTTTTTGAGTTTGGCTACCGATTTGTCGAACCAAGTGAAGGGTATTTAGCTTGTGGATACGTCGGAAAAGGAAGATTAGAAGAACCTGAGAAAGTAGTGGAATTGGTTGATCGCTACTTTTCTAATCGTGATAGCGAAGGGAAGATATTACAGGGGAAAAGAGTCGTCATAACTGCTGGACCGACAAGAGAAATGGTCGATCCCGTTCGTTTCTTCTCCAATCGCTCAACAGGGAAAATGGGTTACGCCCTTGCAGAGGCGGCCGTGTCTCTTGGGGCAGATGTAGTCTTGATTTCCGGACCGTCTCAATTACCCATTCCAAGTGGAGTTGAATTTGTCTCCGTCATAAGTGCTGAAGATATGTACAATGCTGTTCATGAAGCGTTTCCAACAGCGGATATCGTTGTGAAGAGCGCTGCAGTCGCTGATTATCGTCCGAAAGAAACCTTTGAGGATAAGCTGAAGAAAAAAGATGGGAATCTAGTGATTGAATTTGAACGTACAAAGGATATATTAATGAGTCTAGGTGAGCGAAAGGAACATCAGTATCTAATCGGATTTGCGGCCGAAACAACAAACGTTTACGAGTATGCGAAAGCAAAGCTTGAGAAAAAGCGGGCAAATATGATTGTTGCAAATAATGTGAAAGAAACAGGTTCAGGGTTTGGAACGGACACGAACAAAGTATCGATTGTAACAATTGACGGCACCATTCGAGAGCTGCCATTATTATCAAAGGTAGAGGTAGCCAAAGAAATCTATAAAGAAGCGATCCGGCAGATAAAGAAGGGCTCCTCCCATGAACGTAGCTAGTGTCATCGTGGATGTTCCTGCCATGCAGACGGATCGAACCTACGACTATAGTATTCCGGATGAATGGAGAGGCAGCATCGTTCCCGGCATGAGAGTCATCGTTCCTTTTGGACCAAGGAAAATCCAGGGCTTTGTCATTGAATTAAAGGAAAAAGGGGAGGTCTCGAAGCTGAAACCGATTGTAGAGCCGATGGACCTTGTACCGGTCCTGAATAAAGAACTTCTAACATTGGGGAACTGGCTTACAGAGAAGACCCTTTGCTTTAAAATCTCAGCATTTCAAGCGATGCTTCCAGCAGCCATGAAAGCGAAATATGAAAAATTCTTTCAACTTGAGGAAAATATGAGTCCGGGTGAACTTAACCTTTCACTCCAACGCTTCTTTCAGAATGGAAGAGAAGTGTCCTGGAAAGCGATCGAAGAAAACGGAATGCTGCCCCTTGTTCATAAAGAGGTAAAGCAAGGTACGATGGAAGTAATTTACAGAGTGAAAGCGAAGGGGAATAAGAAAACGGTTCGAAAACTGTATCTTAATGTACCTGCAGATGATTTAGAAGAAGTGAAGAACAGTCTGCCTCCTCAAGCAAGTAAGCAGAAACAAATCATAGAATACATGAGTCATTCTGCTCCTGGTGGGGACGGGATACTTGCCGCTACCCTCCTTGAAGAGATGGCGACTACTTCATCTACCGTGAAATCGTTAGTCAATAAAGGGATTCTGATTGAGAAAAGCGTTGAAATGTATCGTGATCCCTTTGAAAATAGGACGTTTGAGAAGACCTCACCGCTTTCTTTAACGTCTCAACAAGACCATGCGATTCGCCCTATACTGACTACCATAGATGAAGACAAACATCACACATTCCTTCTTTACGGAGTAACAGGGAGTGGTAAAACCGAAATTTATCTTCAATCCATTCAACGGGTCTTACAAGAAGGGAAGGAAGCGATTGTATTAGTTCCTGAAATCTCGCTTACTCCCCAGATGGTTCACAGATTCAAGGGCCGGTTCGGAAATGATGTAGCTGTCCTGCACAGCGGTTTGTCAGTTGGTGAAAAGTATGATGAATGGAGAAAGATTCAGCGAAAGGAAGTAAAAGTGGTGGTCGGTGCCCGCTCAGCTGTTTTTGCTCCTTTTGAAAATATAGGAATCATCATTATTGATGAAGAGCATGAAACAAGTTACAAGCAAGAAGAAAATCCTCGTTATCATGCCAGGGACGTGGCGATTTATAGAGGGGAGTATCATCAATGCCCTGTCATTTTAGGAAGCGCAACACCTTCTTTGGAATCCTTTGCACGAGCATCAAAATGTGTATATGGGCTCCTCACATTGGATAAAAGGATGAATGATGGCCCCCTTCCTTCCGTTGATATTGTGGATATGAGAGAGGAACTGAGGAAGGGAAACCGTTCCATGTTCTCAACTGAACTATTCGATAAGCTTCAGGACCGAATGGAAAAGGGAGAGCAAACCGTCCTATTCCTTAACAGGAGAGGGCATTCATCATTCATCATGTGTAGAGATTGCGGCTTTGTCCTTCAATGTCCAAACTGCGACATCTCCTTAACCTATCACCGCTTTTCAAACGGAATGAAATGTCATTACTGCGGCTACGAAGAAGGAGTTCCCACTACTTGTCCTGAGTGTACGAGTGAGCATATTCGTTATTTTGGAACAGGAACTCAAAAGGTAGAGGAAGAATTGACGAAACTTATCCCCGATGCTCGAATCATTCGCATGGATGTGGACACGACCTCCCGAAAAGGGTCCCACGAAAAGCTATTAACAGCCTTTGGAGAGGGAAAAGCAGATATTCTTCTAGGTACGCAAATGATTGCCAAGGGTCTGGACTTTCCGAATATCACTCTCGTCGGGGTCCTCAGTGCGGATACGATGCTCCATCTCCCAGACTTCAGAGCAGCAGAGAAGACGTTTCAATTACTTACTCAAGTAAGCGGACGAGCAGGCAGACACACCCTGCCGGGAGAAGTAGTGATTCAAACGTATACGCCGGAGCACTATTCAATCGAGTTAGCGTCTCATCATGATTACAACCGTTTTTATCAACAGGAAATGATGATGAGGAAAATGGGCTCCTATCCTCCCTTTTACTACATCACTATGCTCACATTAAGTCATGAGGATTTAATGAAAGTTGTGGATATTGCAGAGAAGATGACGAGTTATATCCGTTCAAAGCTATCCGAAACTACGACCATTCTTGGACCCGTGGCGTCTCCAATCCCCAGGATAAAGAATAGATATCGGTATCAATGTTTGATAAAATACAAGCGGGAACCAAATCTTGGCACTACGTTAAAAACAGTATTAGATCAGTACCAGCAGCAATATGCGTCCCAAGGGTTATCAATCTCCATAGATGTGAACCCTTATATGATGATGTAACTAATTTTTTACGGAAAAATGGAGGAGACTTATGGCAATACTTCCAATTGTAATGCACCCTGATCCAATCTTAGAAAAAGAATGTGAGAAGGTAACGGCATTTGATAAGAAATTGAAAAAATTATTGGCAAATATGTATGACACAATGCTTGAAGCGGATGGTGTAGGCCTCGCAGCTCCTCAAGTAGGAATCGACCTTCAGGTAGCAGTGGTGGATATCGGGGATGATACTGGTACGATCGAGCTTATCAATCCGGAAATCGTCGAGACAGACGGATCTCAAACAGATCTTGAAGGGTGCCTGAGTTTCCCGGGGTTATATGGGGAAGTGACCCGTCCCTATTCCATCAGGGTCAGAACGTTCGACCGAAAAGGAAGAATGATTGAATTTCAAGCCCAGGACTTTTTAGCCAGGGCGATTCAACACGAAATTGATCATCTTCACGGTGTTCTATTTACCTCAAAGGTAGAAAAATATGTGACAGAAGAAGAATTAGAAGGGTATGAAGCTTAATGATGAAAGTAATTTTTATGGGAACGCCTGATTTCTCAGTTCCTGTTCTTCAATCTCTATTAGACGAAAACTATGATGTGATTGCGGTCGTGACACAGCCCGATCGCCCAGTGGGGAGAAAAAGGATCCTCACGCCTCCACCTGTAAAGGTAGCAGCTGAAAAGAAGGGGATTCCAGTCTATCAACCAGAGAAAATAAAGGATGAAGATGAGTTAAACAAAGTGCTTTCATTAGAGCCTGACCTTATCGTAACTGCCGCATTCGGACAAATTCTTCCCAACGCATTACTGGAAGCCCCTCAGTATGGATGCATCAATGTTCACGCCTCTTTACTTCCTGAACTTAGAGGGGGAGCACCTATTCATTATTCCATTCTCCAAGGAAAAGAGAAAACAGGCATCACCATCATGTATATGGTCGAAAAGCTTGATGCAGGGGACATTATTAGTCAAGTTGAAGTGGTTATTGATGAGCGGGACCATGTGGGAACCCTTCACGATAAATTAAGCGTTGCAGGTGCAGCGTTACTCATTGAAACGGTGCCCAAATTATTGGCAGGGGACATAACCCCGGTCAAACAGGACGATTCAAAAGCGACATTTGCACGAAACATCAAACGCGAACAAGAAAAAATTGATTGGGCGAAAGGTGGAGAAGAAATCTACAACCATATTAGAGGACTTCACCCTTGGCCGGTTGCTTACACCACATTAGATAATTCTGTGATCAAAATCTGGTGGGGAGAAAAAGTCAGCGGAACTTCTGGTGCACCTGGAGAAATCATGAAGATTGAAGAGGATGGATTCGTTGTTTCTACAGGGACTTCAGTGGGAATAAAAATAATCGATTTACAACCTTCTGGGAAAAAGAGAATGAGTGCAAAGGATTATCTGCGTGGAGCAGGTGCTCACCTAAAAGCAGGAATGATGTTAGGAGAAAATAATGAGTAAACGAAATAAAACCGTACGTGAAGCAGCACTTGATGTCATTGAAGCGGTAGAGAAAAATCAATCGTATAGTAATTTATTACTCAATTCTGTGATTGAAAAAAATCAGCTGCCAAGTAAGGATATTGGATTATTAACCGAGCTGACATATGGAACCATTCAACGAAAAATGACGTTGGATTTCTATTTAGCTCCATTTATTAAAGGGAAGCTGGATGAGTGGGTTCGTCATCTATTGCGTTTATCCCTCTATCAGCTTGTGTACTTAGATCGAATTCCTGACCGTGCTGTTTTCTATGAAGCTGTAGAAATTGCTAAGAAGAGAGGGCATAAAGGCATCTCAGGATTGGTGAATGGGGTCTTGCGTTCTGTTCAAAGAAAAGGGCTTCCTTCCCTTGACACTATTAAAGATCCGATCGAGCGGGTGGCCATCGAAACGAGTCATCCTTATTGGCTTGTGAAGAGATGGGAAGAGCAATTTGGTCTGGAGAAAACGAAAGAAATGTGTGAAACCAATTTAATCGCACCTAAACAAACGGCAAGGGTGAATACAACCAAAATCACTAGGGAAGAGCTTATCCAACTCTTGATGGACCACGGAAACGAAGTGAAAGAAAGCCCGGTAGTGCCGGAAGCGATCCAGTCACTTCGAGGGAATCTGGCAAAAACAGATGAATATCGTAACGGACTATTCAACATCCAGGATGAAAGTTCAATGCTTGTCTCCTATGCTTTAAAGCTTGATCACGGGATGAAAGTGTTAGATGCATGCGCAGCACCAGGGGGGAAAACGACTCACATAGCCGAAAAACTATCAGGAACCGGAGAAGTCCATGCACTGGACTTACACAAGCATAAGGTCAAATTAATTGACGAAAATGCAACTCGTCTTGGATTAAATAATATAAAGACTGCAACCCTTGATAGTCGAAAAGCAGGAGAGAAGTTTGAAAAAGAAAGCTTCGATCGCATTCTGGTGGATGCCCCATGTTCTGGGTTAGGCGTATTAAGAAGAAAACCGGATATAAAATATGCTAAAAAAGAATCGGATCTTCTATCATTGCAAAAGATTCAGCTGGACATTCTTTCAGCCGTTACGCCATTGTTAAAAAAAGATGGACTATTAGTTTATAGTACTTGTACTGTGGATCAAAATGAGAATGAAGGTACTGTGTCGGCTTTCTTAAGTGATCATCCAGAATTTGATCCTCAACCATTAGATGAACTTCCGGATTCCATCACACCGTTTATTAAAGAAAATCAATTACAAGTATTTCCTCAGGATTTTGGCGGGGATGGATTCTTTATTTCGTGCTTTAGAAAAAAATGAGTCGAAATTGCTCAAATGTCGAAAGTAAAGCAGGAAAATTCACCAGAAAAGTCGTAAAAGTACAATAGCCCTTAATGAATCTTTGATTATCCGTTACTTTGTAATCATATGTTTATTTCATCAAAAGTGATAAAAGCTGAAAATATTTTCTCTTTTCATTATCAACTTGTTCAGTTCCCATTCAGAACGAATGACAAGCTGAACGTATTTAACAAAGATAATCAAAGTGAATTCATTTTTTTGAACTAAAGTTGCACCCTACTATGAGTATAAGGAGCTACTTGAAACAGGTGCAGAAGAAGAGACGAGGTGACATAAGTGAAAACTGTATATTTTACGGACAAAGGGAAAGTGCGTCAACTAAATGAAGATAGTGCCGGCGTATTCGTGAATCATCATGGCGATCATTTAGCTGTTGTAGCAGATGGAATGGGCGGCCACAGAGCTGGAGACGTTGCCAGCGAGCTTACCATCTCCATCCTAAAAGACTTATGGGAGAAAACAGAGAAATTTCACACCGCTGATGAAGCCGAAAATTGGTTAAAATCAACTATTAACGAAGTAAACAAAGAAGTATATACTTATTCTCAATCTAATCCGGAATGTGAAGGAATGGGGACGACCCTCGTTGGAGCCATATGCACCTCCTTATTTGCAACCATCGTCAATATTGGTGACAGCAGAGGATATATACTGAATGAAAATGGTTTTCATCAGTTAACGGAAGACCATACACTTGTAAATGAATTAGTCAGAAGCGGTGAAATTTCAAGAGAAGATGCAGAGCATCATCCAAGAAAAAATGTGATACTTAGAGCGATAGGTACGGAAGCTTCAATTACGATGGATATTAAAACGATAATGTTTGAAGAAGAAGACGTTATTTTATTGTGTTCAGACGGTCTTTCTAATAAAGTCTCCCAAAAAGAAATGAAAGAGATATTGGTACAGGACCACTCTCTTGAGAATAAAGGAGAGTCGCTTGTTCATTTAGCCAATGAATATGGCGGTGAAGATAATATTACCGTAGTAATTGTAGAGTTTGCCGCTGAAACGGAAAGCGGGTGATAACATGATGGAAGGAAAGCGCATCAGTGGGCGTTACAGAATCATTAAACTAATCGGCGGCGGAGGAATGGCCAACGTTTATTTAGCTCACGATGTGATTTTGGATCGTGAAGTGGCTATTAAAATGCTCCGGATCGATTTTGCCAATGAAGAGGAATTCATTAAAAGATTCCAACGGGAAGCTCAATCTGCTACTAGCTTGACTCATCCGAACATTGTGAGTATATACGATGTAGGAGAAGAAGATGATCTATACTATATTGTCATGGAATATGTCCATGGTATGACCTTAAAGCAATACATACAGCAACATTCACCTGTTCATGTAGACAAAGCGATCGATATTATGAAGCAGTTAACCTTAGCAATGTCTCATGCTCATCAAAATCATATTGTACACCGGGATATTAAACCCCATAACATCCTTCTAGATGAAGAAGGAAATGTGAAGATAACTGATTTCGGGATCGCGATGGCTCTAAGTGCCACTTCGATCACCCAGACCAATTCAGTCCTGGGATCGGTCCACTACCTTTCCCCTGAACAGGCGAGGGGCGGTATGGCTACGAAAAAATCAGATATCTATTCACTGGGAATCGT
Organism: Rossellomorea aquimaris; assembly: GCF_035590735.1. NCBI lineage: Bacteria > Bacillati > Bacillota > Bacilli > Caryophanales > Bacillaceae > Rossellomorea > Rossellomorea aquimaris. Next base: position 1,884,957 of record NZ_CP141595.1, read on the forward strand.
CATGTTTGAATTGTTAACGGGGAGACTGCCTTTCTCTGGGGAATCAGCGGTTTCAATCGCATTAAAGCACTTGCAATCCGAAACTCCTTCCCTGAGAAGATGGAATCCTGATATTCCTCAAAGTGTTGAGAATATAGTGTTAAAGGCAACAGCTAAAGATCCATTCAGACGATATGAAAGCCTGGAGGATATGGATGACGCCTTGATGTCAGCCCTGGACCCTGATCGGATGAATGAACCGAAATTTGCCGTTCCCCTGGATGATGAGGCAACCAAGGCAATCCCGGTCATTACAGATCAAAATGCATATTCGAATCTTGATGATACGATTGTTCACCATCAAGCGGACACAGACAAACTGCAAACGAAGCCGACCCCTCCAGTCCAAGAAGGGAAGAAGAAAGGCAAGAAGAAAAACAAGAAGGGTGATCCTAAGAAAAAGGGTAAAAAGAAGTGGCCGATATTCATTATTAGTTTGTTCTTTTTGCTGATTCTTTTAGGGGTTGCTGCTATTACTTTCGTTCCTGAATTACTTGGGCCTAAAGAAATTCAGGTGCCGGATGTGACGGGCATGAATACAACTGAAGCTGTTTCAACCATTGTATCGGAATCATTTGTAGTCGGAGAAACAAAGGAACAATCAAGTGACACTATTCCTGAAGGGGAAGTGATCAAGACAAGTCCTAAGGCCGGCCGAATGGCGAATGAGGGCTCTGCCATTGACATCTATGTCAGTACAGGTAAAGAGAAAATAGATATAGAGGATTTTGTGGGCAGGGAATTTGAGGATGTATCCTCTGAACTTGCAGAAAAAGGATTCACGGTAGAGAAAGAAGAAGAGTTCGATGAAGCCGAACCTGCAGGAATCATCCTAGACCAGGATCCATCACCTGGAGTAGAGGTCGTGGCAGAAGAAACGACAATTACGTTCACAGTGAGCAAGGGAACTGAGAAGTTTGATTTGGAAAACTTGGAAGGATTTGATCAAACTGCACTTGATAAATATGAAGCTTCGAATGGGATAAATATCATTGTACAGAGTGAAGAATTTTCAGATGAGGTTGAAGAAGGTAGGGTGATTTCTCATAAGCCGGTTGCGAGTACTCCTATTAGTAAGGGTGAGGATGTTTACGTTATCATGTCTAAGGGTCCTGAGCCACCAAAAGAAGTACCGACCAAAGAGGTTACTCTGGAAGAGCTGATACCTTACACCAAGGACAATGGTGAGCCACAAGTCGTGGATATATTTATAGAGGACAAGAACAAGAAGATCGAAGAAAGTGACGAACTCATCACAATTTATGAAGATACGACCATTACGATGAAGTTCACATTAGAAGGAACCGATGGTAAGTATCGTATTCTCGTTGATGAAAAAGAGTATAAAACAGGTACTGTCGAGTATCCTAAAGAAGAATAAATGACAATTGCCAAAGGGCTGTACCCGGGTTTTTAATGAACCTGACGGGACAGTCCTCTTGTTTTCATTTATAATGATAGAGAACCATGATACATAATATAGATGACTCATTTATTTTTATAAACATTTTGAATAGGAGGTTTCGAATGCCTGAAGGAAAAATCATTAAAGCATTAAGTGGATTTTACTATGTGCTTTCAGAAGGAAGCGTTACACAATGTCGGGGCAGAGGTAATTTCCGTGTAAATAAAATATCACCCTTGGTGGGTGATTATGTTGAATTTCAAGCTGAGAACAAAACGGATGGATACATTCTGAAGGTCTATGACCGTAAAAATGAGTTAGTACGTCCCCCGATTGCCAATGTCGATCAAGCGATACTTGTCTTCTCTGCAAGCGAACCGGATTTCAGCCCGGCTTTACTTGACCGCTTTCTTGTGTTGATAGAGAGTAAAGAAATAGAACCGCTCATTTGTGTAACCAAGATGGATTTACTTACATCTGATCAAACAAATAAGATTGAACGATATGTGAAGGATTACCGCTCATTCGGTTATGAAGTCCTGATGACTTCTTCAAAAACCGAGCATGGTGTAGAGGAATTAACTCCGTATTTACGTGATAAAATTTCTGTCTTTGCCGGGCAGTCCGGAGTAGGGAAATCGTCTTTGCTGAATGCCTTGAAACCTGAACTTGAATTAAAGACGGCTATGATCTCATCCCACTTAGGCAGGGGGAAACATACGACTCGTCACGTGGAACTGATTGATATTGAAGATGGGTTAGTAGCGGATACCCCAGGGTTTAGTTCATTGGAGTTTTCAGAGCTTGAAATAGAAGAGCTGCCACAATGCTTCCCTGAGATGGTTGAAGTTTCTGAGGACTGTAAATTTAGGGGCTGCCTCCATATCAATGAGCCGAAATGTGCCGTTAAAGCTGCCGTTGAAGCAGGCGAAATCCCTACTTACCGTTATGATCACTATTTAACGTTCCACAAAGAAATAAAAGATAGAAAGCCGAGGTACTAAACATGAAAATCGCACCTTCCATTCTGTCTGCAAATTTTGCAGAGTTAGGGAACGAAATTAAAGATGTTGAAAAAGGGGGAGCCGACTATATCCATGTGGATGTGATGGATGGTCACTTCGTTCCGAATATCACATTGGGCCCAATGATCGTGAAAGCCGTTAGACCGTTAACAACGTTACCACTGGATGTTCATCTTATGATTGAAAATCCAGGTCAATATATTGAAGCTTTTGCAGATGCGGGAGCTGACTATATTACCGTCCATGTAGAAGCAGATCCCCATTTGCATAGAACGATTCAAATGATCAAAAGCAAAGGTGTAAAAGCGGGAGTCGTCCTAAATCCCGGGACTCCTGCAGAAATGATCAAGCCAATTTTGCAAGATGTCGATATGGTTCTACTAATGACAGTGAATCCTGGATTTGGTGGACAATCGTTTATTCCGTCTGTCGTTCCGAAGATCAAACAAATTCGTGAATGGGCGAATGAAGTAAACCCTGTACTTGAAATAGAAGTTGATGGTGGCATTAACCCTGAAACCGCAGCCATTTGTGCGGAGGCAGGAGCTGATGTGTTTGTAGCTGGTTCTGCCATCTACAACCGCAGCGATCGAGGGGCGGCAATCGAAGAATTAAAGAGATCTCTTGTATAAGAGACGACAGGGCTGATCCTTTTGGGTCAGTCCATTTTTGTAGAAAAGGAGTGGAGATAATGATAATCAATATAGTCGCAGGTGGTCCAGGAAGATATATCCCTGAATTGAAGGGGTACGAAGGGGAAGTAGTGAAGTGGATAGGGGTGGACCGTGGGGTTTATACACTATTGGAACAGTCCATAGAGCCATGGGTAGCGTTTGGGGATTTTGATTCAGTTACCGATGAAGAATGGCATCTGATTCAAGAAAAAGTCCAGGAAGTCAATCGCTATAAGCCTGAAAAGGATGAAACGGATCTTGAACTTGCCCTTAACTGGGCCATCGGTCAGAATCCAGACAATATAAACATTTTTGGTGCGACTGGAGGACGCCTTGATCACTTCATGGGTAATCTTCAATTACTCATGATGCCAAGCCTGTTGGAAAAGGACATTCAGGTAGAAATCATCGATGTACAAAATCGACTATACCTTGCAACAGCAGGAATGCATTCCGTGGAGAAAAGCAAGGATTTACGCTATATTTCTTTCGTTCCCATCACCGATATTGTTGAGGATATCACTCTCTCAGGCTTTAAATACCCATTAAAAAAACGGAATATTTTCAGAGGTTCCACACTATGTATTAGTAATGAACTTATACAATCATCTGGTACTTTTTCCTTTTCAAATGGCATATTAATGGTGATAAGAAGCAGTGATTAAAGCTTCTAAAAACCAGGTAGAAAAGAAGACGTACTTAACTGAGACTGCTTGAATAGACTAAACTGTTGTCAAGCGAAACATTACGTTCTTTAGATTGTGGGGAGGGACTAAAAATGCGCTTTTATACAATTAAATTACCAAAATTCTTGGGTGGACTTGTGAGGGCGATGTTAGGAACGTTTAAAAAAGAATAAATGGTTTGTTGGAGGTGGCTTGAGTGCCATCTTCTTTTTTTGTTACCAAGCCGCCTCCGCTTTTCTTGATGTCCAGCTCCAGGGGCTTGGGGCTCGAGGTCATAAGCCAAGTCACCCAAAAAGGCAAAGAGCGCCTTTCCGGGTGACTCGTCTTATGCTTGTCGCCCCAGGGCGAGCCCCTTCCGCTTTTCTTGATGTCCAGCTCCAGGGGCTTGGGGCTCGAGGTCATAAGCCAAGTCACCCAAAAAGGCAAAGAGCGCCTTTCCGGGTGACTCGTCTTATGCTTGTCGCCCCAGGGCGAGCCCCTTCCGCTTTTCTTGATGTCCAGCTCCGGCGGCTAGTCCCTCGAGGTCATAAGCTAAATTGACCAAAAAGGCAAAGAACGCCTTTCCGGTCAATTCATCATATGCTTGTCGGGCCTGACCAAGCCGCCTCCGCTTTTCTGGGTGTAAAGTATTTTTTCTTGAAAGGTTTTAATTGTAGTATTGCATTATAGAAAGTTGTGTGATAAATTATTAAAGTATCTTTATGATAATAAGCGAAATGTGGAACTGAAATTAACTTCAGCTTCTTGTTAGTGAGGAGGGAATATATTATGGCAAAACAATGCGTAGTAACAGGCCGTAAAGCTAGCTCAGGTAACGCTCGCTCTCACGCAATGAATGCGAACAAGCGTACTTGGGGTGCAAACCTGCAAAAAGTTCGAATTCTTGTAGACGGAAAGCCTAAGAAAGTATGGGTTTCTGCAAGAGCGTTGAAATCTGGTAAAGTTGAACGCGTATAATACTTAAAACGAGAAGACGTCTAGTTGCTAGGCGTCTTTTTTCTATCTTCTGGCAACAGTGGGGGAAGTGATCTGCTTGACACATAGAAAATCAGGACATTTCTTGATTAAGGGTCTGGAACATGACCAATCCCTTCTCTAAAACACGATTATCATCACTCACATCACCTGAAGTATAAATGATTAATCTTTGCATATTAAGGAAAAAATAGAGTGCATCACCCAACAAATCACGCAGAGATAATAGTTTAGCTTTCAAAAACAGCATACTTATAGTAAAATGTTTTTAGCCAAGCATGTAATTAAAGGGGGAAAACATTCCATGTCCATCGAATTGAAAACGCAGTACGGACAAATTGATATTACGAATGATGTCATTGCAATGATTGCTGGAGGTGCAGCGGTGGATTGCTACGGAATTGTTGGAATGGCTTCAAAGAACCAAATTAAAGACGGTTTCACAGATATCTTACGTAAAGAAAATTTCACTCGCGGAGTGATTGTTCGTCAAGATGAAGAGGAAGTACATATTGATATGTATATTATTGTGAGTTATGGTACAAAAATTTCTGAGATTGCTCATAATGTACAATCCAAGGTTAAATATACTCTTGATAAGACCGTCGGCTTGGCGGTAGATTCAGTAAATATTTTTGTGCAGGGGGTTCGTGTCACGAACCCGTAGTGAGGAGGAAGATTCGTGTCGATTACATCTTTGGAAGGAAAACGTTTTGCTGAAATGGTGATACAAGGTGCCACCCAATTATCTGCGCATGCGCAGCTGGTTGATGCGCTGAACGTTTTTCCTGTTCCTGATGGTGATACTGGAACAAATATGAATTTATCCATGACTTCTGGTGCGAAGGAAGTTCAAAACCATATTCAAGGTCACATTGGAAATGTGGCTGCCGCTCTTTCAAAAGGGTTATTGATGGGAGCAAGAGGTAACTCAGGTGTTATCTTATCCCAATTGTTCAGAGGCTTTGGTAAAGCGATTGAGGGGAAAGAATCCTTATCAAGTGCAGAGTTTGCCAATGCACTTCAAACAGGTGTGGAAACGGCTTATAAAGCGGTTATGAAACCTGTTGAAGGAACGATTCTAACGGTTGCGAAAGATGCTGCCAGAAAAGGTGTTTCTGTAGCTGAAACAGAAAATGATTTCGTGAAGCTAATGCAGGCAATCGTCGATGAGGCTCAGGCTTCGTTAAATCGTACACCTGATTTACTTCCTGTTCTAAAGGAAGTGGGAGTGGTTGATAGTGGTGGTCAAGGACTACTATTCGTTTATGAAGGATTTTTAGCTGAGCTAAAGGGAGAAAAGGTTTCAAATCAAGCTTCGTTACCGTCCATGAATGATCTTGTGAGTGCTGAGCACCATAAAACAGCTCAAGATTTCATGAGTACGGAGGATATTGAATTTGGATATTGCACTGAATTCATGGTCAGATTTGAACAAGACAAACAATCATTTGATGAAGAAGATTTCCGTCAGGATTTAAGCGGATTCGGTGATTCCCTGCTTGTCATAAGTGACGATGAACTAGCTAAAGTACACATCCATTCTGAACAACCGGGTGATGTATTGACGTATGGTCATAAATACGGAAGTCTCATCAATATCAAGATTGAGAACATGAGACAGCAGCACAGCAGCATCGTTGGTGAAACAAAGCCAGTGAAAGCGCAAGCTCCTGCTGCACCAAAAGAAGTTGACTTTGCCATTGTAACGGTTGCGATGGGTGAAGGGATTTCCGACTTGTTCAAAAGCATCGGCGCTACCGCTGTGATTGAAGGTGGTCAAACGATGAATCCAAGTACGGAGGATATCGTGAAAGCTGTTGAAGAAGTGAATGCGAAGAAAGTCATTATCATGCCAAATAATAAAAACATTATTATGGCAGCAGATCAAGCGGCAGAAGTTCTTGAAATGGAAGTGGCTGTTGTACCAACGAAGACAGTACCTCAAGGCATGGCTGCATTACTTGCTTTTAATCCATCAGCTTCTGTTGAAGACAATAAGCAGTTAATGACTGAAGCTTCAAAACAGGTCAAAACGGGTCAAATCACGTTTGCTGTAAGAGATACGAATATTGATGGTGTTGCGATTGCGAAAGATGACTTCATGGGAATCGCAGAAGGTAAGATTGTTATTTCTGATCATGACCGTCAAAAGTCGGCGCAAAGTTTATTAGAGAAAATGCTGGATGAAGACTCCGAAATTTTAACCATTCTATATGGTGAAGATGTAACAGATGAGGACGTACATTCATTAAAAGAGTATGTAGAAGAGCATTATGAAGATGTAGAAGTGGAAGTTCATAATGGTAAACAACCACTTTACTCCTATATATTCTCAGTTGAATAAGGAATAAAGGAAGGGGGGCAGCTCTATATGGAGTTTGTCCCCTTCAATTATGTTAGAATGGTTGTATAGTTTGGATGTTAAGTGAGGGGGAAAAGTCATGAAATACAAAAGTGTATTTGATATTATCGGTCCTGTTATGATTGGTCCATCAAGCTCCCATACAGCTGGTGCTGCCAGAATAGGAAGGGTGGCCAGAAACCTGTTTCGCAGGGAACCGAAATGGGCGACGATATCCTTTTATGGATCATTTGCAAAAACGTACAAGGGACATGGAACAGACGTAGCCATTGTAGGTGGAATCCTTGATTATGATACATATGATGAACGAATTATCGAATCAATCAATGTAGCAAAGCAAAAAGGAATAAAGGTAAAGTTTCAAGAGGAAGATGCCATCACGGATCATCCGAATACGGCTCGTATCCGGATGGGAGATGATAAAGGAGAAATCGAATTAGTGGGTATCTCCATCGGTGGAGGTAAAGTCGAAATTATCGAACTTAATGGATTTGAGCTCAAATTGTCAGGTCATCATCCTGCTATACTGGTCGTTCATGACGACCGATTTGGGGCGATTGCATCTGTCTCCAATGTCATTGCCAAACATCAATTGAACATCGGACATATGGATGTTTCGCGTAAAGAAAAGGGTCAGATGGCATTGATGACAATTGAAGTAGATCAGCCAATTGATGAAGCTGTCATCAATGAGTTAACGTCACTGCCCAATATTACTCAAGTTACCCGGATTTCCGATTAATCAATTACTATAATGATAGCGTTTACATTCATGCGAGGAGGTCATTTTAATGTTTCGAAATGTAGCAGAGTTAGTTGAACTTGCTGAAAGTCAAAATAAGAAAATTTCTGATATTATGATCGAACAGGAAATAGAATTTACAGGGAAAACCTTTGAAGAAGTATACAGCCAAATGGAGAGAAACCTTGAAGTGATGGAACAGGCTGTAGCCAGAGGGCTGGAAGGTGTGAAATCACATTCAGGTTTGACAGGCGGGGATGCTGTGCTTTTACAAAAGTATATTGAAAAAGGCAACTCACTTTGTGGGGACACCATCCTGGATGCAGTAAGTAAAGCAGTAGCAACCAATGAAGTGAATGCTGCAATGGGGACGATTTGTGCGACGCCAACTGCAGGGTCTGCAGGAGTTGTTCCTGGAACATTGTTCGCTGTTAAAAATAAGTTGAATCCTACAAAAGATGAAATGATCCGCTTCTTATTTGCGTCTGGAGCGTTTGGGTTTGTTGTAGCGAATAACGCTTCCATCTCAGGTGCAGCGGGCGGATGTCAGGCTGAGGTTGGATCTGCCAGTGGAATGGCTGCAGCAGCGATTGTTGAAATGGCAGGAGGAACACCCAGTCAATCCGCTGAGGCCATGGCGATCACCTTAAAAAATATGTTAGGACTTGTGTGTGACCCGGTTGCGGGACTCGTAGAGGTACCCTGTGTGAAGCGGAATGCAATGGGAGCGGCCAATGCGATGGTTGCAGCGGATATGGCACTTGCAGGCATAACAAGTCGTATTCCATGTGATGAAGTGATTGACGCCATGTACAAAATCGGTCAAACAATGCCGGTGGCTCTCCGTGAAACGGCTCAAGGTGGATTGGCTGCCACCCCTACAGGCAGGGAGCTTGAAGCGAAAATCTTTGGGGTTTCCCTGAATAAACGTGAAGACTCATAATGAAGGACTAACGATCCAGGACATCAAGGGGATTGGTGAAGAAACAGCTGTACAGCTGAATGCAATGGGGATTTATTCTGTTCTGGATTTGTTAGAATACCTGCCTTACAGGTACGAGGATTACAGGCTTCGAGACTTGGAGGAAGTCGCCCATGATGAGCGTGTCACAGTGGAAGGGAAGGTCCATTCAGAACCTGCATTAGTGTATTATGGGAGAAAAAAATCCCGTTTAACCCTGCGAATATTGGTTGGAAGAAATTTAGTGCAGGCTGTATTTTTTAATCAGCCGTATTTAAAGAAGAAAATAAACCTTCACGATACGGTGACGGTGACAGGGAAATGGGATAAGAACAGGCAAATCATAACGGTTCAGTATTTTCAGTCGGGACCCCACGGGAAACAGGGGGACTTTGAACCTGTTTATTCTTTAAAAGGTTCTATTAAAAACAACACACTTAGAAAATTTATTAAAAAGGCTTATCAGGACTACAGTCATTTGTTGACCGAGAACCTGCCTCATCATCTAATGGAGAAATATAAGCTGGCAAGTCGAAATGATGCTCTTTATCATCTTCATTTTCCGGATTCCACTGAAGACATGAAGCAGGCCAGAAGACGATTTGTGTATGAAGAGTTCTTGTTGTTTCAATTGAAAATGCAGGCGCTTAGAAAATTTGAAAGAGAACATTCGTCTGGCGTGCAGCAGCATTATGATTTAGATAAGGTCAAAGCTTTTATTGACTCTTTGCCGTTTCCTTTAACTGATGCACAAAAGCGAGTGGTAAACGAAATTTCAGCAGATATGAAGTCCCCTTATCGCATGAACCGCCTTTTACAGGGTGACGTTGGTTCCGGGAAGACTGTCGTATCGGCAATTGCATTATACTCCAGTGTAACCGCAGGATATCAAGGGGCTTTAATGGTTCCTACAGAAATTCTGGCAGAGCAGCACGCAAACTCTCTGAGTGAATTGTTGGAACCTGTGGGCCTTTCGGTTGCCCTGTTAACAAGTTCGGTAAAAGGAAAAAGAAGACGGCTTCTATTAGAAAAATTAAAAGACGGAGAAATTGATATTCTTATAGGAACACATGCACTTATTCAGGAGGATGTTCAATTTAAGCATCTAGGACTCGTCGTAACCGATGAACAGCATCGCTTTGGGGTGAATCAAAGACGTGTACTCAGGGAAAAAGGGGAAAGTCCTGATGTATTATTTATGACAGCGACTCCGATTCCACGGACTCTAGCCATTACGGTGTTTGGCGAAATGGATGTAAGTATAATCGACCAAATGCCAGCAGGAAGAAAGTCGATTGAAACTTATTGGGCTAAAGCGGATATCCTATCAAGGGTGCTTTCGTTTATGGACAAGGAGTTAGATCAAGGCAGGCAGGCCTATGTGATATGTCCGCTGATTGAAGAGTCGGACAAACTGGATGTTCAAAATGCGATAGATGTTTACAATCAATTGCTGCACTACTTTGAAGGACGTTACAACGTCGGCTTGATGCATGGAAGGCTTCACCCCGATGAGAAGGATGAAGTGATGAGGGAATTTAGTGCAAATCATCTTCAAGTACTTGTATCCACCACGGTTGTCGAAGTTGGTGTGAATGTTCCAAACGCTACTTTCATGCTGATATATGATGCCGAACGCTTTGGGTTGTCTCAGCTTCATCAGTTAAGGGGAAGGGTTGGACGCGGCGAGCATCAATCCTATTGCATTCTTCTTGCCGAACCGAAAACCGAGGTTGGAAAAGAACGAATGAAGATCATGACGGAAACCAATGATGGATTTGTCCTGAGTGAAAAAGACCTTGAACTAAGGGGTCCTGGGGATTTCTTTGGAAGAAAGCAGAGTGGGCTTCCTGAGTTTAAAGTGGCAGATATGGTGCATGACTATCGTGCATTGGAAGTTGCAAGAGATGATGCTGCAGGCTTAATTCAATCCGATTATTTCTGGAAGAATCCCGAATATCAGCCGCTCAGGGAGTATTTATCCGGATCGGGGATATTAGAGGGTGAAAAGCTAGACTAGACAGGCAGATTGTGAGATTATTTCTTGCAATCTGCTTTTTTTGATTATATACTACTATTAGTACCTAGTACTAATACTGGACGGTGTTGATATTGAAACTTTCAAAGAAAGAAAGACAAGGAAACCTTACAGTCACGATAAAGGAAAATCCTTTCATAACAGATGAAGAATTAGCTGAACGTTTTCGAGTAAGTGTGCAGACAATCAGGTTGGATCGTATGGAACTATCGATTCCTGAACTTCGTGAACGGATTAAATATGTCGCAGAGAAATCATTTGAAGATGAAGTGAAATCATTACCTATTGAAGAGATCATTGGAGAAATTATTGATATAGAGTTAGATCATAGTGCGATTTCCATTTTTGATGTGAAACAAGAGCATGTTTTCGTTCGAAATGGTATAGCAAGAGGGCATCATTTATTTGCTCAAGCGAACTCTCTTGCTGTTGCCGTAATTAATGATGATCTAGCGTTAACAGCCAAGTCAACAATCCGATTTACCCGACCTGTAAAGGAAGGTGAGCGTGTTGTTGCAAAAGCGAAAGTGATACATAAGAAAGATCAAAAGGATCGAACAACTGTAGAAGTTCAAAGTGTAGTCGGTGGCGAACTCGTTTTCACAGGTGAATTTGAGATGTATCGCTCTAAAAAATCTGCAAAGGATGAAGCGTAGATGAGGTTAGCCGTAGATGCAATGGGCGGAGATCATGCTCCAAAAGAAATAGTTCTTGGTGTAAAACGGGCATTAAGTGAATTTAATGATATAGAAGTGATATTATACGGAGATGAAAATCAAATCAAACAGTACATCACACCAGGTGAACGATTGACAATCGTTCATACGGTTGAAGTAATCGAGGCAACAGACGAACCTGTAAGAGCCGTCAAACGCAAGAAGGATGCATCGATGGTGCTGATGGCACAAGCGGTCAATAATGGAGATGCGGATGCTTGTATTTCAGCAGGGAATACTGGTGCCCTTATGACAGCTGGATTGTTCATTGTAGGCAGAATTGATGGAATTGAACGACCTGCCTTGGCACCTACTCTTCCAACCTTGGATGGTAAGGGGTTTCTTATGCTCGATTTAGGTGCGAATGTCGATGCCAAGCCTGAACATCTGTTGCAATATGCCATCATGGGGAGCATATACGCCGAGAAAGTAAGGGGTATCAACAATCCTCGCGTAGGTTTATTAAACATCGGGACCGAAGATAAAAAAGGGAATGAATTAACCAAGAAGACATTCCAATTGTTGAAGGACGCTCCTATTCATTTTATCGGAAATGTAGAGTCCAGGGACTTACTTGAAGGTCCTGCTGATGTCGTCGTAACCGATGGGTTCACCGGCAATATGGTGTTGAAGACGATTGAGGGAACGGCTCTTTCAGTTTTCTCTATGCTTAAAAAGACGTTCACAGCGTCAACAAAAAATAAATTGGCTGCAGGATTAGTGAAAAATGATTTAAAGCAATTGAAAAATATGCTTGATTATACAGAGTATGGAGGCGCGGGCTTATTTGGTCTGAAGGCACCCGTGATTAAAGCCCATGGCTCATCAAATGAGGTTGCCCTATATAATGCCATGAGACAAGCCAGGGAAATGGTGAAACACAATGTCTCCAATACGATTAAAGATGCCATCAAAGGGAGTGAAGAATAACATGAGTAAAATTGCATTCATTTTTCCCGGACAAGGTTCTCAAACTGTTGGGATGGGAAAAGAATTAGCTGACAAATACCCTGAAGTACAAGCGTATTTCGCTAAAGCGGATGAAAGATTGGAATCGGAATTAACAAGTGTTATATTTGATGGACCGCAAGAAGAGCTTACTCAAACGACAAATGCTCAGCCAGCTTTATTAACAACGAGCATCGCGATTTTGGATCGTTTAAGAAAAGAAGGTATAACAGCAGATTATACGGCCGGACATAGCTTAGGTGAATATTCCGCCCTGGTAGCTGCGGGTGCCCTCCGCTTTGAAGATGCGGTGTATGCTGTTCGTAAAAGAGGGGAATTCATGGAAGAAGCGGTTCCAAGTGGAGAAGGCACGATGGCTGCTGTTCTGGGTATGCCAAGAGAGCCCCTAAAAGAGATTACCGATCTTGTAACTAAAGAGGGACATCCAGTAGGGCTGGCAAACTTAAATTGTCCTGGTCAAATTGTGATTTCAGGTACGGTGAAAGGAGTGGACCTTGCTTCAGAGAAGGCCAAAGAAGCTGGGGCGAAGAGGGTCATTCCACTTCAAGTGAGTGGTCCATTCCATTCTCAATTAATGAAACCTGCTGCAGATCAGTTTGTTTCAATTTTGGATTCAATTACGATTGAAGATGCAGCTGTCCCGGTCATTGCGAATGTGACGGCAGAACCTGTGACCAATCATGAAGAAATCAAGCGTTTATTAATCGAACAATTATACTCACCTGTTCAATGGGAAGATTCTATTGAGAAATTGCTTGAATTAGATGTGGATACGTTCATTGAAGTTGGACCTGGTAAAGTACTGTCAGGTTTAGTGAAGAAAGTGAATAGACGGGTGAAAACGTATGCTGTTCAAGATGAAGCGTCGTTGGAACAAACCATCCAAGCGTTGAAGGAGGAAGCGTAAATGAATTTAGAAGGAAAAGTTGCCCTTGTAACGGGAGCATCCCGGGGAATAGGGAGGGAAATTGCTCTTGAGCTTGCCCGTGAAGGGTGTAATGTAGCCGTCAACTATTCTGGCAGTGAAGCGAAGGCTAATGAAGTCGTCGATGAGATTAAGGGTTTAGGCAGGGAAGCCATTGCCGTACAATGTAATGTATCAGATAGTGATGCTGTTCAAGCAATGGTGAAGGAAACGATTAGCCAATTCGGTTCAGTGGATATTCTTGTTAATAATGCTGGAATCACGAAGGATAATTTATTAATGAGAATGAAAGAAGCAGAATGGGATGATGTCATCAACATCAATCTTAAAGGCGTTTTCCTTTGCACCAAGGCCGTTACACGTCAAATGATGAAGCAAAGAAGCGGCCGTATCATCAATATTTCTTCGATAGTCGGTGTGAGTGGAAACCCTGGACAGGCAAACTATGTGGCAGCTAAATCTGGTGTGATCGGATTAACGAAAACAACCGCCAAAGAATTGGCACCCCGAGGCATCACGGTGAATGCAATCGCTCCGGGTTTCATTTCCACGGATATGACGGATCAGCTTCCGCAAGATGTACGTAATGAAATGTTAAAGCAGATCCCTCTAAGCCGCTTTGGTGATCCTCAGGATATTGCGAGGGTGGTAACCTTCGTTGCATCTGAATCTGCTTCTTATATGACAGGGCAAACTCTTCATATCGATGGTGGAATGGTCATGTAACGGAAAAAAATAATATTTTATTGATTGTTTTTGTGGATACTCTTTTCATTAGAGGTCAAAATGCTCTATAATACTTGAGGGGAGGTGACAAAAATGGCAGAAGTATTAGATCGTGTAACAAAAATTATCGTAGATCGTCTAGGTGTAGATGAATCTCAAGTAACTCTTGAAGCTTCTTTCAAAGAAGATCTAGGAGCTGACTCCCTTGATGTAGTTGAGCTGGTTATGGAACTTGAAGATGAATTTGACATGGAAATCTCTGACGATGATGCTGAAAAAATCGGCACAGTAGGTGATGCTGTGAACTACATAAAAGCAAAAGCTTAATCGTTAGATTGAATCAAAAGATAAGCACATGCCGATCTTTCATTCAAAACCATTTAAAACTTGGTAGAGGTCTCACTTCTACCAAGTTTATTTGTGTTCTAACATGCGCAAGAAACTTTTGCGTAATTGCTTTTTTTAGCATAAACTTGATAAGTAGAAAAAAGAGAACATATAGAGCAAGGTGGAGTGCCTTATGCGGAAGCAAAGTAGAAACAAAGGAATATCCAGACATAAAAATGATAGTAAGTTTAAAACGTTTCAAAATGAAATCGGAATTCAATTTAATGATGAAAAACTACTTAAACAAGCTTTTACTCATTCATCCTATGTGAATGAGCATCGTCGTAAGCCTTATGAAGACAACGAACGCTTAGAATTTCTTGGAGATGCCGTTTTGGAATTAACGGTTTCTCAATTCTTATTCAAGAAGTATCCAATGATGAGTGAAGGTGAACTTACCAAATTAAGGGCCGCCATAGTATGTGAGCCTTCCTTGGTTAAGTTCTCGATTGAAATGAATTTCGGAGAACTCATCTTACTTGGTAAAGGGGAAGAAATGACAGGCGGTCGGGAAAGACCAGCATTACTCGCAGATGTCTTCGAGGCGTTTATCGGAGCGGTATATTTGGATCAAGGGTTAGAAACAGTGATTTCAATCCTTGAAAAAGTTGTCTATCCAAAAATTAACGTCGGTGCTTTTTCTCATGTGATGGATTATAAGAGTCAGTTACAAGAGCTGGTCCAACGAGGCAGTGCAGGGATGATTGAATACAGCATCCTTGAAGAAAGCGGGCCTGCCCATAACCGGCAGTTTATTTCCCGAGTTAGTTTAAATGATGAAGAATTAGGCATTGGAAAAGGACGATCTAAGAAGGAAGCTGAACAACAAGCCGCACAGAAGGCTCTTGAGAAGCTAAAACAAAAGCTAGACGCTAAATAGGGGGAAAGAAGATGTTCCTCAAACAACTAGAAGTAATGGGGTTTAAATCTTTTGCAGAAAGAATATCCGTTGAGTTTGTCCCGGGTGTTACAGCTGTTGTGGGACCAAACGGCAGTGGGAAGAGCAATATTATAGACGCGATTCGCTGGGTACTTGGTGAGCAATCAGCGAAAAGTCTGCGCGGATCGAAAATGGAAGATGTTATATTTGCCGGGAGTGATTCAAGAAAAGCCCTTAACATAGCAGAGGTAACCCTTGTCCTGGATAATGAAGACGGTACACTTCCGATCGATTACAGTGAAATCAGTGTTACAAGACGAGTGTATCGCTCTGGGGATAGTGAGTATTTACTTAATAAGCAACCCTGTCGATTGAAAGACATCATTGAATTATTCATGGATTCAGGTTTAGGGAAAGAAGCGTTCTCCATTATCAGTCAGGGGAAAGTGGAGGAAATCCTTAATAGTAAGCCTGAAGAACGAAGAACCATTTTTGAAGAGGCAGCCGGAGTATTAAAGTATAAAACAAGAAAGAAAAAGGCGGAGAATAAGTTATTCGAAACACAGGAAAATCTTAATCGTGTGAATGACATTCTTCATGAGTTGGAAGGGCAGGTAGAACCCCTTAAAATTCAAGCTTCGATGGCACGTGATTATCTGGAGAAAAAAGAAGAGCTGGAGAAGTTCGAGGTTGCATTGACGGTCTATGATATTGAGGATTTACATAAGCAGTGGGAAAAGCTTAGTGAAGAATTTGAACATCATGGAAAAGAAGAACTGGCACTTTCCACGCGTATACAAAAGAAAGAAGCCGTTCTGACCCAAACCCGTGATAAAATTGCGGCTCTGGATGAGTCGATTTCAAATCTTCAGGAAGTGCTCCTGGCCACGAGTGAAGAATTGGAGAAACTTGAGGGTAGAAAACAAGTATTAGTGGAACGGAAGAAAAATTCGTCTACTAACGAAACTCAATTAAAACAATCGATAGAAGAAGCAGAGGAACAAATTCGACAACTGACTTCTGAAAAAGAAAAAGCAGAAATGGAATTCAAGTCTATCGATTCAGACGTCAAGGAACTAAAAGAGCTGCTCATAACGAAACAGAATCAATTCAAGCATTACAATGAAAATATTGAAGATGTAATAGAATCCTTCAAAAGTGATTACATTGAAAAGCTTAATCAGCAGGCGTCAGCCAAAAATGAAATTCAGTACCTTGAGCAGCAGCTGGAGCAGCAATCCAATCGAAGCGACCGATTAGAAGCAGAAAATGAAAAGTATGTGATTCAGCGTGATGAATTGCATCACAGTCACAAAGAACTTTCGAAAGTGCTGCAGGAGCAAAAAGAGGTAATTGATGAGCACATATTCTTCTATCGTGAGGAACAGCAAAAGCTTGAGTCTGTGAAGGCTAAATATGAAAAGCAGGAAAAAACCCTATATCAAGCTTTCCAATTCCTGCAACAGGCGAAATCCCGGAAAGAAATGCTTGAGGAAATGGAAGATGACTATACAGGTTTCTTCCAGGGTGTGAAAGAAGTCCTTAAGGAACGTGACGGTCAGTTAAACGGGGTTCAAGGAGCGGTTGCTGAACTGATAACCGTACCTAAATCATATGAAACGGCTATGGAGACAGCTTTGGCAGCCTCCATGCAACATATCGTGGTTGATACTGAAGAAGATGGCCGAAAAGCCATTGCTTTCTTAAAGAAGAACCAATATGGCCGTGCTACTTTCTTACCGATGAATGTCATTAAAGGGAAATCGATACCCGATAGTCAAAAAAATATGCTGAGGGGGCATCCTTCCTTTATAGGAGTTGGAACCGATCTCCTGAATTATGATGAACGCTTCCAAATGGTGATTTCGATCCTGGTTGGAAATGTGATCATCGCGAAGGATTTAAAGGGAGCAAATGAAATCGCAAAGCTTATACAATATCGCTACCGTCTAGTGACCCTGGACGGAGATGTGGTGAATCCCGGTGGGTCCATGTCCGGTGGTACCATCAAGCAGAAGAAAAATTCCCTTCTCTCCAGAAAAGGTGAGCTTGAAGAAATGAAAGAAAAGCTTGCAGCGATGGAAAGCCAGACTGAACATCTCCAATCTCAAGTTAAATCACTGAAAGAAGAAAGCAGCTTCAGAGAGAAGAAGCTGGAAGAAATGAGAGTGAAAGGAGAGCGTTTGCGTCTCAAGGAGCAAGAGCTTCTTTCTCAACTACGTGAAAATGAATTATCCCAGCAGAATCTGGATGAAAGGCTTTCACTATATGATTTGGAGAAAAAAGACTTTACGTCGGTTAAAGAGAAGCATGATTCCAGAACGAAAGAATTAAGAGCGTCTCTGGATGAAATAGTAGAAGATATTACAAGGCTCGATCAAAAGATTAGCGAGCTTACTCTCCAAAAGAATAGTGATCGAACGTCTAAGGATGCTTTATTGAATGAAATCAGTGACATAAAAGCAAGCCTGGCAGCACGAAACGAGCAATTGGTTAACAGCCGTAATCAATTAATTCGTGTGCAGGAAACGATCGTCGATACAAACAAGCGAAAGGCGACTTTACAAGATGATTTGGAGTGGCTTCAGACTGAAATGAAGGATAATTTCTCAGGAGAAGAGCAGCTTGGGAAGAAGGCTGAAGAATGTTCGATTCAAAAAGCAGAAACTTCAAATTTGATTTCTTTACGACGGGAAGAGCGCTTAAATCTTCAACATGCGGTTGAAGACGAG
This sequence comes from Rossellomorea aquimaris, assembly GCF_035590735.1. Classification (NCBI taxonomy): domain Bacteria; kingdom Bacillati; phylum Bacillota; class Bacilli; order Caryophanales; family Bacillaceae; genus Rossellomorea; species Rossellomorea aquimaris. The sequence continues at coordinate 1,903,202 of NZ_CP141595.1, forward strand.
GAGCTAAAGTTGAAAGAATTAAAGCGTCAGCATAAAGGATTGGTAGGAGCTTTAAGGGACGAGGAAGTGAAAATCAATCGTCTCGATGTTGAACTGGAAAATAGACTTGATCATTTACGTGATGAGTATATGCTTTCGTTTGAAGCGGCTAAGTCAGACTATCCCTTAACGATTGAGGTCGAAGAAGCAAGAAAGAAAGTGAAACTTGTGAAATTGGCCTTGGAAGAATTGGGAACCGTTAACCTCGGTGCCATTGATGAATATGAACGAGTGAAGGAAAGATATGAATTTTTAGTAGAGCAGAGGAATGATCTGACGGAAGCGAAGGACACCCTTTATCTGGTCATTAATGAGATGGACACTGAAATGATCAAACGCTTTGATCAAACCTTCACGGCGATTCAAGTGGAATTTGAAGGGGTATTTAGAGCTTTGTTTGGAGGGGGAAGAGCGGAGTTGAAGCTGACAGACCCATCTGATCTTCTTCACACTGGGGTTGATATAGTAGCCCAGCCTCCAGGGAAGAAGCTGCAGAACCTTGGGCTGATGTCCGGGGGAGAACGTGCCTTAACGGCCATTGCCCTGCTATTTTCAATCCTTAAGATCCGACCTGTACCATTCTGTATACTGGATGAGGTAGAGGCAGCTCTTGATGAAGCAAATGTTCAGAGGTTCAGTCAATATTTGAAAAAATTCAGTGACGAAACACAATTCATCGTCATTACCCATCGTAAAGGAACAATGGAAGAAGCTCACGTGCTGTACGGTGTAACGATGCAGGAATCCGGTGTGTCCAAATTAGTATCAGTCAGACTGCAAGAAACAAAGGAATTGTTAGAAACTTAATGAGTGGGGTGTGAAAGGTTGAGTTTTTTTAAGAAGCTTAAAGATAAATTTACACAATCGAGTGACAGCGTATCAGATAAATTTAAAGATGGACTGAGTAAAACGAGAAATAACTTCACAACAAAGGTCAATGACCTGGTTGCGAGATACCGCAAAGTGGATGAAGAATTCTTTGAAGAGCTTGAAGAAATCCTGATCGGAGCGGATGTTGGGTTTGATACGGTCATGGAACTGATTGATGAACTAAAGCTTGAAGTGAAGCGAAAGAATATTCAAGACACTGAAGATGTTCAATCAGTCATTTCAGAAAAGCTTGTTGAAATCTACCAAGGAGACCGTGATGAGGACAGCAGCCTGAACATTCAAGATGATCAACTGACGGTTTTGCTGTTTGTCGGAGTGAACGGTGTAGGAAAGACGACGACCATTGGGAAGATGGCACATATGTTCAAGGAACAAGGAAAGAATGTGGTACTTGCAGCAGGTGATACATTCCGTGCAGGCGCAATCGAACAGCTTGAAGTATGGGGTGAACGTGTAGGGGTTCCAGTCATTAAGCAAGCTGCAGGAAGCGATCCGGCAGCGGTTATGTTTGATGCAGTTCAATCAGCTAAAGCAAAAAAAGCGGATATTCTAATTTGTGATACAGCAGGGAGATTACAAAATAAAGTGAACCTGATGAAAGAGCTTGAAAAAGTGAAGCGGGTTATTGAAAGAGAAATCCCGGGAGCTCCCCACGAAGTATTGCTAGTTCTTGACGCGACCACAGGTCAAAATGCCATGGTGCAAGCGAAAACCTTTAAAGAAGCAACAAATGTCTCAGGGATTGTCCTGACGAAGCTGGATGGTACAGCAAAAGGTGGTATTGTCCTTGCGATCAGAAACGAGCTCGAGATCCCTGTGAAGTATGTAGGTCTGGGAGAAAAAATGGACGACCTCCAGCCGTTCGATGCTGAAAAGTATGTATACGGCTTATTCTCAAACCTGGTTGATAAAGAAGAAGAATAGTTTCAAGAATCGATAGGGTAGCCTGATTGAAGACATTAAGAAGTCGTCTTGCAGGTTACTCTTCTTTTGTGTGGAGAGTTTGGGATTTTCTCTGTGAAAAATCTATAAGTATCCTTGACAAACACCCGTAAACACTGTATTCTTCATATGTAAAGGTTTTTCACTTAACAAGGAGGGATATCCGTGCTGGAGAAAACGACCAGAATGAATTATCTCTACGATTTTTATCAATCTTTGTTAACTCCTAAGCAAAGAAGCTATATGTCCCTCTATTATTTGGATGATTTCTCTTTAGGAGAAATCGCTGAAGAGTATAATGTTAGTCGACAAGCAGTGTATGATAACATTAAACGAACAGAGGCTATGATCGAGGAGTACGAAGAAAAGCTTTTATTATTTAATAAATTTCAAGAACGCAACGAGATTCTTGATCAACTCAGACAAAAAATAGGAGAATCATCAATAGATTCTTCTCATTGTTTAAAACTCATTGATGATCTTGAAATATTGGATTAGGAGGCGGCATGAATGGCATTTGAAGGATTAGCCGACCGACTGCAAGGTACAATACAAAAAATCCGTGGAAAAGGAAAGATTTCAGAAGCGGATGTTAAAGAGATGATGCGTGAAGTTCGTCTTGCTCTTTTGGAAGCAGACGTTAATTTTAAAGTGGTGAAGCAATTCGTCAAGAAAGTAAGTGAACGGGCTGTCGGACAAGAAGTCATGAAGAGTCTTACACCAGGACAACAGGTCATTAAAGTTGTTCAAGAAGAGCTTACCAATTTGATGGGTGGCGAACAAAGTCAGGTTGCCGTCGCTAAACGTCCTCCAACCGTCATTATGATGGTTGGTTTACAAGGTGCGGGTAAAACGACGACCACTGGAAAGCTTGCGAACCTGCTTCGAAAGAAACATAATCGCAAACCACTATTAGTGGCTGCTGATATTTACCGTCCCGCTGCCATCAAGCAGTTAGAAACCATCGGGAAGCAATTAAGCCTACCTGTGTTTTCACTGGGAGATCAGGTGAGTCCGGTTGAAATTGCGAAAAGAGCCATCGAAAAGGCAAAAGAAGAACATCACGATTATGTTCTGATTGATACAGCAGGCCGACTTCACATTGATGAAAACCTAATGGGAGAGTTGAAAGAAATTAAAGAACTCTCAAATCCAGATGAGATATTCCTCGTAGTGGATGCCATGACAGGTCAAGATGCGGTTAATGTTGCCCATAGCTTTAATGAAGATCTTGGCATATCGGGTGTTGTGCTGACAAAACTTGATGGTGATACACGAGGCGGGGCCGCGTTATCAATCCGTTCAGTCACTGAAAAACCAATTAAATTTGTTGGGATGGGTGAGAAGATGGATGCGTTAGAAGCATTCCATCCAGAGCGAATGGCATCACGAATCCTTGGTATGGGAGATGTTCTTTCCCTTATTGAGAAAGCTCAGGCCAATGTTGATGAAGAGAAAGCCAAAGAACTTGAACAAAAAATGCGTACAATGTCTTTCACTTTTGATGATTTCCTGGAGCAATTAGGTCAAGTAAGGCAGATGGGCCCACTTGATGAGTTATTGAAAATGATGCCTGGAGCAAACAAAATGAAGGGCTTGGATAAGATTCAAGTCGATGACAAGCAGATTAGTCATGTTGAGGCAATCATCCAATCGATGACGAAGGATGAGAAAATTCATCCGGAAACCATCAATGCTTCGCGTCGGAAAAGAATTGCGAAAGGGAGCGGAACATCCATTCAAGAGGTAAACCGACTTCTCAAACAATTCGAGGACATGAAGAAAATGATGAAACAAATGAGCGGCATGCAAGGAAAAGGTAAGAAAAAAGGGATGAAATTCCCATTTATGTAAGCAATTCGTTCAATTTTTCATAAGAAAAATTGAACTGTTAAGAAAAAACACTTTACAAACAAAATACACATTTGATATTATACTAACTTGTGTGAAACTATTCGGAGGTGCTTTAATTATGGCAGTAAAAATCAGATTAAAACGTATGGGAGCAAAAAAATCCCCTTTCTATCGTATCGTAGTTGCAGATTCTCGTTCACCACGTGATGGACGTCAAATCGAAACAGTTGGAACTTACAACCCGGTTGCTAAACCAGCTGAAGTGAAAATCGATGAAGAGTTGGCTCTTAAATGGTTATCTAATGGTGCTAAACCATCTGACACAGTTCGTAACCTATTCTCAAAGCAAGGCATTATGGAAAAATTCCACAATGCTAAAAACAGCAAGTAATCATTAGATCGATGAAAGATCTTATTCTAACGATTGTGAAACCCTTAGTTGACCATCCTGACTCGGTCCACATCGAAACTGATGAAGGAACGAACGGCATAACCTATAAGTTATCTGTTCATCCTGAAGACATGGGGAAGGTCATTGGGAAACAAGGGAGAGTAGCTAAATCGATTCGAACTGTGGTATACGCTGCAGCAGGATCTTCACAACAGAAGAAAATCTTCTTAGAGATAGTCGAGTAAGGAAGCCGACATTTGGCTCTTTACACGAAAGGGTGCTAAGACCTTTAACACCGACTCTATAGAATCAGGGGACTGACCCACAAAGGTTACTAAATAGCCTTAAGACGTCAGTCCCCTTTTTCATAGGCTTTATGCAGTATTATCTAAAGAAAGACCTGCAAAATCCAACACTCCCCCAAGAGAACACCCTAAGGATGTATAGTACGACAGCGTGGGGTGAATAGAAGGAGGAGGAAGAACTGTTGAATGTGATACATACGATTACGATTAAACAGGTGTTAACAGAAAAGAGTAAAGATCTGTTAATGAAACGATATGAAAATCAAAAGTTTCATTTAGCCAAGGAAAGCGATCAGTTACAGTTCGAAATGAAAAAGATTGAACGTGGTAAGAAATACCCGTCTCATAAATTAAATCAGCACTTCGAAAGAGAATTGAATGAGCGGGCTGAAAAAATCAAGCTCTTGGATTTCCAAATCGAGCAGTTAAATATCCTTCCTATTGGAAGCGAGCTAAAGGAAAAGGAAGTCCAAGGTATGGTTGACATTCAAGTTGGTGACAATTGGGAAGAAGAAGCACTTTCTAAGACAATTATTATTGAAGATGGTATTGTGAAAGAAATTCGTTGATGCAAGAGGTGAAAGCGATGGAAAAGTGGTTTAATGTAGGTAAGATTGTCAATACCCATGGAGTTAAAGGAGAATTAAAAATCGTTTCTACGACAGATTTTCCTGAGGAGCGATATCAAAAAGGGAACACACTTTATTTGTTTCAAGGTCAAAACCAAGAACCGATCAGTCTCGTGATCAAATCTCATCGAAATCATAAGAGCTTTGATTTATTGACCTTCGAGGGGTATGAAAATATCAATGAGGTTGAGAAGTTTAAAGAAGGTATCCTGAAGGTACAGGAAGACCAACTGCAGGAACTTGAAGAAGGAGAATACTATTTCCACGAAATCGTTGGCTGTAAGGTCTTAACAACTTCCGGGGAAGAGCTTGGGACCATAAAAGAGATTCTAAGCCCGGGAGCGAATGACGTATGGGTTGTGAAGGGGCAAAGAGGGAAAGAATACCTTATCCCTTACATAGAGGATATCGTGAAGACGATCGACATAGAGAAACAGCTCGTTACGATTGAACCGATGGAAGGCTTGTTGTCATGATGAGAATTGATGTCCTGTCTCTATTCCCATCTATGTTCGAGGGGATCTTTGGTGAATCGATTCTTAAGAAGGCATACGAAAAAGAAGCCGTAAGTTACAATGTGATTAACTTCAGGGAATACGCTGATAATAAACATAATCAAGTTGATGATTATCCTTATGGTGGAGGAGCCGGAATGGTATTGAAGCCACAGCCTATCTTTGATGCGGTCGATGCCTTAAAGAATGAGCAACAATCAAAGCCAAGGGTCATCCTGATGTGTCCGCAAGGTGAACGATATACACAAAAAAAGGCAGAGGAACTTGCTAAGGAAGAACATCTCGTATTTATTTGCGGTCATTATGAGGGATACGATGAGCGTATCAGGGAGCACGTAGTGACGGACGAAATATCGATTGGAGACTATGTATTAACTGGTGGAGAACTTGGCGCCATGGTTGTCATCGATAGTGTAGTTCGCCTGCTTCCTGGAGTGCTTGGAAATGAGGATTCACCCATTCAGGATTCGTTCTCCTCAGGACTCCTTGAGCATCCCCATTATACCCGGCCGTCGGACTTTAGGGGGATGAAGGTACCAGATGAGCTTATCTCAGGGAATCATCGTCTGATAGATGAGTGGAGAGAGAAAGAGAGTCTGAGAAGAACCTTTGAAAGAAGACCGGACCTATTAGAAAGCTATACACTCACAGATCGACAAAAAGCCTGGATAGAGGATTGGAGAAAGTCTAAATAGGCTATTGCATCCTGGTTGTCTGTGTGATATTATATTCTTTGTGGCTTGAGGGGTTATCCCCTGTTGCCATTGATCCCGATGTTCCGCTGCAATCTATCGCTTTTGTAAGAGCATCTGTTGGAAGGAGTTGAAAAAGATGCACAAATTAATCGAAGATATTACGAAAGAACAACTTCGCTCTGATCTACCATCTTTCCGTCCTGGTGATACAGTACGTGTACACGTTAACATCGTTGAGGGTACTCGTGAACGTATTCAGGTATACGAAGGAGTAGTAATCAAACGCCGCGGTGGCGGTATCAGCGAAACATTTACTGTTCGTAAAATTTCTTACGGTGTAGGTGTTGAACGTACTTTCCCAGTACACACACCAAAAATCGCTAAATTAGAAGTTATTCGTCGCGGTAAAGTCCGTCGTGCGAAACTTTATTACCTGCGTAACCTGCGTGGTAAAGCGGCGCGTATTAAAGAAATTCGATAAGAACGCAAGAAAAGGAGCTTGGAGACAAGCTCCTTTTCCTTATTCTACAAGAGCTTTTATTATGCCATAAAATTAAACGTCAGCCAGACTTACTGCCCTATTTTAATGAAGCCACCTTTTTTTAATGAGAAATACAAGAATTTCTAGTAGAATAGAAAAAGATAGAAAAATACATTGGGTGGTGGAGATGTGGTTAAAGAGAAAAATGAGTGGTGGGAGTGGATGAAGGCACTGTTGATCGCAGTAGGTTTAGCTGCAATTATCAGATTCTTTTTATTTGCACCCATTGTTGTCGATGGATTATCAATGATGCCTACTTTACATAATGGAGATCGAATGATTGTGAGTAAATTAGGGGAGCCGGAGCGATTTGATATCGTCGTTTTTCATGCACCTGAACAGAAGGACTATATCAAACGTGTCATCGGACTCCCGGGGGATGAAGTAGAGTACAAAAATGATACATTATATATTAATGGAAAAGCGTATACTGAACCATATTTACAAAAATATAAAGATCAATTAAATGAAGGTGTGTTAACAGAAGATTTCACTTTGAATGATATCATTGAAAAAGGCACTGTTCCAGAAGGGGAAATTTTTGTGATGGGTGACAATCGCCGTTTCAGCAAAGATAGTCGTCACATCGGTACAGTTCCAATGGAAGAAGTGATTGGTGATACAAAAGTGATCTATTGGCCTGTTAAAGATATAGGTTTCGTGAAATAATAGAAAAAAGTTGTTTGGAGGTGGTCATATGACAATACAATGGTTCCCAGGGCATATGGCTAAAGCTCGTAGACAAGTTACTGAGAAGTTAAAACTTGTAGACATTGTGATTGAATTAGTAGATGCGAGAATACCGTTATCGTCAAGAAATCCGATGATAGAAGAAATTATCGGTCAAAAGCCGCGACTTGTTTTGTTAAATAAAGCAGACATGGCAGATGCAAATAGAACGAAGCAGTGGATTTCTTATTTTAAAGAGCAAGGAATAACAGCTCTTGCTGTAAATGCACAGGCTGGCAAAGGGTTACAAGTCATAGTTCAAGCCGCTAAAGAAATATTAAAAGAAAAGTTCGACCGCATGAAATCAAGAGGAATGAGACCTCGTGCCATAAGAGCTATGATTGTCGGTATTCCTAACGTAGGAAAATCCACATTAATCAATCGCCTGGCTAAGAAAAATATAGCGAAAACAGGAAATACTCCTGGGGTGACAAAAGCCCAGCAATGGATCAAGGTAGGGAAAGAGCTTGAACTACTCGACACGCCGGGTATTTTATGGCCTAAATTTGAAGATCCGCAAGTTGGATATAAACTGGCATTGACAGGTGCCATTAAAGATACCATCCTGAATTTACAGGATATCGCCGTTTATGGTTTGCGATTTCTTGAAGAGCACTATCCAGAGCGTTTAGAAGAGCGCTACGGCCTCGAAGAAATACCTGAAGAAGTAGTGGACAGCTTTGATAAAATTGGAGCTAAAAGAGGCTGTCTTATGGCTGGTGGAGAAGTGAATTATGACAAGACTTCAGAAATAATCGTCCGTGACATTCGAAATGTACAATTAGGACCCATGACGTTTGATATCATTGGTGAGACTGAGCGAGAGGGCGAATAAAAAAGAGGCTGTAAAAAGAGGGATTCTCTTTTGAGCAGCCTCTTTATTTATGTGGAGTACATCCGATATAAATAGGAGGAGCATTGTGAATACAGTACATAAGACCATTAAAGAAATAAGGGAAATCATCAAGTCTGCTTCTGTTCATGATCCGATTCTTGAAGAATTGAAGAAGGACGAAAGAATCGGTGTCCAAAAACTTTTAAAACAGATTGAACGCGAGCAGATGAAAAGAGAGCAGGAAAGAGAAGAATTTGCCGTCCTTACTCAATATGAAAGTGAACTGCACCAACAAGGATTCACCCTCATTGCAGGGATCGATGAAGTAGGTAGAGGTCCTCTTGCAGGTCCTGTGGTAGCGGCTGCCGTCATTCTGCCTCATGACTTCTATTTGGCGGGATTAAATGATAGCAAGAAGATAACAGAAGCAAGAAGAGAAGATTTCTATGAATACATCAGGGAACACGCAACATCTGTTGGAATAGGAATGGTACATGCGGATGAAATTGATTCCATAAATATTTTTGAGGCTACAAAAAAGGCTATGAGTGAAGCGATCGTCAGCCTGCCGATTCAGCCTGAGTATTTACTGATCGATGCTATGAAAATTCAATCGCCCTATCCGAGTCAGTCGATCATTAAAGGAGACTCGAAAAGTATATCCATAGCAGCAGCATCCATCATTGCCAAGGTAACACGTGACCGGCTGATGAAGGAGTATGCCAGCACCTATCCTGGATATGCGTTTGAGAGGAATGCAGGATATGGCACAAAGGATCACTTAGGCGGGCTGGAGAAATTAGGAGTGACGCCCATTCATCGAAAGAGCTTTGCACCTGTGAAGGAGCTGCTTTAGATTAGCAGCTTGTTGGACTGTATAAACAATGAATCGAATAATGAACGGGAGACACGGACATGAGTCATATTCATGGTATTAACAGTAATCAGCCCCTTGACCAAAAGCCCTTTTCCATTCAAAGTGGAAAAGTTCTATCTATCAGCGTCCATAAGCTGTTAGGAGAGGGAAATGCAGTGGTGTCAGCACATGGACAACGGTTTATTGCGAAAATTGAAGCGCCAATGGAAGCTGGAGGACGTTATTGGGTAGAAGTGAAACAATCTGAAAGTAATGTAAGTCTACATCTAATCCCAAGCCGTGGGCAAACTGGAGTAGAATATGGAAAGCATGCAGCAGCAAATCTATTACAGCATTTTTCCATATCAACTAGTGGAAAAGAAATGAACGAATTTGTTATGGAGCTAATGAAAAAAAACATTCCCATTCATAAAGAACTGCTATTATTCGGAGAGAAGCGTTTGAAAGGGAAAGACTCATCGGAAAATGTGAAAACCCTGGTTGAAATGGCTAAGAGGAACATGCCGCTTTCTGACAGGGTCTTTCTCTCGATGAGAGCGGGAACTTCAACAGGCAGCATTTTATCCATGTTAAATGAGCTGGCTTCAAAGTTAAGGGGAACTGGAAGGGACACGGCCACGCTTCATTTACTTACCGGGATCCAGAAACCATTGAATAGGCTGGCGTCAGAAAAACTTGTGATAAATGCATTATCCAGTTTAGTTGATTCATCCCAAACTTTCTCAAATCGATTAGGCCATTTCGATCTATTGAAATCACTAGGAGTCTTTCCGAAAGAAACTCCCATGAATCACTGGAGGAAAGGGTTAAAGACCACGCTTTTAGAAGAACTGAAACAGTCTTCACACGGGCAGTGGGAAAGAAAGATAGATTTTCTAAGAACCCAATTGGCAAATCATCCAGGTCCAGCTCCCTTAAAGCTTCAAAATGACCTGAATCAGCTTCTATCGACGACTACTGGAAGGGGTCCGGAATTTCCTAAACTATCTGGTACCCATATCGATAAATGGATTAATATTATATTGAGTTCGGAGACTGTACTAAATGGAGAAAGAGACGAACCTTCCTTTGTGGCAGCTAAAGAGCTGATGGGAGTAATTGGAGAGGGAAAGTGGCGGTCCATTGAGATGAACTATATGAGGCACTTGCAGTCTTATGGAAAAGGCGCACCTGTATCGAACATGGAACGGCTATTTCAAAAACTTCACCTACAGATAGAACAAGAACTCACTCAGGCGATTCGGGGAGAAGAAATGGCAAGGGTGTTGAAAAAAGTAATTGGAACGTTTGGGATTAACTTTGAAGCTCAGTTACAAAAAAACGGACAAGAGCTTCAAAATCATCCAACAATCAAGCAGCATCTCATTGGGTTAAGTCAAAATCACCCACTCGCAGATATTCGAATGCTAGCCGATGATCTTGTTCTCAAGATGAACCACCAGGTGCTTCAATCACTGGAGAGTTCTCCTTTTCTAACAATCGTACAACAATTCCCATTTTCTCTATATGGAGAGAGCACCGACATCACCCTTCAATGGACAGGGAAAGAGAAAGAAAAAGGTGTGATTGATGGAGACTACTGCCGGGTTTTATTTTATTTAGAGCTGGATATCATGAAAGAGACTTTAATCGATATGCAGGTTCAAAACCGGGTGGTCTCCTTGACCGTTTGGAATGACCACCCAAACGCAGAGAGAATGTCCAGATCATTTATTCCTGGATTAAAAGAAGGTCTGGAGAAGCTGGACTATCAACTAACTATGGTAAAGGTGAAAGCACCGGATAAGCAGGTTGAGCTTTCTGATAAAATCATTGCAGAACGCTTTAAAACGTTTTCGGGAGTTGATTTAAAGATATGAAAAAACCTCATGAGAGAAAAGAAGCGATTGCTTTAGGCTACAATCAAAGTAGTGAATCGGCTCCAAAGGTCCTTGCGAAAGGGAAGGGAATCATTGCTGAAAATATTTTGGCTCAAGCAAAAGACCATCAAATACCGGTACAAGAAGACAAGAGCTTACTTTCTCTTCTTGGGAACCTGGATGTAGGAGAATCAATACCTGAAGAATTATATGGCGCCGTAGCGGAGGTGTTTGCTTTCATCTATCGATTAGATCGGGATATTGCGGGGAAGGGATGATTTCTTTGCCAATCTAATATACTCCATGTCACAAAACGGCATGAGAACAAATTAGAATAGCAAATTATATTTTTTAAGAATAATAATTTCAAGGATAGTCCCTTCAAGAACAATGGAACAAATGGAGTAATTCTACTATCTTAAGTTCAGAATTTTAAAATTAATATAATATTTTTAGCATAATGGTAGACAGATATACTGTCATTTTATACAATGAAAGCGCAGTCTATTTTTTGAAGAGTTTGATAGGAGGATGGAAAATGAATATCCATGAATATCAAGGTAAAGAAATCCTCAGAAATTACGGGGTATCCGTACCAAATGGTAAAGTGGCTTTTACAGCTGAAGAGGCAGTAGAAGCGGCGAAGACATTAGATTCCAGCGTGTATGTAGTGAAAGCCCAAATCCATGCAGGTGGTCGAGGTAAAGCTGGCGGAGTGAAAATCGCTAAAAGCCTGGACGAAGTGCGTACATATGCAGATGAGTTAATCGGTAAAACTTTAGTAACTCACCAAACAGGTCCTGAAGGTAAGGAAGTAAAGCGCTTACTTATTGAAGAAGGCTGTGATATTAAGAAAGAATATTACGTAGGTCTGGTACTCGACCGCGCGACTTCCCAAGTTGTCCTGATGGCTTCTGAAGAAGGCGGAACAGAAATCGAAGAAGTAGCAGAAGAAACACCGGAAAAGATCTTTAAAGAGTATATTGATCCAGTTGTTGGATTAACAGGTTTCCAAGCGAGACGTATTGCATTCAATATCAATATTCCTCAAAAACTTGTTGGAAAAGCAGCTAAGTTCATGATGGGTCTTTACAACGTGTACGTCCAAAAGGATGCTTCTATTGTCGAAATCAATCCTTTAGTTGTAACAGGTGATGGAGACGTAATGGCATTGGATGCGAAGTTCAACTTCGATTCAAATGCATTATACCGTCAAAAAGATGTGATTGAATTACGAGATCTTGAAGAAGAAGATGCAAAAGAAATCGAAGCTTCTAAATATGACCTAAGCTATATTTCCCTGGATGGAAATATCGGTTGCATGGTGAACGGAGCCGGTCTTGCCATGGCAACGATGGACATCGTAAAGCATTACGGCGGAGATCCCGCTAACTTCCTTGATGTTGGGGGCGGTGCGACAGCGGAAAAGGTAACAGAAGCTTTTAAAATCATTCTTTCTGATGAAAACGTTAAAGGTATTTTCGTCAATATCTTCGGTGGAATCATGAAATGTGATGTTATTGCAACAGGTGTTGTAGAAGCAGCTAAGCAAATCGGACTTCAAGTTCCACTTGTGGTTCGTCTTGAAGGTACAAATGTTGACTTAGGGAAAGAAATCCTTAATAAATCAGGATTGAATATCATTGCAGCTGAATCTATGGCGGACGGCGCACAAAAAATCGTTGAGCAAGTAGGCTGAGAAAGGCGGGGGACTAATGAGCGTATTTATTAATAAAGATACCAAGGTTGTTGTACAAGGGATTACAGGATCAACAGCTCTTTTCCATACGAAGCAAATGCTTGAATACGGTACACAAATCGTGGCAGGTGTAACACCTGGAAAAGGCGGAACTGAGGTTGAAGGCGTACCTGTTTTCAATACAGTTGAAGAAGCAAAGAAAGCAACTGGCGTAAATGCATCCGTCATTTATGTTCCTGCTCCGTTTGCAGCAGATGCAATCATGGAAGCAGTAGATGCAGAGCTTGATTTGGCAATCTGTATTACTGAACATATCCCGGTATTGGATATGGTGAAGGTTAAGCGTTATATGGAAGGCAAGAAAACACGCCTTGTAGGACCGAACTGCCCAGGAGTCATCACTCCTGAAGAGTGTAAAATCGGGATCATGCCTGGTTACATCCATACGAAGGGTCATGTAGGAGTTGTTTCACGCTCTGGTACACTTACGTATGAAGCAGTTCACCAACTTTCACAAGCGGGAATCGGTCAGTCTACGGCAGTCGGTATCGGTGGAGATCCTGTGAACGGAACAGACTTTATCGATGTATTGAAAGCGTTCAATGAAGATGAAGATACGTATGCCGTCATCATGATTGGTGAAATCGGAGGTACTGCGGAAGAAGAAGCAGCCGAATGGGTTAAAGCCAACATGACTAAGCCTGTAGTAGGATTCATTGGAGGACGTACAGCACCTCCAGGAAAACGTATGGGCCATGCAGGTGCGATCATTTCAGGCGGTAAAGGAACAGCTGATGAGAAGATTCGCGTTATGAATGAATGCGGAATTCAAGTTGCTCCAACACCTTCAGATATGGGAGAAACATTAATAAAGGTTCTTAAAGAAGAAGGAATCTTAGATAAATGTAAAACTCATTAATCATGTATTGAGACTGATGGCATTCAAGCTATCAGTCTCAGTTTTATATTCTCTATTAACCAAAATTCAGGAGGTTATAAATGAAAGATCGTCGTCATATTCTATTTCATATTCATCATTGTCGGGGAATTGGATTAAAAGGAACAAAAAAAATACTAGAATCGCTCCAGCAATTACACTCTATCTTTGATTTATCCCCTTCTACGCTTCAACAAATAACCCTTTCCACCTCAGTCAATTCAGAACTCTTCTATAGAGATCTCCATTCATTTAATTCAGACCGATACAAAAAGCTTTATTCAGAAAATGATATAGACTGGATCACGATTATGGACGAAGATTACCCTGCTCTACTGAGAAACGTATATGATCCCCCCTTTCTTCTCTTTTTAAAAGGAAACAGGAATCTCCTTCATGGGTCAAAGAAATTGGCCATTATTGGTTCGAGAAATGCCACCTCTTATACTGATGTAATTCTTCGCGATATGATTCCACAGCTGGTGAAGAAAGAGGTAGTCATTGTAAGTGGACTAGCGCAAGGTGCAGATACGGTGGCTCATAACGAAACGATTCAATCAGGTGGACAAACGATAGGTGTCCTTGGTGGAGGTTTCAACCACATTTATCCGAAGCAAAATGAAGGATTAGCCCATCATATGATGAAGCATCAGCTTCTCCTCTCTGAATATCCCCCTTATATTAAACCCGAAAAATGGCAATTTCCTTTTAGAAATAGGATCATCAGCGGTCTATCAGATGCAGTGCTTGTTACGGAGGCAAGAAAAAAGAGCGGGACGTTCATCACGGCTGATTATGCATTAAATGAAGGAAGAGAAGTATTATGTATACCAGGATCCATATATGAGCCTTTAGCAGAAGGCACCAACAGTCTAATCCAGGAAGGTGCACGAATGGTCTTATCAATAGAAGATATTTTTTCAGAACTGGGAGTATAAATTAGGGAAATATGATATAGAATCTTTTAATACAGTAGGGTTTTTGCCATGGATAACTGAATAATTACAAGTTATTTATACAAAATGGTTGCAATTATTGTGAAACTGTTATACATTTTGCAACAGGTATCTAAAACTATATATAAGAGAAATAAATCGTTAAAAGTAGTGATTATCTACACTGATATCAATTCTATACCTATGTGAATGAAAGTGTAAACGTTTCCGTTTCACTCGGATCATAAACATTCCAAGGTGCTATAAACAGTGATTATTTCCCTCTTTAAGGAGGCTTATCGGATGGCAGATTATTTAGTAATAGTAGAGTCGCCGGCAAAGGCGAAAACAATTGAGCGTTATTTAGGAAAAAAATATAAGGTCAGGGCTTCAATGGGCCACATCAGAGACTTACCGAAGAGTCAAATGGGCGTAGATGTAGAAAACGAATTTGAACCTAAGTATATAACGATACGTGGTAAAGGCCCTGTATTAAAAGAATTGAAAACAGCAGCAAAAAAAGTCAAAAAAATCTTCCTCGCGGCTGACCCCGACAGAGAAGGAGAAGCAATTGCCTGGCATTTGGCTCACAGCCTTGACATGGATTCCACTTCCGACTGTCGTGTGGTATTTAATGAGATCACGAAGGATGCGATTAAAGAGTCTTTTAAGCATCCACGCGCGATCAATATGGATTTAGTCGATGCTCAGCAAGCACGCAGGATTTTAGATCGGTTAGTGGGTTACAACATCAGCCCGCTCCTTTGGAAGAAAGTTAAAAAAGGTCTGAGTGCAGGGAGAGTGCAATCCGTCGCACTAAGATTAATTATTGACCGGGAAAATGAAATCAAAAGCTTTACTCCAGAAGAGTACTGGTCAATAGAAGCGGAATTCACAAAAGGGAACGATACATTTCAGGCATCGTTTTACGGAATGGACGGTAAGAAGGTTGAATTGAAGACCGAAGAAGATGTGAAAGAAGTGCTTGGGAAAGTAAAAGGGAAGTCCTTTGAAATTAACAAAGTAACAAAAAAGGAAAGAAAACGGAATCCTGCTCCGCCATTTACAACTTCTTCACTACAGCAGGAAGCAGCGAGAAAATTAAACTTCCGTGCAAAGAAAACCATGATGCTTGCCCAACAATTATATGAAGGAATTGAGATGGGGAAAGAAGGCACGGTTGGTTTTATTACTTATATGAGAACAGACTCGACTCGTATTTCTGAAGTGGCTCAAAAAGAAGCGAACGAATACATCGTTAATAAATATGGGAATGACTTCGTTAAGCAGTCTGAGCGTAAAGAGAAAAAACAACAAAAATCTCAGGATGCCCACGAAGCCGTCCGTCCAACCAGTACATTAAGGGATCCGGCTTCAGTGAAAGAGTATCTTTCAAGAGATCAATATAGACTTTATAAATTGATTTGGGAACGATTTGTCGCAAGTGAAATGTCCCCGGCAATTATGGATACGATGAGTGTGGATATTGTAAATGGTTCAGTCATGTTTAGAGCAACCGGCTCTAAAGTGAAGTTTCCAGGCTTTATGAAAGTCTATGTTGAAGGATCTGATGATCAGAAAGAAGAAAAAGACAATCTTCTTCCAGCCTTGGAAGAAAACGATAAAGTGAAAAGTGAAAGCATTGACCCAAATCAGCATTTCACTCAACCACCACCAAGGTATACAGAAGCGAGGCTCGTCAAGACGCTGGAAGAACTGGGTATTGGCCGGCCTTCCACATATGCTCCGACTCTTGACACGATTCAACGAAGAGGCTATGTAACATTGGATAATAAGCGTTTCATTCCGACTGAACTGGGGGAAATCGTTTTAGAATTGGTGAGAGAGTTCTTTCCTGATATCATTGACGTCGAGTTTACGGCAAACATGGAGCGCAGCCTGGATGATATTGAAGACGGCAATGTGAAGTGGGAAAGAATCATCGATCGCTTTTATCAGGATTTTGAAAAACATTTAGAAAAAGCGGAAAATGAGATGGAAAAAATCGAAATCCGCGATGAACCTGCCGGTGAAGATTGTGAAGAATGCGGACATCCAATGGTATTTAAAATGGGCAGATATGGAAAGTTCATGGCCTGCAGTAATTTTCCTGATTGCAGAAATACTAAGCCAATCGTCAAGGAAATCGGTGTCAAGTGTCCAAAATGTGATAAAGGCAATATCATCGAACGAAAAAGCAAGAAAAAGCGTATTTTCTACGGTTGTGACCAATATCCTGAATGTGACTTCTTATCATGGGATAAGCCGATCGAACGGAAATGTCCGAAGTGTTCAGAATTGCTTGTAGAGAAAAAGCTTAAAAAGGGTAATCAAATTCAATGTACGAATTGTGATTATAAAGAAGAAACTCAGAAGTAGTGTGAGTTTTCTGTTCATCTGAACTATAAAAAAGATTGATTGTTGAACAATGAACTTATACAATGTAACAAGGGACTGTCCCAACAGGTGATTTCTCTATTACCTGATGGGTCAGCCCTTTTCTGTTTGCATTTAGTCAAAAAGACAAATTCTCAATATGCTTTTGTCTTTTTTATCATTGTGCATTGGTGTACAATACAATTTGGTTAAGTTGAAGGATTGATTTACAGGAGGTTTATATAGATGCCAGTAAATGTTATTGGAGCAGGGTTAGCGGGAAGTGAAGCAGCTTGGCAGATTGCTAAGAGGGGAATAAAGGTTAACCTTTTTGAAATGAGACCGGTACGTCAAACACCTGCCCATCATACAGATAAATTTGCAGAGCTTGTGTGCAGCAACTCGCTTAGAGCGAATACATTAACCAATGCTGTTGGTGTATTAAAAGAGGAGATGCGGCATTTAGATTCTGTCATCATGTCAGCAGCCGATGCCTGTTCCGTTCCTGCAGGAGGAGCATTGGCCGTGGATCGACACGAATTTTCAGCCCAGGTCACTGATAAAGTGAAGAACCACCCCAATGTCACGGTATATAATGAAGAGGTCACGGATTTACCTGAAGGGATCACCATTATAGCAACGGGACCACTTACAAGTGAGAGTCTTTCTGAGAAAATCAGAAAAGTAACGGGAGAAGAACATTTATATTTCTACGACGCAGCTGCACCAATCATTGAGAAAGATTCCATAGATATGGACAAAGTGTATTTGAAATCCCGGTATGACAAAGGGGAAGCGGCATACTTAAATTGCCCGATGACAGAAACTGAGTTCAATCGTTTCTACGAAGCCCTTATTTCAGCTGAAACGGTGCCTTTAAAAGAATTTGAAAAAGAGATATTCTTTGAAGGATGCATGCCGATAGAAGTGATGGCATCCAGGGGGAAGAAAACCATGTTATTTGGTCCTTTAAAACCGGTGGGATTAGAAGAACCTAAAACAGGTAAACGACCATATGCTGTTGTTCAATTACGACAAGATGATGCAGCAGGCACACTTTACAATATTGTTGGCTTTCAAACACATTTAAAGTGGGGACCGCAAAAAGAAGTGCTTCAATTAATTCCGGGACTTGAGAATGCAGAAATTGTCCGTTTTGGGGTGATGCACAGAAATACCTTCATCAACTCTCCCAATGTTCTAAAAGATACCTATCAACTAAAAGATCATGAGAACCTGTTTTTTGCCGGGCAAATGACTGGAGTGGAAGGTTATGTGGAATCTGCTGCAAGCGGGCTGATCGCGGGAATCAATGCAGCGAAATTGGCTATAGGTGAATCACCTGTGGTATTCCCTCATGAAACAGCGATTGGAAGTATGGCAAGATATATTACGACGGCCAACAAGACCAACTTCCAACCGATGAATGCTAATTTCGGTCTACTCCCTGATTTGCCAAAAAAGGTCAAAGGCAAAAAAGAGCGTAATGAGCAACATGCCAATCGGGCCTTAGAAACAATTCAGAACTTTGTGAAAAAAGTGTAAAATTCATTGCAAGGGCAGCTAGGGTGTGTTACTATTTAGTAGCCCTTGTGAGGTGTTAAAAATGAAAAATCAATTATATGAACAATTACAATCCTTTACTGAATATATACAAATAGAAAAGCATTATTCTGCTCACACTTTTGAACAATATCGTCATGATATTGAAGAGTTCTACGTATTTATGAAAGAACAAGGTTTAAGTTCATTAAAAGATGTCGAGTATTCTGATGCAAGACTTTTTTTAACTAAGCTGCATGATCATGGTTTAATGAGATCTTCCATTTCAAGGAAGGTATCCAGTTTAAGAAGTTTTTACCGCTATTTAAATCGGGAAAAGCAGCTCAACGATAATCCATTTTCCTTTGTGAATCTTCCTAAAAAAGAACAGCGATTACCTAAATTTTTTTATGAGGAAGAAATACAAGCATTGTTAGAAGCGTGCGGAGGAGACAAGCCTTTAGACATTCGCAACCGTGCCATCTTTGAACTTCTTTATGCTACGGGTATTCGCGTAAGTGAATGCACAAGCATTCAGTTGAAGGACGTAGATTTAGGGCTTTCTACAATCCTTGTTAAAGGTAAAGGGAACAAAGAGAGATATGTGCCATTTGGAAGCTTTGCCCACGATGCTATAGAACAATACATAACAGTGTCCCGCCCTAAGTTAATGAAGAATCAAACTCATACCCAATTGTTGGTCAATCATCGTGGCGGAGCATTAACCCAGAGAGGGGTACGTCTTATCTTAAATAAGATTATCGAGAAGGCTTCCTTGACCGGAAAAATCCACCCCCATATGTTAAGGCATACGTTTGCCACGCATCTACTTAATAATGGTGCCGATTTAAGAACGGTTCAAGAACTTCTTGGTCACTCTCAGTTATCATCAACTCAAGTATATACTCATGTATCGAAGGATCAGTTGAGAAAAACATATTTAGCACATCATCCCCGTGCTTAGAAGAGTTGGAGGTCAGGATATGGAACAATTCCACGCAACCACTATTTTTGCAGTGCAGCATAAAGGCAAATGTGCGATGTCCGGGGACGGACAGGTGACATTTGGCAATACAGTTGTGATGAAGCATACAGCAAAAAAAGTACGGAAGCTATTTAATGGCAAAGTATTAGCAGGTTTTGCAGGTTCAGTTGCCGATGCATTCACACTATCAGAAAAGTTTGAAGGGAAGCTTCAGGAATTTAATGGAAATCTCCCGAGGGCAGCTGTTGAGTTAGCTAAAGAGTGGAGGAGCGACAAAGTGTTAAGAAAGCTTGAAGCAATGTTGATTGTAATGGATGAAAATCACTTGCTGCTAATTTCAGGAACTGGTGAAGTCATTGAACCGGACGATGGGATTTTAGCCATTGGATCAGGTGGTAATTATGCATTATCTGCTGGAAGAGCTTTAAAACAATACGCAGGTGACCATTTATCTGCCAGGGAAATCGCTCAGTCTTCCTTACAAATCGCTGCTGATATATGTGTATATACGAATAACCAAATTATTGTTGAAGAGCTATAAACATTAATCATCAGGCTGAAATTTTTATATTCTTTTACACTATAGGGAAAGTAAGGAGTGTGCCATTTGATGAAGAATACTGATCACTTAACTCCAAGACAAATTGTTGAACGTCTCGATCAATATATTGTAGGACAAAAAGATGCAAAGCGAGCGGTCGCTGTCGCATTGCGAAATCGATATCGCCGTAGCCTTCTCTCTGATGTATTAAAGGATGAAGTGATTCCAAAGAACATATTAATGATGGGACCAACCGGTGTCGGGAAAACAGAGATTGCCAGAAGAATTGCGAAGCTTGTCAGGGCGCCTTTTGTAAAAGTAGAGGCTACTAAGTTTACAGAAGTAGGCTATGTTGGACGTGATGTGGAATCAATGGTGAGAGATTTAGTCGAAACGTCTGTCCGTCTGGTGAAAGAGGAGAAAATGGTAGGGGTTCGTGAAAGAGCAGCTGAAAATGCTAACCGCCGCCTAGTGGAACTCGTTGTACCATCTAAGAAAAAGTCCACCTCTTACAAAAACCCATTTGAAATGATCTTTGGTGGTAATCAGACTCAGGGCACTTCGGAAGAAGAGGAAGAAAAGCAGGAAGAGATTTCCCTTCAAGAGCAAAGGCGCAGAGTGGAAACAAGACTTCAAAATGGTGAACTTGAAGAGGAGTTCATCACGATAGAAGTAGAAGAGCAGCAACCCTCCATGTTCGATATGCTTCAAGGCTCGGGTATGGAACAAATGGGCATGAATATGCAGGATGCTATGAGCAACTTTATGCCAAAGAAGAAGAAAAAACGTAAATTAAAGGTGAAAGAAGCAAGAGTCGTTCTTACAAATGAGGAAGCTCAAAAGCTTATTGATATGGATGAAGTAACCCAGGAGGCAATCGTGCGCGCAGAACAATCAGGAATCATCTTTATCGATGAGATTGATAAAATAGCAAGCAAGAGCTCTGGCCAATCTTCAGCCGATGTTTCGAGAGAAGGGGTTCAACGTGACATCCTTCCTATTGTAGAAGGATCTACGATAGTCACAAAGCATGGTTCGGTGAAAACAGATCACGTGCTTTTCATTGCCGCAGGTGCCTTTCATATGAGTAAACCATCTGATCTTATTCCGGAATTACAAGGACGTTTTCCAATCAGAGTGGAACTTCAGAAGCTATCTACAGAAGACTTTGTGCGTATACTCATTGAACCTGATAACGCAATCATTAAACAATATATTGCTTTAATGGAAACAGAAGGTATACAAATTGAATTTTCTGACGATGCTATTCGTAGACTTGCTGAAATTGCCTATGATGTAAACCAGAACACGGATAATATAGGAGCGAGAAGACTTCATACCATTATGGAAAAACTTCTCGAGGATCTTTCCTTTGAAGCTCCTGATATTACATTGGAAACGATTAATATCACACCTAAGTACGTGGATGATAAGTTAGGCGCCATAGCTAAGAATAAGGATCTGAGTCAGTTTATTCTATAAGTTTTCACCTTCATTCTATTGGGTAAAGATAGATGAATCAATCAGAATACAAAATTAAATAATAGATACACTTAAGTTGTAGTAGGAGGAAATGTAATGAATTTATTAGGTAAAACAAGAACCATTAATGCTATGCTGCAAAAAGCAGCGGGTAAACCAGTTAACTTTAAAGAAATGTCAGAAACACTTAGCAAGGTAATTGAAGCAAATGTATTCGTTGTAAGTCGCCGAGGGAAATTACTTGGCTACGCCATTAATCAGCAAATTGAAAATGAACGAATGAAACAAATGCTTGCTGATCGTCAATTCCCTGAGGAGTATACTCAAAACCTGTTTAATGTTCAAGAGACTTCTCCAAACCTGGATGTTAACAGTGAATATACTGCTTTCCCTGTTGAAAATAGAGAATTCTTCAAAAATGGGTTAACGACAATCGTTCCTATTATTGGTGGAGGAGAAAGACTGGGTACATTGATTCTTGCTCGTCTTGAAGCTAGCTTTGAAGATGATGATCTGATCATGGGTGAATATGGTGCAACAGTGGTAGGAATGGAAATCCTTCGTGAAAAAGCGGAAGAAATCGAAGTGGAAGCTAGAAGCAAGGCTGTAGTGCAAATGGCGATCAGTTCTTTATCTTACAGTGAGCTTGAAGCGATTGAGCATATCTTTGAAGAGTTAAATGGTAATGAAGGCCTTCTAGTTGCTTCTAAAATTGCGGATAGAGTGGGGATTACCCGTTCAGTAATCGTCAATGCCCTTCGTAAATTAGAAAGTGCGGGAGTAATTGAGTCTCGTTCCCTGGGAATGAAAGGTACTTACATTAAAGTATTAAACAATAAATTCTTAGTTGAGTTAGATAAGCTTCGTACAAATTAATCCAATGAAAAGCTGTTCCCCGTTAAACGGGGAACAGCTTTTTTATTTGTTACCATAATGCTTGCTTCTGAAGGCACCCTCCGCTTTTGTGTCGTCCAGCTACGGGGCTTAGAGGCTCGAGGTCATAAGTCAAGTCCATCAAAAAGGCAAAGAACGCCTTTCCGGTGGACTCGTCTTATGCTTGTCGCCTCAGAGCGAAGCCCCTCCGCTTTTGTGTCGTCCAGCTACGGGGCTTAGAGGCTCGAGGTCATAAGTCAAGCCCATCAAAAAGGCAAAGAACGCCTTTCCTCCGGTGGACTCGTCTTATACTTGTCGCCTGCCTCTGGGCAAAGCCCCGGAGCTTTTGTAGTACAAATGGGCGGAAATGTCTGATTGTTTAGGGAAAATAAGTCGAATGGACTATTGGTAATCTTTCATAAGGTATTGTCATATATGGCACGAATAGTACAATAAAGTTACAACAATGTTACGACTATTTTCGACAGTTTGATTAATTAAGATGACAGAGTGAGTAATATGATGACATTCACCTCTTGGAAGGTGATATTTTCGTGTGTAAAAGAGTGGTATTAGGTGAAATAACCATTTTGAACGCATCATCGTTGGATTTTGTATGTATGAAATCGAATCGGACATTCATGTGTATATGTAACATGTATGTAATAAAACTAGAAAAATTCACATTAAATTGGTAAAATATCCTTGGTAATTTAAGGGTTAAATGTAGATTAAAAGTCACGAATTCTTTGAATTTCGCCCTCATTCTTGAAAATTTACGGAATATTCATAGACACTAATCTTGCTAAACATTACAATAAATACTGTTGCATGCTAAATTTGTAAAAAATAGTAGTATCTTGTCAAAAAAACGGATAGAGGTGCCTTAAGTGAAATTATTTTCCAACACTTTCACAACTCTGGAAAGAGGACTGAATTACGCCTCGTTAAATCAAAAAGTGATTTCTCAAAATATCGCAAATGCCGATACTCCAAATTATAAAGCAAAAGAAGTAGAATTTAAGGCAATGCTAGACCAGTCAGTTCAGCAAATCAATGCCAAAAAAACAGATCAGCGACATTTCACCTTTCAGTCAAGTAATCATCATCCGGCGGTTAAAACAAAAACAGCTTATCAATATAATCACAATGGAAATGGTGTGGATTTAGATCAGGAAATGTCAGAAATGGCTTCGAATCAAATCTATTTCAATGCCTTAACAGATCGAATGAATGGTAAGTTTAACGGTCTTCAAACGGTTGTAAGGGGAGGTAAATAATCATGGCGATATTTACAAGTATGAATACAACAGCATCTGCCCTTACTGCCCAACGCTTAAGAATGGATGTCATTTCATCAAACATGGCGAATGCAGACACAACAAGAGGAGAGATGGTGGGAGGAGAATGGCAGCCATATAAGAGGAAATCTGTTGTAATGGCACCAAAGGAAAATCAATTTTCTTCATTTTTAAATAAAGCCATGCACACAAGGGACAATCACAATGTTGGAAGCGGGGTAAAGGTTTCCAGAATTGAAGAAGATGACGAAACACCATTTAAAATGGTGTACGATCCAGAACATCCTGATGCGAATGGCGAGGGATATGTGCAGCTGCCCAACGTAGATCCATTACGAGAAATGGTTGACCTCATATCGGCCACTCGTTCATATGAAGCAAACGTTACTGTGTTTAATGCGAATAAAGCGATGTTAATGAAATCATTGGAAATCGGTAAATAGAAAGAGGTTATAAATCTATGGCAATACATAATATAGGTTCGATTAATCCCGAAATTATTAGTCCGTCAATTGCAAAAAAAAATGTCTCTCCTTCAGAAGCTACAGAGAATTTCAGTCAATTACTTAAACAGTCCATTGACGAAGTGAATTCCATGCAAGTTCAATCAGATCAGATGACTGAGAAGCTTGTACGGGGAGAAAATGTTGATCTTCATCAAGTGATGATTGCTTCACAAAAGGCAAGCATCACATTGCAAACGACCATGGAAGTGCGTAACAAAGTAGTAGAAGCGTACCAAGAAATAATGAGAATGCCAATGTAGTAGACTCATTCAGTCATGTACCGGAGGATTGTAATGAATGATTCGTTTAAGAAATATACAGAACAGATAAAGTCTTATTGGGCAAGCAGAACAAAAAAACAGAAAATAAGTATGGGAGCAACCTTTCTTATAACAGTCATTCTGATTAGTGTTGTAAGCTTCTTTGCAACAAGAACGACTCTTGTTCCCCTATACAGTAATTTATCACCTTCAGAAACAGGAACGATAAAAGAAAATCTCGATGGTAGAGGAGTCCCATCGGAGATTTCCGATGGTGGATCAACCATCATGGTTCCTAAAGAACAAGTAGATACATTGAAGGTTGAATTGGCTGCAGAAGGTATTCCTAACTCGGGCAGTATTGATTACTCCTTTTTCAGTCAAAATGCCGGGTTTGGTATGACAGATAATGAATTTAATGTGTTGAAGCTGGATGCGATGCAAACAGAACTTGCTCAACTCATGAAAGGAATTGAAGGAGTACAGGATGCTAAAGTAATGATCAATCTTCCAGAAAAGCAGGTGTTCTTAAATGATGACATACAACAAGCATCAGCTTCGATTGTATTAAATACAAATCCTGGTTTCACATTTGATCAAAAGCAGATTAAATCCCTTTACCATCTGGTTTCCAAAAGTGTTCCTGATCTCCCTACTGAGAATATCGTCATCATGAATCAATTTTTTGAGTATTTTGACTTGGAATCTCAAAATGATTCCATGGGCGGGGGTAACTTTGCTCAACAAATGGATGTCAAGAAAGAAATTGAACGTGATATACAACGTCAAGTTCAGAATATGTTAGGCACATTGATTGGATTTAACAAAGTGGTTGTATCGGTTACTACTGATATAGACTTTACCCAGGAAAACCGTGAAGAAAACCTGGTTACACCAGTGGATGAAGAAAATATGGAAGGAATAGCCGTAAGCGCACAACGAATCACAGAAACCTTCTCGGGAGAAGGGGCAAACCCGGGTGGGACACCTGGAGCCGGTGATGCTAATGAGCCAACAAATACAGGGGATACTTATGGTTCCGGTTCAGAATCAAATGGTGATTATGAACGAATGGAGGAAACGATTAACAATGAAGTCAATCGTATCCGTAAAGAAGTAGTTGAGAGCCCGTATAAAATAAGGGACCTTGGGATTCAGGTTATGGTGGAACCGCCAAATCCTGAAGAGATAAACTCCCTGCCACAAGACAGGGTGGATGATATCCGCCAAGTATTATCGACCATTGTACGAACTTCCATTGATAAAGAAGCCAACCCTGAATTGACAGATGAAGCAATAGAAGACAAAGTAATCGTCTCGGTTCAACCATTTAATGGGAAAGTCGATTTGGCATCTGAAGAAAAATCTGTTCTCCCATGGTGGATCTATGTGGTAGGTGGAATACTTCTTATTGTCATTGTACTGCTGGTATTTTTCCTGATTCGCTCTAGAAAGAAAGAAAAAATAGAAGAAATGGCATATGAAGAAACAAGGGAGCCTGTCCATATACCGGAAATTGAACCTAAAGAAGAAACAGAAGGGTCGATTCGCCGGAAACAACTTGAAAAAATGGCCAAAGAAAAACCTGAAGAATTCGCAAAATTATTACGAACCTGGTTATCAGAGGATTAGGAGGGATGAATGTGGTTAGAAGAGAGAAAGATTTAACGGGAAAACAGAAAGCAGCCATCCTCCTGATCTCTCTTGGTCCTGATGTATCCGCATCAGTATACAAGCACTTGTCAGAAGAAGAAATCGAGAAGTTAACGTTAGAGATATCCGGAGTCAAAAAGGTGGAGACTGAAGCTAAAGAGGATATCTTAGAAGAATTTCACCATATCGCCATTGCTCAAGATTATATCTCCCAGGGCGGAATTGGCTATGCCAAAACAGTATTAGAAAAAGCACTTGGATCAGAACAAGCATTGGCGATCATTAACCGATTAACTTCATCCTTACAAGTTAAGCCTTTTGACTTTGCACGGAGAGCCGATGCTGCTCAAATTCTCAACTTTATTCAAAACGAACATCCTCAAACCATTGCATTAATTCTATCTTATCTTGAACCACAGCAAGCAGGCCAAATTCTTTCTGAACTTCCTCAAGAAGTTCAAGCAGATATTGCCAGGAGAATCGCAATCATGGATGGAACTTCGCCGGAAGTGATAAGTGAAGTGGAAGCTATCCTTGAAAGAAAGCTTTCGGCTACTGTGACCCAGGATTATACGCAGACGGGTGGAGTCGAAGCAGTAGTGGAAGTGCTGAATGGGGTAGATCGCTCTACGGAGAAGACCATTCTGGATGCACTAGAAATACAAGATCCTGAATTGGCTGAAGAAATCAAGAAGAGAATGTTTGTGTTTGAAGACATTGTCACCCTTGATGGACGTTCCATTCAACGTGTCATTCGCGATTGTGATAACGAAGATCTGCTCCTGTCCCTTAAAGTATCAAGTGATGAGGTGAAAGAAGTGGTATTTAGAAACATGTCTAATCGCATGGTGGAAACCCTTAAAGAGGAAATGGAATTCATGGGGCCGGTTCGATTACGGGATGTAGAAGAAGCACAGTCACGGATTGTAGCAGTGATAAGACGGTTAGAGGATTCCGGTGAAATCATCATAGCCCGTGGTGGAGGAGACGATATTATTGTCTAGAATCATTAAATCCTCCATTGCTCGTACCATTGATGAAAATCAAAAACTGATATCCCTTAAAAGGGTTAAAACACTAGAAGAATTTAAGCAACATGAAGACAACGACTTTAGAATGAACAAATCAGCCGAGGGAAATCACATTATAGATGAAGCGAATGAGAAAGCGGCCCGAATAATCGAAGAAGCGAAAGAGATGATTTTCGATGCTCAAAGTCAAATTGAACGCGAGAAAGAAAAATGGCTGGTTGAGCGCGAACAACTCATGCAGGAAGCCTATAATGCCGGATTTCTTCAAGGTGAAGAAGAGGGTAGAAACAAAGGTTATCAAGAATATCAACAGCGATTAACGGAAGCCAATGAAGTGACCGAAAGAAATAAGCAGCAGTATCAAGACTATATTCAAAATGCAGAGAAGGTTATTGTCAGCTTAGGTATTACATGTGCTGAGAAAATCATGAATCGGAAACTTCAGGAAGAACCCGATTATTTCTTTTCGATCGTGGAACGGGGATTAAAGGAGGTAAGGGATCTGCCTCATATTCAAATTCATGTTCATCCGTCTAGGCATAAGCTTTTAGTTGAAAACAAAAATGAGCTTGAAGTCATGTTCCCCACGGATGTTCAATGCTTTATTTATGCAAATGATGATCTTCAACCTGAGGAATGTTATATAGAAACCAATCAGGGACGTGTCATTGTGAGTGTGGACTCCCAGTTAAGAGAGTTAAAACATAAGCTTCTTCATTTTCTGGAAGGTGATGTTGAATGAAAGCAGCAGATCTAATTCACCATATCTCCCAGATTCCAACTTTCAAAAAGTTTGGAAAGGTGAAAAGGGTTGTAGGGTTAATGATCGAATCTCAAGGGCCTGAAAGTTCTGTAGGTGAAGTCTGTCATATTCATATTCTATCCCGGGGCAAACAAAAAGTGATTCTAGCAGAAGTGGTTGGGTTTAATGATGATTTAGTGATCCTCATGCCTTATACCAATATGCAGGATATATCTCCAGGCAGTTTAGTAGAAGGTACCTCAAAGTCATTAGAAATCAAAATTGGACCATCTTTAATAGGGAAGGTAATTGATTCCCTCGGACATCCACTTGATGGAAGTCACTTACCGAATGGCTTAAGTACGACATATACAGAGCAAGACCCTCCCAATCCTTTATCCAGACCGCCCATTAACGAAAAAATGGAGGTTGGAGTAAAAGCCATCGACAGCATGCTGACTGTAGGTAAAGGCCAAAGGGTCGGAATATTCGCTGGAAGTGGGGTAGGGAAAAGCACACTGCTTGGAATGATTGCCCGAAACACGAAAGCGGATTTAAATGTAATTGCGTTAATCGGTGAGCGGGGCAGGGAAGTAAGGGAATTCATTGAAAGAGATTTAGGTGAAGAAGGATTAAAGCGAACGATAGTAGTGGCAGCCACGTCTGATCAACCTGCACTAATGAGGATTAAAGGAGCCTTCACAGCTACTGCCATCGCGGAATATTTTCGGGATAAAGGAATGAACGTCATGCTCATGATGGATTCCGCGACACGTGTAGCTATGGCTCAGAGGGAAATCGGGTTGGCTGTCGGTGAACCTCCGACCACTAAAGGGTACACGCCATCTGTGTTTGCTATTTTACCGAAACTATTAGAAAGAACAGGAACAAATGTACTCGGGAGCATTACAGCATTTTACACCGTGTTGGTAGATGGTGATGATTTAAATGAGCCAATTTCTGACACGGTTAGGGGGATACTGGATGGCCATATTGTACTTGACCGCCAAATCGCAAATAGAGGTCAATATCCGGCTATCAATATTTTAAAAAGTGTGAGCAGGTTAATGAATCATCTCGCATCTATGGAACATTTGCATGCCGCTACGAGAATAAGAGAGTTATTAAGTACTTATATGAACTCTGAGGATCTTATCCAAATTGGTGCTTATAAAAAGGGTACTTCCCATGAGGTTGATGAAGCCATCCAATACTATCCAGGTATCATCTCCTTCTTGAAACAGGGAGTATACGAACAGGTGTCTCTCCCTGAAAGTGTTGATGAACTTATAAAGCTATCGGAAAAAGGTGGATGAATCGAGTGAGTTATCAATACAGGTTTCAACGTATTTTAACGTTAAAGGAAAAAGAAAAAGATGAAGTGCAGGAAATGTACAGGGGTTCCATCGAGAAATTTGAAAAAGTCGCCGAGAAGCTTTATGAGTTTCTGAAAAAGAAAGAAAATCTCGAACAGCATCAAGAAACCAAGTTGCAAAATGGTTTATCTGTACAACATATTCGTCATCATCAACAGTTCATCACCAATCTTGAAAGAACCATTTCTTATTACCAGGACTTGGTGATACAAGCAAGGAACCGGATGAACTGGTGTGAAGAAAAACTTGTAGATATGAACGTAGAAGTAAAGAAATACGAAAAGATGAAGGAGAACGATCTCCATCGCTTTTTGAAAACTAATCAACAAGTGGAAAATAAACAATTAGATGAAGTATCAGTCGTTCAATATATGAAACGGGGAGTTAGGTGATTTCATGGCAAAGGTAATCGAAGAGGAAAACAAAGAGCAGTCCAGTCGTTTGCAAAGAGTTGTGTTTATCATCTTCATTCCTCTATTGTTTACTATCACCTTCGCTCTCGTAATCATGACATTTGCAGGAATCAATGTATTTGAAAAAGCGCAATCATTCAGCTCGAATATTCCTTTTCTGGCTAATATCCTTCCTTCAAACGAAGCCCGGGAAGCAGACGAATTACATGAGCGAATGGTCTCACTTCAAGCTTCAGTCGAAGATCAAGAGGCGCAAATTGCCCAGCTTCAAAATGAAGTAGATAAAAAAGACAGTGATAATGAACAACTGCAAGCAACCATTCAGCAACAAAAAGAAGAACTTGAAGAGTTACGGCAGATTGGTGAAGAAAACAAACGGGCCTTTAAAGAGGTAGTCAATACATTTGAATCCATGTCAGCAAAGAGTGCTGCCCCTGTTCTGATGAACATGGATGATGATGAGGCCATGAAGATTCTATCAAGTATCAAACCTGATACTCTAGCTGATATTTTAGAAAAAATGCCCCCGGAAGATGCTGCAGGATATACGGAGTTGCTCTCAACGGTGGAAAGATAGGTTTGGTTTTGAGAGGAGGTGAAATAGTGGAAATCGGAATAGGTACCCAAACTCCCAACTCTCCCATGGGGATGAGAAAGGAGTCAACGCTTCCTAAGAAAGAAATGGATGGGTTTTCAAAACTTTTAGGATTTGTATCGAATCATGTTGTGGAAAGAGAAGAAGTAAAACAGCCCGAGACACTATCTCTTCTTGTTAGTCTGGCAGGCATCTTACGTGCAACAGGGCTTGATGAAGTAGGACTATCAAACGGACAATTAGAAGACTTATCCGGATTAAAGGAATTTGACTTTGATCAAATCGCTGAAATAGTTGGTGTGGATAAAGATACGGTCAAAACACTTTTTTATGAGCTTCAATCCGCTCTTATTGGGACTGAGCAATCCTCGTCTTCATCAGATGATAGAGTAGAGGATCTTCATGAAATCCTGTTGGGAACGATGCAACTGCTGCAATCCGCATTGAAAAATGAGGTGGGGGGCATTAGTGGAAAAGGCCCAATAGAAGAAGTAACCAGACTTGTAAAGGTCATTGAACTTTTGGCAGCTAACCGAGACTTACTTGTGGTGGAAGCTTCAAAAGCGACCGAGCTGAAAGACATGATGAAGATGGTACGAGCGGGTGTAGATCAATCGCTGGCCAGGGAGTTTAATCAGGCGAAGGATTGGTCCCGGATATTAAAAGATGCTTTTCAACGCCAGGCACCCGTGCAAACAATGGAAAAGAAGTCATCAACAGAAGGGATCACAGTGGAGAAGAAAGGCATTCAACCGATTCAGGCAAGCCACATACAGTTTGTTCTTCCGAAAACAGAATCCGTTTCCATGAGTCTCTCATCAGGAAATCGCTCCCTTCAATATGAACAATTTGTGAAAGAGTTTCAGAATATCCTAAGTAAATCTCAAATGATGTCACAGCCGAACATGAGTAAGCTGTTAATCAAGTTATATCCAGAGCAACTGGGCTCACTAAGGATCGAACTTCTACAGCAAAACGGAGTGATGACTGCGAAAATATTGGCTTCAACGGCAACTGCGAAAGAAATGCTTGATTCTCAAATTCAAGGATTAAAGCATGCATTTACATCACAGAACCTTCAAGTAGAGAAGATAGAAATCTCACAGGCGTTAACAGATGCTGAGCGTCACTCTAAAGGGCAGTCACAACAACAGTCCTCACAACAGCAAAAGCAGAATCAACAAGATCATGGAGGAAACCAGGAAGAAGAAAGAACTCAATCCTTTAAGGATTATCTCGTAAATACCGAAATATAGGTGATAATATGACGAAAATCGATCCGAGCTTACTATATTCCACCGTCCAATCAAAACAGCGTGAAGGTGGTAAGGATATTTTGGGAAAAGATGACTTCCTGAAAATCCTGATGACACAATTACAGAATCAAGATCCGTTGAATCCGATGCAGGACAAAGACTTCATTGCACAAATGGCTACATTTTCATCATTAGAGCAGATGACGAACCTGACGAAAACAATGGAGAAATTTGTGGATAACCAAAGTCAATCACAATTGATCTCTTACAATCAGTTTGTTGGTAAACAAGTGACTTGGCATAAAATCATAGAATCAGAAGCGGGCGATGCACCCGAAATACAAGAAGGACAGGGATTCGTAAAAGGAGTCCGCTTTAAAGGTGACTCTGTTGAATTCATTATGGAGGACGGAACAATCCTGACTCCCGGGAATATTTCACAAGTGAATACGACGGGTACCCCTGAAGCTTCTCTCGTTAATGCATCTTTATTAATAGGAAAGAACGTAACATGGAACAGTGAAGATGGGGAGATGAGCGGAATCGTTCAATCCGTTTCAAAGAAAGATTCACTCATTTGGTTTCATACTGAAGCAGGTGACAAAATCTCCAGTGATAAATTAATTAAAATCGAATCTTAGGGAGTGGTTGTATGGAAAAGACGTTCTTTCATCGTTCACCACAACCTATTGCACCAAATAAAACGAAAGCTATTACTAAACCTTCAAGTGCATCATCATTTGCTGCCCAATTAGATAAAGCAATTCAACATGTACCTCACATACAGATTAGCAAACATGCAATGGTAAGGATGGAGCAACGCGGAATTTCTATTTCTCCACATACATGGGAGAAGATAGGGGCGAAAATAAACGAGGCAAAATCGAAGGGTGTCGGGGATTCGCTGGTGATTCTGAAAGATGCCGCGTTAATCGTAAGCGCTAAAAACAAAACGGTGATCACAGCTTTGGACCGTGACGAAGCACATTCACAGATTTTTACCAACATTAATGGCACGATATTAATAGATTCATAGGCTGGACCTTTTATGGAGGCCTGTAGCTGTGGACTGATTGAAGCAGCTAATAAGAAAGGGGAAAAATTCATGCTACGTTCAATGTATTCGGGTATTAGTGGAATGAAAAACTTTCAAACAAAACTGGATGTAATCGGAAATAATATTGCAAATGTAAATACGTACGGGTATAAAAAAGGGCGTGTCACATTCCAGGATTTAATGAACCAAACCGTTTCTGGCGCGAGTAGAGCAACTGAAAACCGTGGAGGTCAAAATGCAAAGCAAGTAGGTCTTGGGGCATCTCTGTCGTCAATTGATACGATTCAAACACAAGGAAGTCTGCAGACAACAGGCAGATCCTTGGATGTAGCCATCTCGGGTGACGGATTTTTTGTTGTAAGACAAGGGAATAACGAAATGTTCACCCGTGCTGGAAACTTTTATTTAGATTCAAACGGCAACCTTGTAACAGGTCAAGGAAATCTTGTACAGGGGTATCCGGTCGATGATGACGGTGTAGTCAATCAGAGTGGTGCGACTGATATCAAAATTGATACTAATACCACAATGGCCCCACAGGCTACGAGCAAGGCTGCTTACAATGGGAACTTAAAGTCCAGTGCCGTCGATGGTACTTTAGTGGAGCTTGAAACGAAGGTGAAGGATTCACTGGGTAAAGATATTAGCATTAAGTTAGTAATGGAGAAATCAGGTCAAAATGAATGGGGAGTTACAATATCCAGTCTGACTGATGACGTTACAATCGCGAATGGTCAAGATACCGTTTTGAATTTTGACGAAGAAGGGAAATTAACTTCCCAAGTGCCTTTCCCTATAACAGTAAATAATCAAACGGGTGCAAATCCTACCCAAACCATCGATCTGGATTTCTCCAAGATCACGCAGTTCGATAGCTCATCCTCAGCTAATTTAGATACTGTTGATGGTAACTCAGAAGGGTATCTTGAAAGCTTTAACATTGGTTCTTCCGGTGAAGTGAACGGAGTATTTTCCAATGGCGAAGTGAGAGTATTAAGTCAACTGGCATTAGCTACCTTTTCTAATCCGGGTGGTTTGACGAAAGCCGGCAATAATCTGTTCCAGGCTTCAAATAACTCAGGTCTTCCGAACCAGGGGTTAGCTGGAGAGGGAAGAGGGGCACTTCAGTCAGGGGCACTTGAAATGTCCAACGTAGACCTATCCGAGGAATTCACTGAAATGATCACGGCTCAGCGTGGTTTCCAGGCAAATACACGTATCATCACAACGTCGGATGAAATCTTACAAGAGCTTATAAACTTGAAACGTTAATTCGTTAAAAAGGGAGGAAGGGACTGACGTCTAAGAGGTTTTACCTTTGGTTGCATTGGAGGATGGATGTCGGTCCTGAAATTTATGATCACGTTAACCAGACTGAATGGAAAGGCGTTTACGTTGAATGCTTTATACATAGAAACAGTAGAAGCGTTTCCGGACACTACGATTTTATTAACAAATGGCAGACGATATGTTGTGAAAGAAACAGTGGATGAGGTTGACTCCCTTACACTTTCTTTCTTTCAAAAAGCAAATTTACTCAGCATGCCCCATGAGGGAGGGAGTATCAGTTGAAGAGTAAAGCACTGACAATCATGATGATTTTGTTGGTTACGATTACACTTGTCGGTGTGATTGCGTTAGTTGTCATTCTGAAGTTTTCAGGAGATGAAGAAGCGAAAGAGCCTTCCATTGAAGAAGTGATTGAAAACTCGGTGGACATACCTGAGACGACAACCAATTTAATGAGTAATGATTTCATTCGTATTTCCTTTAAGATTCAAACGGATAGTAAAAAAGCAAAAAGTGAGTTGGAAAAGAGAGATTTTCAAGTGAATAACATCATCATAGAAGAGCTTTCAGAAATGAAAGCAGAAGAACTGCAAGGGAAAAAAGGAAAAGAAATGATCGAAACGAAGGTTAAAGACAAGGTAAACTCCCTTATGCAAGAAGGAATGGTAGAAAAAGTCTATATCACCTCTATGATGATTCAATAAGAAAGCTATTACGAGTGTTTGGAGGTGAAGTGGTGGCGAGTGAAATTTTATCTCAAAGTGAAATCGATGCTCTCTTGTCAGCTCTCAATACAGGTGAAATGAGTGCAGATGATTTCAAAAAAGAAGAAGAAGAGAAAAAAGTGAAAGTGTATGATTTCAAGAGAGCATTACGGTTTTCTAAAGATCAAATCCGAAGTTTAACGAGAATACATGAAAACTTCGCCCGGATCTTGACTACATATTTCTCTGCTCAATTAAGAACTTATGTTCAAATAAATGTTGCTTCTGCTGACCAAATCCCATACGAAGAATTTATCCGTTCCGTTCCGAAAATGACCATCTTGAACGTATATGAATTACCGCCTTTGGATGGAAGGATCCTTATGGAAATCAACCCGAATATTGCTTATTCGATGATGGACCGGGTGATGGGTGGAAGGGGAGTCAGCTTTAACAAAGTAGAGAGTTTAACGGAAATTGAAACGAGAATTATGAGTCAGCTCTTTGAAAAGGCGTTTGAGAATTTAAGGGAGGCCTGGAGCACTGTGGCTGATGTAGATCCGCTTTTTGCGGAATTTGAAGTGAATCCGCAATTTCTTCAGATGGTGTCACCAAATGAAACGGTTGTGGTTATTTCATTAAACACAACGATTGGTGAAACAAGTGGAATGATTAACATCTGCATTCCACACGTTGTACTCGAGCCGATCCTTCCGAAATTATCAGGAAGCTATTGGATGGAAAGCAAACGTAAAGAGAGTAAGCCGGAAGAAACGGCATACCTTGAAAGAAGAATCAAGAAAGCACAAGTGCCGATTGTAGCTGAATTAGGACGTTCTGATATTTTAATTGAAGAGTTCCTTATGCTGGATATTGGTGACGTAATTGAAATGAACACCCGAATCGATGATCCATTAACGATCAGAGTGGGTGAAATTCCTAAATTTACAGCTCAGCCAGGGAAGTCAAATAAGAAACTGGCCGTACAAATTTTAGATTCGTTGAAGGGGGGAGACGACGATGATGAGTGATGATATGTTATCACAAGATGAAATTGATGCGTTGCTCCGTGGGTCAGCAGAGCCTGAAGAGGAAACAGAAGAGCGCAAAGAGATAAATAGTAATGACTACATTAGTTCTATGGAAGAGGATGCTTTAGGTGAAATAGGGAACATCTCCTTTGGGAGTTCTGCAACGGCTTTATCCACTTTGCTCAATCAGAAGGTTGAAATTACGACCCCTAAAGTAACGATCATTGATAAAAATTATTTAGAAGAGGAATTTCCTCATCCGTATGTCGCCATTCAAGTTCAATATACTGAGGGTTTTTCAGGAGTGAACCTGCTGGTGATCAAACAATCAGATGCATCCATCATCGCTGACTTGATGCTTGGAGGAGATGGAAGGAACCCATCCGGTGATTTGGGGGAAATCCAGCTTAGTGCTGTTCAAGAGGCAATGAATCAAATGATGGGGTCTGCCGCAACCTCCATGTCTACGGTATTTAGTAAGAAAGTGGATATTTCACCACCTTCCATCGATTTGATGTACATACCTCAAGGAGAGGGAGAAGAAAACCTTCCTGATCAAGATCTATTAGTAAAAGTATCTTTCTCATTGAAAATCGGAGATCTCATTGATTCGAGCATCATGCAGCTTTTGCCCTTAGGTTTTGCCAAGAGCCTGGTGGATGAACTAATGAATGGTGGAGCTTCTGAAGAAGTTGCAGCAGCGGTTACACCGTTGGAACCTCCTACTGCACCACAACCAGAGCCTGCTTATAGCGGTATTTTTGAGGAACCTGTCCGCACTTCCCACCAGCACGCATCTCCTCAGCATTTGGGGGGACAAGGGGTGCATGGAGAAACCGTAAATGTCCAACCGGCTACGTTTAGTAATTTTGAACCGACAACATTGGGACAACAGGAAACAAAAAACTTGAATATGTTACTGGACATTCCTTTGCAGGTCACGGTAGAGCTTGGAAGGACAAACCGGTCTGTCAGGGACATACTTGAGTTATCGTCCGGTTCCATAATAGAGCTTGATAAATTAGCGGGAGAACCGGTTGATATCCTTGTAAACAGTCAATTGATGGCTAAAGGGGAAGTAGTAGTGATAGATGAGAACTTTGGTGTCAGAATTACGGACATTGTAAGTCAAAGTGATCGTATTAAAAAACTTAAATAACATAGACGATGATGGAGGATGACGATGATGGCTAATAAAATTCTAATTGTAGATGATGCGGCTTTTATGAGAATGATGATTAAAGATATTTTAACAAAAAACGGGTTTGATGTGGTGGGAGAGGCAGCCGATGGAAGTCAGGCTGTTGATAAGTACAAGGAACTGAAACCTGACCTTGTCACCATGGATATTACGATGCCGGAAAAAGATGGTATTGCAGCTTTAAAGGAAATCAAAGCAGTCGACGCCGGTGCGAAAATCATTATGTGCTCTGCAATGGGTCAACAAGCAATGGTGATTGATGCCATACAAGCTGGTGCTAAGGATTTTATCGTAAAACCTTTTCAGGCAGATCGTGTAATCGAAGCCATTCAGAAAGCCCTAAGTTAACAGATTAGTAAGAAGGTGCATGTATTGAAGAAGATTCAAATTCTAGTCAGTCTTATTGTTTTTATCATTACTGCAAATGCTGTAAATTTAACAGCATTTGCAGAAGTGGATAATGTCAAGGACTGCATAGAACATCCAGAGAAATGCAATGAGCAGCAAAATAATGAGGCTGACACCTCAGGCGTAGCCACCTCGGTTACTTTTTTGGATTATCTTAAAATGATCGTTGCTCTTATCTTTGTAGTTGCTCTCATATATTTTTTATTGAAATTTATAAATCAAAAAGGAAGATCCTTTCAACAAACGAAATTAATCAATCATTTAGGTGGAACGCCCCTCGGGGGAAATCGTTCTGTCCAAATTGTAAAAGTAGGCAAACAAGTACTGGTACTCGGTGTGGGAGAAGATATTCAGCTATTGAAAGAGATTCAGGATGAAAAAGAAAAAGAAGAGATACTATCCTTTTATCAGGACGCTCAGTTTCCCGATGCCAAAACAGCCGTTTCCAGTTGGTTAACAAAGGTAAAAGGTCCTTCTCAATCATCTAACACAACCTCATTTCAATCACACTTAAAATCACAGCTGGAAGAAATGAAAAAGGGAAGAAAAAAGATGTTTAAGGACTTAAAGAATAAGGAGAATCATTCTGATGAATGAATTCATGGAGTTTTTTAATAGTAGTTCTGCAGATAATGTATCGACAAGTGTTAAGCTGCTATTACTATTTACCGTCCTTTCACTGGCACCCAGTATTCTGATTTTAATGACATCTTTTACCCGGATCATGATTGTCCTATCCTTTGTCAGGACTTCTCTTGCCACACAACAAATGCCACCGAATCAAGTATTGATTGGAATTTCTTTATTTCTTACGTTTTTTATCATGGCTCCAACTTTTCAAGAGGTAAACGATGAAGCATTGACTCCTCTTTTTAATGAAGAGATTAATCTTGAAGAAGCTTACGACAAGGCTTCGATCCCGTTTAAAGAATTTATGAGTAAGCACACAAGACAAAAGGATTTAGAGTTGTTCTTACAATATTCCGGGGCTGAACGACCCGAATCTGTGGAAGACATTCCTCTTACATCCTTGGTACCTGCATTTGCGTTAAGTGAAATTAAGACGGCTTTTCAAATAGGATTTATGATTTTCATTCCTTTCTTAGTCATCGACATGGTGGTAGCGAGTGTCTTGATGTCCATGGGGATGATGATGCTCCCCCCTGTTATGATTTCATTGCCTTTCAAGATTTTACTGTTTGTGTTAGTGGATGGCTGGTATTTAGTAATAAAATCTCTTTTACAAAGTTTTTAAGTAGGTGAGTTTCAATGAATGCTGAATCTGTTATCGCGATAGCGGAGCGTGGAATATATGTAACCCTCATCGTATCCGGTCCATTACTGCTGTTAGCCCTTGTAGTAGGATTGATCGTCAGTATATTTCAAGCAACAACGCAAATACAGGAACAAACACTCGCGTTTATTCCTAAAATCGTGGCGGTCTTGATCGGGATTGTTTTCTTTGGACCTTGGATGTTAACGAAGCTTGTGACGTATACCTCACAAATCTTCTCAGATTTAACAAGGTTCGTAGGGTAAGAGAATGGAAGAGCTTGTACCCATTCTATCGGTATACTTACTAGTATTTGTAAGGGTTTCGGCTTTTTTTGTTACGATGCCCCTGTTTTCATACCGTAACATACCTGCACAACATCGGATCGCTTTCTCGGTGGTACTCTCCTGGGTCATGTATTATACGATTGAATCTACGGCATTTGAAATCAACGGCCACTATTTTTTGTTGATCATGAAAGAAGCCATGATCGGACTTCTCATCGGTTTTGTTGCCTATATGATTGTTACGGCCATTCAGATAGCCGGGGGGTTTATAGATTTTCAAATGGGTTTTGCCATTGCCAATGTGATCGATCCCCAAACAGGAGCACAAAGCCCCTTGATGGGTCAATACCTATATACATTTGCGCTTCTTTTATTGCTTGCTCTTGATGGTCATCATCTGCTCCTGGATGGAATTTTTTATAGTTATCAGCTTATCCCGATTGATAGTCCATGGATACCTTTTGGAGATGAAAGATTAATTGACTATGTTATGACATCTTTTAACTCAATGTTCATCATTGCTTTTCAAATGTCGATTCCTGTTGTTGCAACGCTGTTCCTTGTAGATGTGGCCTTGGGGATTGTAGCTCGTACTGTACCGCAGTTAAACGTCTTCGTCGTAGGGTTTCCTATCAAGATTGCCGTTGCATTTATCGTACTGTTCATTGTAATGGGAGTGATGTTTGCTGTCATGCAGCAGCTTTTTGAGATGATGTTCGTGACCATGAGAGATTTAATGAAAATTATTGGAGGCACATAATTTGAAGTGGCTATCATTAGACCTACAATTTTTCAGTGGGGAAAAGACGGAGAAAGCGACTCCGAAAAAAAGGGATGACGCGCGGAAAAAAGGACAAACAGCAAAAAGCCAGGATGTGAATACAGCAATCATACTTCTCGCCGTCTTTCTGTTCCTTACGTTCAGTGCTTCATATATTGGGAATATTGTGTTCGATCTCTTTAATCAAACCTTTCAGGAATACATGCTGATGGAGCTGACAGAGAATACAGTTCAAGTCATAACCATGGATATTATGAAAGAGCTTGCATTACTTCTCGGTCCGATTATGTTAGTGGCCTTACTTGCGGGATTGTTTTCGAATTATATACAAGTGGGAGTCATGTTTACGACAAAACCACTTGAGCCGAAGCTTGAAAAGATTGATCCGATTAAAGGGTTCAAGCGCATCTTCTCTTTAAGGGCAATCGTTGAACTATTAAAATCCATTCTGAAAATTTCCTTCGTAGGTGCGATCACGTTTGTCATTCTCTGGAAGAATATTGATCAAGTGTTAAGCTTATCGTTTAAATCAGTGGGGGATTCATTAGCGACGATGGCAAGCTTAACGGTACAAATGGGAATCGCTGCTTCACTCGCGTTACTATTCCTATCACTATTCGATTTTCTTTATCAGAAATATGATTTTGAAAAAAATATTCGAATGTCAAAGCAGGATCTAAAAGACGAACATAAAAACATCGAGGGTGACCCGTTGATTAAATCCAAAATTAAGCAGAGACAGCGTGAAATGGCCATGAGACGCATGATGCAGGAAGTTCCGGAAGCGGATGTGGTGATTACAAACCCTACTCATTTTGCCATTGCACTTAAATACGATGAGAACAAAATGGATGCTCCTTATGTAGTGGCGAAAGGCGTTGATTATCTAGCACAGAAGATTAAATATATCGCCAATGAAAACGACGTGGTTATGGTGGAAAATCGCCCTTTAGCCCGGTCCCTTTATGACTCGGCTGAAATAGGCGATGCCGTACCGGAAGAATTTTTCAAAGCAATTGCAGAAATTTTAGCTTATGTTTACAGAATAAAAAATCAAATGTAAGCAGTTAGGAGAGAAACAATGTCAGCAAGAGATTTATCCGTACTAGCCAGTGTCATATTAATCGTTGCCATGCTTATCATCCCGTTCCCATCCTGGTTATTAAGCTTATTGATCATCGTTAATATTTCACTTGCACTCCTTGTACTCCTAACCACGATGAATATGAATGAACCATTGCAATTTTCTATATTTCCTTCCCTATTATTATTGTTAACACTTTTTCGATTAGGTCTAAATGTTTCCACAACGAGATCGATCCTTAGTAAAGGTGAAGCAGGGGACGTTGTGGAAACCTTTGGAACATTCGTTGTAGGAGGAAATATTCTCGTTGGTCTCGTAGTATTCATCATCCTCATCGTGATCCAATTTATTGTCATAACGAAAGGATCCGAGCGTGTGTCCGAGGTTGCGGCAAGATTTACACTTGACGCGATGCCTGGTAAGCAGATGAGTATAGATGCCGATTTGAATGCGGGGATGATTTCAGAGCATGATGCCAGAAATCGTCGGGAAAAAGTAGGTCGGGAAGCAGATTTCTATGGTGCCATGGACGGGGCTTCGAAGTTTGTTAAGGGAGATGCCATAGCTGGAATTGTCATTGTTATGATCAATTTAATCTTCGGTATTATTATCGGCATGACACAACAAGGGCTGCCTATCGCCGAAGCGGCAACCCGTTATTCCTTACTTACAGTCGGAGACGGAATCGTCAGCCAGATTCCTGCCCTATTGATCTCAACAGCCACGGGCATCGTGGTAACAAGAGCCGCATCTGAAGGGAATCTGGGACAGGATATCATGAATCAGCTACTGGCTTATCCTGCGATGCTGTATGTAGCTGCCTTCACGATCTTCATGCTGGGTGTAGCAACTCCTATTAATGATATCTTAACTATTCCAGTGGCAGCCCTTATGGGGATAGGAGCCTTCATGCTTTCACGGTCACCTAAGGAAACTGAATCTGACATGATGGAAATGGAAGAAGAAGTAGAGCAGGACGAAATGAAAAGTCCGGAGAGCGTCGTGAACTTACTGAATGTGGA
The DNA here is from genome assembly GCF_035590735.1 of Rossellomorea aquimaris. NCBI lineage: Bacteria > Bacillati > Bacillota > Bacilli > Caryophanales > Bacillaceae > Rossellomorea > Rossellomorea aquimaris. The sequence continues at coordinate 1,944,945 of NZ_CP141595.1, forward strand.
TCCGATTGAATTTGAGTTCGGATATGGTCTGATTCCCCTTGCTGATACGAATCAGGGAGGAGATCTCCTTGACCGGATTGTTATGATACGGCGTCAATTAGCGATAGAGCTGGGGCTGGTCATACCTGTAGTAAGGATCCGGGACAATATACAACTTCAACCGAATGAATATCGCTTGAAAATTAAAGGCAATGAAATGGCCCGTGGAGAGCTTTTGCTTGATCATTATTTAGCCATGAGTCCAGGTGTGGAGGATGATTCCATAGAGGGAATTGATACCATCGAGCCATCATTCGGTCTTCCGGCTAAATGGATTTCAGAAGAAATGAAAGAGCAGGCTGAAATATTCGGATATACGGTTGTGGATCCCCCGTCAGTGGTGTCAACCCACATAACCGAAATGATTAAAACAAATGCTCATGAGCTACTGGGCAGGCAGGAGACGAAACAGCTCATTGATCACCTGCAGGAATCCTACCCGATATTAGTGGAAGAAGTGACACCGAATCCTTTAACAGTAGGTGAAGTACAAAAAGTATTAGCTAAGTTGTTAAAGGAAAATGTGTCTATCAGAAACTTGCCGATTATTTTTGAAACACTTGCTGACTATGCCAAAATGAGTTCAGATACAGATCTTTTAGCAGAATATGTAAGGCAATCGTTGGCTAGACAGATTACCGGTCAATATGTTCAAGGAGATGCTTCCTTAAAGGTTGTGACTATGTCAGGGAAGGTTGAAAAATTGATTGCCGACGCCATTCAACAAACGGAACATGGAAATTATTTATCCATGGATCCAAACGATTCTCAAGGAATCCTGGAGGCAGTCGCATATCAAGTGGAACAGTTGTCCCTTATGGAGGAGTCACCGATTATTCTTTGTTCCCCTGCTGTGAGAATGTATGTACGACAATTAACAGAAAGGTATTTTCCTCAGGTACCGATCATTTCATATAATGAATTAGAAGCAAATATAGAAGTACAAAGTTTAGGGGTGGTGAATGTCGGATGAAAGTAAAGAAATATGCAGCACCTTCCATGAATGAGGCAATGAAAAAGGTCAGAGCTGAATTAGGGGATGATGCCGTCATACTAAACTCTAAAGTAGCATATACGGGTGGTTTCATGGGGTTATTCAAAAAGAAAATAATTGAAGTAATTGCTGCCATTGATCCAGAGGTTGAGAATGAAAAGGTAGAGATGAGTAGAATGAAAGCAACATCTGCACCAATCGCTCCTCCATCTCCACCCGAAAAAAAATACGAAGTTCCTAATAAATCGGTAGAGTCAGAATTAAAAGAACTAAAACAAATGATTTCTACTATTAAATCAAAAAATCAATTCGAGAAATTCGCTGAAGAGGTTCAAGTAATCCTGCTATTTCTCAAATATCATGACATTAATGATACAACTCTCTTCCGATTGGGGGACTATCTAGAAGAGAGAATCAAGAGTGGATTTCTTCCAGGGAACAATCGAAATGAATGGGCTAAACAGGAAGTCAAACATTTTCTGGATGATCTTCTGAAAGGAATCGCTTTGGGTGGTATGAGTTACAAGAAGAAATACATTAACGTGATAGGCCCAACGGGTGTGGGGAAAACAACGACTTTAGCGAAAATGGCTGCTGAAGCCGTCATTGAGAAAAGGATGAAAATAGCTTTCATCACGACAGATACGTATCGTATTGCAGCTATCGATCAATTAAAGACGTATGCAGGTCTGTTGAATGTTCCAGTAGAAGTAGTCTATAAAATAGAAGACTTTAAGAAAGCAATAGATAAATTCCAGGACTACGACCATGTTTTCATTGATACTGCAGGCAGGAATTTCAGAGAAAAGAAATATGTAGAGGATTTGCGGGGAATTATTGACTTTGACCACCACATGGAGACGTTCCTGGTTCTTTCCCTTACGAGCAAGGAGAGGGATATGAAGGAAATCATTTCACAGTTCTCTTCTATTGACATTGATCGGTTTATTTTCACGAAACTAGATGAAACTTCCAGTTACGGTTCTATGATCAATATGATGACAGAGGTGAAGATCGGTGCATCTTATGTAACGGTCGGTCAGGATGTACCGGAGGATATTACCGAGGTGAATGTTGAAGAAATAGGTCATTTACTAATGAAAGGATTCAAATATGAAAGATCAAGCATATAACCTAAGAAGGAAAATGCTCAATGGCGACTCTTCCCCCGCTAAAACGATTGCAGTAGTAAGCGGAAAGGGTGGGGTTGGAAAATCTAATATCTCCACTAACCTTTCTGTATTGCTTGGTAAAGAAAATAAGAGAGTATTATTAGTTGACCTGGATATCGGCATGGGAAATATTCATATTTTACTAGGAAGTCATCATTCTTACTCAATCATGGATTATATTGAGGAAAAAGAACTAGATATCGACACAATTATATGTGAGAATGTTCATGGTATCTCTTACATAAGTGGTGGGAATGGTTTTAAGAATATCGTGGCGTGGGAAGAGAAGCAGATAGAACGATTTTTTGAAGTGATGGAGTATATAGTTCAAAAGTATGATTACATTCTTTTTGATATGGGTGCAGGAGCTACGAAAGAGACATTGGAATTTCTCTTGGCGATGGATGAAATCATCGTTGTCACGACACCTGAACCTACCTCGATTACAGATGCCTACTCGATGATGAAATATATTTATATGAGGGATCAAGAGAAACCGTTCTATCTGATATGTAATCGGGCAGAATTCAAGAAGGAAGGTCTTGAAACGATTACGAGATTACAAGAAACGGTGAGGAAATTCCTTCATAAGGAGATAGTTTCTTTAGGGGTCTTACCTGAAGATTCAACGGTAAGGAAGGCGGTCATTCATCAAAGACCCATTGTCATCGGATACCCTGCTTCAGCCATGACCTTAAGTCTTCGTACGATGTTGCATCAAATTGTCGGGAGACCGAATCGACCAGTGAGTAATCAGGCAGGTTTTTTAAAGAGTATGAGAAATTTATTTTTTGGGAGGTAAAATTCCTGAATGAAAAAAGTTCTAGTTGTAGATGATTCAGCATTTATGAGAAAACTTATTGGTGATTTTCTAACAGCCTCCAAACAGCTAGAAGTGATAGGAATTGCTAGAAATGGTGAAGACGCGATCTTAAAAATTAAAAAACTCCGTCCCGACGTTGTGACCCTTGACGTGGAAATGCCAAAGATGAATGGAATAGAAGCCTTAAGGAGAATCATGGGGGAATGTCCGGTTCCTGTTGTGATGCTCTCATCTACAACCAAAGAGGGGGCGGAGGAGACTGTCAAAGCCATGGAGCTTGGAGCTGTTGATTTTATCGCTAAACCTTCAGGAACCATTTCATTGGACCTTCATAAAGTTCAAGATGAAATGGTTGAAAAAGTATTATCGGCAAGCAAGGTGAACATGACGAAAATAACCAGCCCTTTTCGAAAAAGGACAGAGTCGGGAGATTCAAGTGATTCTGCTAATGGAGCTGTACCAACGTTACCTTCTGAACTTAAATGGACCAGGGATTCACCGAAATTGATCCTTATAGGAACATCAACAGGAGGTCCACGCGCTTTACAGCAGGTGCTGACAGAATTATCTCCTCAACTGGATGCATCAGTGGTAGTGGTACAGCACATGCCACCCGGCTTTACCAACTCACTGGCCAAACGGTTAGATGGTCAATCCGCCATTAAAGTGAAGGAAGCGGAGCATGAAGAAATCCTCCAAAAAGGAACAGCATATATAGCACCGGGTGGTTTTCATACAAAGGTGGTCGAGCATGGAGCGCATTTAGCCTTTGAACTATCAAAGGAAGAAGCGCCACGTAATGGTCACAGACCATCCGTAGACATATTGTTCGAATCCGCAAGCCTGCTTCGAAATTATGGGAAAATAGCTGTCATTATGACAGGGATGGGCTCTGATGGCTCAGAAGGATTAATCAGGCTTAAAGAAACAGGCGAAGTGAGAGCCATTGCAGAATCAAAAGAGACTTGTATTGTGTTTGGAATGCCGAAATCGGCTATCGGTACAAATTTAGTAGACAGCGTGGAACATATCGAGGATATTTCTCAATCTATTATGAAGTACATGTTGTAGAGAGGTGTGGAGCACATGGAATTGAGTCAATATTTAGAAGTTTTTATAGAAGAGAGTAAGGAAAATCTACAAACCTGTAATGAGCAATTACTGGAATTGGAGAAAAATCCTGAAAACCTGACGATTGTTAATGAAATTTTTCGTTCAGCTCACACGTTAAAAGGAATGTCTGCAACGATGGGATACGAAGATTTAGCAAACCTTACCCATAAAATGGAGAATGTTCTGGATGCTATCCGTAATGAAAAAATTAAAGTGACACCAGAAATATTGGATATAGTGTTTAAATCCGTTGACGACCTGGAAGCAATGGTGTTTTCTATCGCGGACGGCGGAGATGGGAAACGGGACGTGACAGAAGTAGTCACCCTCCTCCAAGCAATTGAAAAGGGTGAAAATTTGCAATCAGCAAGTAATGAAGCTGCCGCAACCATTGCCCCTGAAATACATACATTGTCCATGAAGTACGAAGCGTTTGAACAAACCGTTATTCAGCAATCCTTCGAGCAGGGATTCCGATGCTTTGAAATTACCGTTTCCTTGCGGGATGATTGTCTATTAAAAGCAGCAAGAGTATATATGGTTTTTGAAGTGCTGGAAAAACTCGGAGAAGTCATTAAGTCTTTCCCTACTGTAGATCAGCTGGAAGAAGAACAGTTCGATCATTCCTTTGTTATAGCTGTTGTGTCAAAAGAGGATGCATGTGACATAGAAAAGAATATACGTAACGTCTCTGAGGTTGAAGAAGTCACGATAGTGGAACTGACCTCACAACATATTCACAATAAAGAAATGAAAGCAATGGAGGAACAGTCACCAGAAGCGGTTGTAAGAGAACAGGAAGACATGATACCTAAAGAAACAAATAAAACATCAAAACAATCGAATCCATCGAGCAAGACGATACGTGTAAACATTGAGCGACTGGATGTACTTATGAACCTTTTTGAAGAACTTGTCATTGATAGAGGCAGATTGGAACAAATCTCAAAAGATTTAAATAATCCGGAATTAAATGAAACGGTTGAAAGAATGACACGGATTTCCGGAGACTTACAAAGCATCATCCTCACTATGCGGATGGTTCCCGTAGAAACGGTATTTAACCGCTTTCCCCGCATGGTAAGACAGCTTGCAAGAGATTTAAATAAGAAAATTGAATTAGAAATCATAGGGGCAGAAACAGAGCTTGATCGGACAGTGATCGATGAAATCGGAGATCCACTCGTCCATTTAATTCGAAATGCCCTGGATCACGGGATTGAAATGCCTGAGATTCGCTCGAAAAATGGTAAGCCTGAACAAGGGACGGTCAAGCTGAAAGCATATCATAGCGGAAATCATGTATTTATTGAACTTGAAGATGATGGTGCAGGTATTAATAAGCAGCGAGTAATGGAGAAAGCGATTCAAAAAGGAATTGTATCAGAAGAAGTTGCGCAAACCTTATCCGATCGACAAATCTATGAACTTATCCTGGCGTCAGGTTTTTCAACAGCTGACCAAATCTCAGACATCTCTGGCAGAGGTGTTGGATTGGATGTAGTTAAAGCGACGATCGAGTCATTAGGTGGTGCCATTACAATCGACTCCAGTGCTGGTCAAGGATCATTGTTTTCTATCCAATTGCCGTTAACCTTATCGATTATTTCTGTCATGCTTGTTGAGGTTGAAGCTGAGAAATACGCAATCCCGCTTTCTTCCATTATCGAGACGGCCATAGTCAAAAAAGAAGAAATCATGAATGCACATAATCAAAGAGTGATAGATTTCAGAGGCAAGGTGGTTCCTTTGTTATTCCTGGAGGATGTATTCGAAGTTCCTAAAGATTCAAAGGATGAAGAGTTTTATTCTGTCGTGGTTGTCCGCAAAGGAGAAAAAATGGCAGGTTTAGTAGTGGATTCATTCATAGGCCAACAGGAAATCGTCTTAAAATCCTTAGGGAATTATCTTAATGATGTATTTGCCATTTCAGGTGCCACCATATTGGGTGATGGGCAGGTAGCGCTGATTGTCGATTGCAATACATTGATTAAATAGGAGGTAAGGGAAATGAGTGTAGTGTCAGAGACGATGGAAGACCTAAAGCTTATCGTATTTCAATTGGTGGATAAGGAATATGCCATTCCTGTCGATCAGGTCCGATCAATTGAGAAGCTGGAGCATATTACGAGAGTGCCTAGAACACCTTCCTATGTTAAAGGTGTAATAAATTTACGTGGTGTCGTAACCCCCATCATCGATTTAAGAAGTCGATTCGATTTATCCTCATCTGAGCCAACCGAGAGCACCCGAGTAATTATCGTAGGTTTAGATGATAAAGAGGTAGGATTGATCGTTGATGCGGCAAATGATGTGTTGGATGTAGAGAGAGAAATGATTGAACCTTCACCGGAAGTTGTCGGGGTAGTAGAAGCAGAGTACATTGGCGGAGTAGTAAAGCAAAATAAACGATTATTGATTCTACTTCATTTAGACAAAATACTGCAATCCATCTAAGGAGAACAGATACGAATGGGTTATGAGAAGAAAATTTCTTCAATGCACTTAGATATTTTGAGAGAAATCGGAAATATTGGAGCTGGGCATGCAGCAACTGCCCTCTCTACCCTTCTCGATAAGAAAATTGACATGAAGGTACCCAGTGTCCAGGTTGTTACATTCGATGAAATGATGGACATGGCAGGAGGACCGGATAATGTGGTCGTAAGTGTGTTCTTAAGAATTGAAGGGGATGCACCGGGAAGTATGTTTTTTTTATTGCCTCTTGAACAAGCTTCTACCTATATTCGAACAATGATACAGGATCGTTCGTTTTCCTTTAGTGAACCACCGTATTCAGAATTAGGTTTATCAGCCATGCAAGAGTTAGGGAATATTCTCTCAGGTTCTTATTTGTCTTCCTTATCCGACTTTACGAGTCTTAAACTGTTACCTTCTGTTCCCGCTTTATCTGTAGATATGGCTGGAGCCATTATCGGTTTCGGTTTACTGGAAATTTCTCAGGTAAGTGATTATGCGATTGTCATAGATACAGCCTTAAAAGAAGAAGAATTTGAGGACTCGGAAAGTGTGAAAGGTCACTTCTTCCTCTTACCGGATCCCGATTCATTTGAAATCATCTTCCAATCCCTCGGTGTGAAGCTATGATTGTAGTGGACTCAGTGGTAAGGGTGGGTATTGCAGATATGAATATCGTTAGTAAGGGAAGTTCAATTCGCACATCGGGCTTAGGTTCCTGCATTGGGGTGGTCTTATACGATGAGCTTATCAAATTGGCTGGTATGGTCCACATCATGCTCCCCAATTCATCGTTAGGGAAAGAGCATTCCATGAACCTAGCTAAATATGCAGACACAGGAATAGATGAACTCATTCGACAACTGGGAGAACGGGGTGCAAAAGTTGAGAGACTTAAGTGCAAAATGGCCGGTGGTGCACAAATGTTTCAATTCATATCAAAAAGCGATGTGATGAGAATAGGCCCAAGGAATGCCGAAGCGGTCAAAGAGGCTCTCTTGAAGCATCGAGTGCCAATTGTAGCAGAGGATTTGGGTGGTAATAAAGGGAGAACCATCGAATTCTTCACGTCGACTGGGATCCTTCATGTTCGCACGGTAAATGAAGGAACAAGACAATTATGAGTTAATGAAAAGTTTCAAGTAGTAGATGTAACGGGAAAGATCCACTCGTTTTCTCATACCATGGAGTACTATACCTCAATGCAGATTTCAAGGAAGAAAATAGTAAGCAAGGAGGATTCTTATGTCTCAGCAACCCCCTCGAACAGATGAACAACTATATTGGGAGAAATGGATTAATAGTCGTGATACCCAAGCAGGTGACATGCTAGTGAAAAAATACATGCCCCTTGTGTCGTATCATGTTCAAAGAATTTCCGTTGGGCTGCCAAGAAACGTCTCGAGAGAAGATATAAAGAGTCTTGGGTTGATGGGTTTACTGGATGCACTTCAGAAGTTTGATCCAACAAGAGATCTAAAGTTCGATACATATGCTTCGTTCAGAGTCCGGGGAGCCATTCTCGACGGACTGAGAAAAGAAGACTGGCTACCAAGATCAACAAGAGACAGGGCGAAAAAAATCGAAGCCAAAACAGTAGAGCTGGAACAAATTTTATTACGCCACGTGACCGCCGAGGAAGTAGCAGCCTCATTAGAGCTGGCTCCTGAGGAAGTATATCAAACCACCAATGAACATTTCTTTGCCAATGTCCTTTCCATGGATGAGCAACTAACCGATGAAGATCATGACTCTCAAAGCTATTCTATTAAAGATGATAAGACGATCACACCTGAGGAAGAAGTGCTGAAAGGTGAAAGGGTAACAGAGTTAGAGAAAACGATTCTAACGCTTTCTGATAAAGAACAGCTTGTGTTAAGCTTATTTTATAAAGAGGAATTAACTTTGACGGAAATCGGTGAAGTCATGAAACTGTCTACTTCACGGATTTCACAAATACATTCCAAGGCCATTTTTAAACTGCGCAATTTATTAGGCTCTTGAACCAACTCTATTGATTAACGGTGCACACAATGAGCCCAAACCATAGAAATTGATGGACTGTTCCGATGAAATACGGTTAATGGAGCAGTCCTTTTATATGCTTAGGAAATACTAAAATCAAACTAAATTAAGGTGATGACATGGTAACATTCCTGCTTTTTATATCTTTTCTTCTTAATATCGTCTCCTTGCTTGCGATCGTCCTATTATACTCAAGGCAAAATCGTTTTCTTAACATGGAAAAAGAACAAAAGAAAATGATCATGGAATTGGAAGAAGTCATTTCTACTTATCTGATAGAAATGAAAGAAGAGAATGAAGAGTTCATTAGGACTTTTAATCGTCATACTAAAAGTCAAACACGTATCACTGACATAACGGACGAAGAAAATGTAAACAGTTCGCCCCTTCAAACCAACCCCGATTGGGGAGGAGTAGGATATAAACAAGCTTCAAAGGCCTATCAGCAAACACCAACACCACAAATGGGAGCTGTCGAAAAAAAGTTGGAAGTGAAACCAACAGTAAAAACCAACGAAGATCCCCTTATCCAGCAGGTTCTCTTGCTTAAAAAAGAAGGGAAGACCATCGAGGAAATAGCTCAAACTGTCGGAAAAGGGAAAACGGAAATTGAGCTCCTGCTAAAATTCCGTCAAATAATGTAGGAATGTCTTGATTGGTTGGAATAGGTATGCTATAGTATTCATGGTGTGATTACACACGTTTCTCGATTGAGGTGGATGGTGCTATTCAAACGAATAGTTTCTACTACAAGATGACGGAAACGGAGGAGAAAACAAAAACCATTTAGGAGGAAACACACATGTCAGTAATTTCTATGAAACAGTTGCTAGAAGCTGGTGTACATTTCGGACACCAAACTCGCCGTTGGAACCCAAAAATGAAGAGATATATCTTCACTGAGCGTAACGGTATCTACATCATCGACCTTCAAAAAACAGTAAAAAAGGTTGAAGAAGCGTATAACTTCGTGAAAGAATTAGCTGGTAACGGCGGTAAAGTTCTTTTCGTTGGTACGAAAAAACAAGCACAAGAGTCTGTTAAAGAAGAAGCAGAACGTGCTGGTATGTACTACATCAACCAACGTTGGTTAGGTGGAACACTTACTAACTTCGAAACAATCCAAAAGCGTATTTCACGTCTTAAAGAAATTGAAAAAATGGAAGAAGACGGAACATTTGAAGTACTACCTAAGAAAGAAGTAGTACAACTTAAAAAAGAACATGAGCGCTTAGTGAAATTCTTAGGCGGAATCAAAGATATGAACACGCTACCTGATGCATTATTCATCATCGACCCTCGTAAAGAGCGTATTGCTGTAGCTGAAGCTCGTAAACTTCATATCCCTATCGTGGGTATTGTAGATACTAACTGTGATCCGGATGAAATCGATGTTGTCATTCCTGCGAATGATGATGCAATCCGTGCAGTTAAGCTTCTTACAGGTAAAATGGCAGATGCCATTTTAGAAGCTAAGCAAGGTGAAGAAGCAGCTGTAGCAGCTGAGTAATGAATGGAAGGTGATAAGAGGGCTTACCCTTATCACCTTTTTTTAAAGAGTATTCACATCTACTGTACTTAAATCGAGATACAGTACATTTTAATTTATGACTATCACCCATTGGTGATATAGTCTACATAGTTAAACTAAGGAGGAAACCCACTATGGCAATTACTGCACAAATGGTTAAAGAACTTCGTGAAAAAACTGGCGCTGGAATGATGGATTGTAAAAAAGCGTTAACAGAAACTGGCGGAGATATGGACAAAGCAATTGACTTCTTACGTGAAAAAGGAATTGCGAAAGCAGCTAAAAAAGCTGATCGTATTGCAGCCGAAGGTACTACTTACATTGCAAGTGAAGGGAATACTGCTATCATTTTCGAAGTGAACGCAGAAACTGATTTCGTTGCGAAAAACGAAAACTTCCAAAGCCTTGTTAAAGAATTAGCTGATCACTTACTAGCTAACAAACCGGCTTCTGTTGAAGATGCTCTAGAACAAAAAATGGCAAATGGTTCAACTGTAAGTGAATTCATCAATGCCGCTATCGCTAAAATCGGAGAAAAAATCACTCTGCGTCGTTTTGAAATCCGTACTAAAGGTGATGACGCTGCATTCGGTGAATACCTGCACATGGGTGGCCGTATTGCTGTTCTGACTGTAGTCGAAGGTACTACTGATGCAAATGTAGCGAAAGATGTTGCTATGCATGCTGCAGCATTAAATCCTAAGTATGTATCACGTGACCAGGTTTCTGCTGAAGAAGTAGAACGAGAGCGTGAAGTACTTAAGCAACAAGCATTAAATGAAGGAAAGCCTGAAAACATCGTAGAAAAAATGGTTGAAGGCCGCATTGGGAAATACTTCGAAGATATCTGTATCCTGGATCAGACATTCGTTAAGAATCCAGATCAAAAGGTACGTCAATACCTTGAAGCGAATAAAGCTACTTTAACTGATTTCATCCGTTACGAAGTAGGGGAAGGTCTTGAAAAACGTCAAGACAACTTCGCTGAAGAGGTAATGAGTCAAGTTAAGAAATAATAAAAGCTAAACAATTCTTAGTAGGGAACACTTAGCGTGTTCCCTATTTTTCAAGAAAAATTCTATTTTTATGGAGGTTCCCATGAGCGTTCCTAAATACAAACGTGTCGTTCTGAAACTTAGTGGAGAAGCATTAGCAGGTGATGATGGCTTCGGAATTAACCCTTCTGTCATTAAAAATGTAGCAGAAGAAGTAAAAGAAATTGCTGAACTTGATGTTGAAGTTGCAGTTGTCGTTGGCGGAGGTAATATCTGGCGTGGTAAGATAGGTAGTGAGATGGGAATGGATCGTGCATCTGCTGACTATATGGGGATGCTGGCTACCGTTATGAATTCTTTGGCACTTCAAGACAGCCTAGAGCAAATTGGCATCGAAACAAGAGTTCAAACTTCAATTGATATGCGTCAAGTGGCAGAGCCTTATATCAGACGCAGAGCCATCCGTCACTTGGAGAAGAAACGTGTTGTGATTTTTGCAGCAGGTACCGGAAATCCTTACTTCTCAACCGACACTACTGCGGCACTTAGAGCAGCTGAAATCGAAGCAGAAGTCATCCTGATGGCTAAAAACAACGTAGATGGTGTATATTCAGCAGATCCTAAGAAGGACGAGACGGCTGTTAAATATGAAGAACTTTCCTATTTAGATGTTCTGAAAGAAGGTTTGGCTGTAATGGATTCAACAGCTTCTTCTCTTTGTATGGACAATGATATTCCACTTATTGTATTCTCTATTATGGAGGATGGGAATATTAAGAGAGCCATCACAGGTGAGAATATAGGTACAATCGTTAGGGGGAAAGCATAATGCCAAATACGATCATAACAAACGCAAAAGAAAGAATGACAAAAGCTATTCAAACATTTTCTCGTGAGTTAGCAAGCATCCGTGCAGGAAGAGCAAACGCATCACTACTTGATAAGATTACAGTTGATTACTATGGTGCACCGACACCTGTTAACCAATTAGCAGGTATTTCAATTCCGGAGGCTCGTATGCTTGTCATCCAGCCTTATGATAAATCAGCTTTAGGTGATATTGAAAAGGCGATAATGAAATCAGACTTGGGAATTACACCTACAAGTGACGGGAACATTATCCGGATCGTTGTTCCTGCATTAACGGAAGAACGTCGTAAAGAACTTGTGAAGCTTGTGAAAAAAGAAGCTGAAGATGCAAAAGTGGCGATCCGTAATATTCGTCGTGATGCAAATGATGAACTTAAGAAGAAAGAGAAAAGCGGGGACATTACAGAAGATGACCTTCGTGGATATTCTGATGATGTTCAGAAAGCAACAGATGAAAGCATTGTCAAGATTGATGCTATTGCAAAAGATAAAGAACAAGAAATGTTAGAAGTATAATTAATCATATTCTAATCCTAAGGGGCTGACCTATAAGTGAACTCATATTCCTTATGGGCCGGTCCTTTTGTTTTATGCTTGTTTAGAGTGTTTATGATAGCCGGCTTCCGCGTTTCTCTGATTGCATGATTTTATTCGTTTTGAGAGATGACATTGTTTAACGTTCAAAATACATATATGAAGGTACATAATCTATTTTCTTAAAGATATCTTCCTTATTTTTTGATATGATAGTAAAGGTAAATATTTTTTGGATTGTTGGTGGAGGATTTTTATGCTAAACAAGCTTAAGCAATGGAAAAGACAGCAAACTTCCGAAGAAGTGGATGATCGATTTCAAGAATTGGTAAAACACCCGATTCCGGGTCATATAGCTATCATTATGGATGGTAATGGTCGGTGGGCAAAAAAAAGAGCCTTACCTAGAGTCGCTGGACATCATGAAGGCATGAAATGTGTCAGAAGAATAACGAAATTGGCAAACGAATTAGGTGTAGAAGCTTTAACTCTCTATGCTTTTTCAACTGAGAATTGGAAACGTCCAAAAATGGAAGTTGAGTTTCTTATGAAGTTGCCAGAAGAATTTTTAGGAACCTTTCTACCTGAATTAGTAGAAGAAAACGTTCAGGTGAAAATGATGGGTTCTCCTGATGCCTTGCCGAACCACACCAAGAGAGCCGTCACTAAGGCGATGGAAGCTACGGAGAATAATGACGGTCTGATATTAAACTTTGCTTTAAATTATGGCAGCCGCACAGAAATTATTGATTCTATGAAGCATGTCTTAAAAGATGTTCAGAATGGAATACTAGATGAGAACGAATTGAATGAAGAAGTGTTTTCAAGTTACTTGATGACGAAAGATTTAAAAGATCCAGACCTGCTTATTCGAACGAGTGGAGAAATCCGCTTAAGTAACTTTATGCTTTGGCAATTAGCTTATACAGAGTTCTTTTTTACAGACGTACTGTGGCCGGATTTTGGCAAGGAACATTTAATAGAAGCAATTGAAGCATATCAAGGTCGTTCAAGAAGATTTGGTGGGTTACAAAGCGAGGAATCCTAATGAAACAAAGAATTATTACAGCAGTGATAGCTGCAGCGATATTTTTGCCAATCATCATTTTTGGAGAAACACCATTTATTATTTTGATGTATCTTATTGCTTCCATCAGTTTATATGAAGCATTAAAGATGAGAGGGCAATGGATTTTTACCATTCCCGGATTATTATCTTTGGCCCTGTTGTGGGTATTTTTGATCCCAACCGATGCTATCGGGATCTTAGCGGATTTTGGCTATTCCAAGATCGAAATGGCCTTTCTTGCCGTGCTACTCTTCTTAACATATACAGTAGCAACTAAGAACCGTTATACATTCGACGATGTGTCATTTGCTTTGTTAAGCATTTTATATGTAGGAATTGGTTTCTATTACTTTATGGAGATCCGTTTGGATGAAGGAGTACAGTTTGTTTTCTACGCTTTATTTATCATATGGGCAACAGACTCAGGAGCTTACTTCATCGGAAGGGCAATGGGGAAAAAGAAGCTATGGCCACAAATCAGTCCGAATAAAACCATCGAAGGTTTTGTTGGCGGGATTATTTGTGCCATCGTAGTTGGAGTTATCATGACGTTTTTCACTGACCTTGATATGTCCATTCCTAAACTCATTATCGTGACTGCTATTCTATCTGTCTTTGGACAAGTTGGAGACCTGGTCGAATCAGCTTTGAAAAGACATTACAAAGTAAAAGATTCCGGGCATTTATTACCGGGACATGGTGGAATGCTGGATCGTTTTGATAGTTTATTATTTGTGTTTCCCCTTCTTCACTTTCTTTTATAAAGGTAGAAGGCTTCTAGCGGGAGGAGTGTAGTTGTTGAAAAAGATTAGCTTATTGGGAGCAACCGGTTCTATAGGGTCACAAACCCTTGATGTAATCCGTGAGAATCCTGAAGAATTCAAACTGACAGCTATGTCTGTTGGCAGAAATATAGAAGAAGCTAGAAAAATGATTCTGGAATTCAGTCCTCAATTGATTTCTGTTCAACGAAAAGAGGATGCTGAATTACTAAAGAAAGAAATGCCATCTTCCTTAAAGGTTCTTTATGGGGAAGAAGGCTTGGTTGAGGTGGCTTGCCATCAGGATGCAGACATACTAGTTAACGCAGTGCTTGGAAGCGTGGGACTTCACCCCACATTACAAGCCATAGAGGCAGGGAAAATGATTGCGATTGCCAATAAGGAAACGCTTGTAACGGCTGGCCATCTGGTGATGGAGGCTGCCCGGAAAAAGAATACTTCTTTACTGCCGGTTGATAGTGAGCACTCTGCCATATTCCAAGCGCTGCAGGGAGAACAAGAGAAGAATATTGAAAAACTGATCATTACAGCATCCGGAGGCAGCTTCAGAGACCGGACGAGAGAAGAATTAGTGGGTGTCACTGTAACAGAAGCCTTGAATCACCCGAACTGGTCAATGGGAGCAAAGATTACCATCGACTCTGCTTCAATGATGAACAAAGGGTTAGAGGTCATTGAAGCACATTGGTTATTTGATATTCCTTATGACCAAATAGAGGTAGTGCAGCATAGAGAGAGCATCATCCACTCCATGATTCAATTCCACGATTCATCTGTGATGGCTCAATTAGGTACGCCTGATATGCGTGTGCCGATTCAGTATGCATTAACTTATCCTGACAGACTTATTAGATCAGGTAAGAGATTGGATTTAGTCGAAATGGGTAAGCTTCATTTTGAAGAGATGGATTTAAATCGTTTCCGCTGCCTTGCCTTTGCCTATGAAGCAGGACGGATCGGCGGCAGTATGACGACGGTACTAAATGCTGCAAATGAAGCGGCTGTTTCCATGTTCCTGGAAAACAAGATATCTTTCCTGGATATTGAAGCATATATTGAGAAGGCTATGTCTACTCATCAAGTGATACATAGACCCGATCTTGAAACCATACATGAGATTGATAAACAGACTCGACAACTCGTTTCAAGCTGGTTGTAGAGTACTTGGGCATGTTTACATGTCTTGTAACGTAGTATGATAGTGGACATGTTTCTGACGCTTACTTTAAACATTTAGATCTGTTACCAACAGGTTATTAAAAAGGTGGTTTTTTATTTGCAAACGGTGATTGCCTTTGTTGTTATTTTTGGAGCTTTAGTATTTTTTCATGAGCTTGGACATTTGATTTTCGCGAAGCGTGCAGGCATTCTATGCCGTGAATTCGCAATAGGGTTTGGTCCTAAAGTGTTTTCATACAAAAAGGATGAAACAACCTACACGATTCGTTTATTGCCTCTTGGCGGCTTTGTCCGAATGGCCGGGGAAGATCCGGAAATGGTTGAGCTAAAGGCCGGGCATCGGGTTGGTCTTGTACTCGGTCAGGATGAAAAAATTAAAAAAATTGTCTTAAATAACAAAGATCGCTATCCGAACATTCGTGTCATTGAGGTAGAAGAAGCGGATTTAGAGCACAGACTGCATATTCGTGGATACGAAGAAGACGAGGAGGAACTGAAAACCTTTTTGATCTCCAAGGACGCCGTATTCATTGAAGATGGTGTCGAGACACAAATCGCTCCCTGGGATCGACAATTTGCATCTAAGTCACTACCCCAACGGGCTATGGCCATTTTTGCGGGGCCGCTATTTAACTTTATTTTAGCCTTCTTCATTTTCATCCTTGTAGGCTTATTGCAAGGGGTGCCTACGAATGATCCTGTTCTTGGCGAACTCACAGAAGATGGGGCAGCAAAAGAAGCCGGCCTTCAGAAAAATGACGTGATTTTAAGTATAGACGGTAAAGAGATTTCGACATGGGATGATATTGTCACCATCATACAGAAGCACCCAGGCGATGAGCTGAGATTTAATGTTGATCGTAACGGCTCAAACACAGAGATTCCAGTCACCCCAAAACCTCAAGAAATAGAAGGGGAAGAAATTGGGATCATTGGTGTTCATAGTCCTGTTGAAAAGTCACCTCTCAAAGTGGTGACCAATAGTGCACAGCAAACCTATGAATGGACCAAAATGATTTTTGTTCTATTAGGAAAGCTTGTGTCCGGTGAGTTCTCAATCGATGCATTATCAGGGCCGGTCGGAATCTACCAGTCAACTGATGTTGTTGCTAAATCGGGTATATTCTACCTGATGAGATGGGCAGCCATCTTAAGTATCAACCTGGGAATTATGAACCTTCTGCCAATTCCTGCCCTTGACGGAGGCAGACTCCTGTTCTTTGCAGTTGAAGCGGTCAGAGGGAAGCCGGTGGATCGCCAAATGGAAGGTATGGTCCATTTTGTCGGGTTTGCCCTTCTCATGGTTCTCATGCTCGTTGTTACATGGAACGACATTCAAAGATTTTTCTTATAAAATATGATGCATGAATCATGAACAGGCAGTTTCTCCCTCCAGAATCAAAAAATGAGGGTGTCACTGCCTGTTGATTTAAGATAAAATAGTGAGAAGGAAATTCCCACACTACATAAATAATATATTTGGTAACTGAGGTGCTAATAGATGAAGCAACGTAATACATTCATCCCCACTTTAAGAGAAACACCAGCTGATGCAGAAATTAAGAGTCATCAGCTTCTCTTGAGAGCAGGATTCATAAGACAAAATGCAAGTGGTATTTATAGCTTTTTACCATTAGGAAATAAAGTGTTGAAAAAAGTGGAAGAGATTGTTCGTGAAGAATTAGATGCAGCAGGTGCTGTTGAAATGCTCATGCCTGCCTTGCAACCTTCCGAGCTCTGGAAAGAATCGGGGCGCTGGGGAACGTATGGTCCTGAATTAATGAGGATGCATGATCGACATGATCGTGAATTTGCCCTTGGAGCTACACATGAGGAAGTGATTACAAGTTTAGTAAGGGACGAAATCAAATCATATAAACGTCTACCTCTCACGATGTATCAAATTCAAACTAAATTCCGTGATGAAAAGCGTCCGCGTTTTGGACTCCTTAGAGGAAGGGAATTCATTATGAAAGATGCCTATTCATTCCATTCTTCTTTTGAAAGCCTGGATCAAACATACGATGCATTATTTCAGGCGTATTCAAATATATTCAGCCGATGCGGGCTGAATTTCAGGGCAGTCATCGCTGACTCTGGAGCGATGGGCGGTAAGGATACACATGAATTCATGGTGTTATCTGAAGTCGGCGAAGATACGATTGCATACTCCGATAATTCCGATTATGCAGCGAATATCGAAATGGCTGAAGTAGTGGATTCCTATACTCAATCTGCCGAAGATATGCTTGAATTAGAAAAGGTATCAACACCAGAGAGTAAATCGATAGAAGAAGTTTCCTCTTTCCTATCTATTGAGAAAGCTCAATGTGTGAAGTCGCTACTATTTAAGGTAGATGATGATTATGTACTGGTATTATCCCGTGGTGATCACGAAATTAACGATATCAAAGTGAAGAACCTTCTAAATGCAAGTGTAGTTGAATTGGCATCAGCCGAAGAAACGCAAGAGCTCATCGGATGTGAAATCGGATCAATTGGCCCTTGTTCATTAGATAAAGAAGTGAAAATCGTTGCTGATCAAGCGGTTAAATACATTCGAAACGGTGTAGCAGGAGCAAACGAAGCAGGATACCATTTCACAAACGTGAACCCTGAACGTGATTTTGAGGTTTCTCAATATGCAGATCTCCGCTTCATTCAAGAAGGTGACCCTTCACCTGACGGAAATGGTACGATCGTTTTCGCAAAAGGAATCGAAGTGGGACATGTATTCAAACTGGGGACAAGATACTCAGATGCATTGGGAAGTGCATTCTTAGATGAAAATGGCCGATCTCAGTCGATCATCATGGGTTGTTACGGAATAGGTGTCTCTCGTACCCTTGCAGCAGTTGCAGAGCAATATAATGATGACAATGGTCTGGTATGGCCAACGAATCTTTCACCATATGACCTTCATTTAATTCCGATTAATATGAAGGATGAAGCCCAGGCTACACTTGCAAACGAACTATATGACACATTTATAGAAAATCGTTATGATGTATTAATGGATGACCGTGCTGAGCGTCCAGGTGTTAAATTCGCTGACTCTGATCTGATTGGACTTCCAATTCGTATAACGGTCGGGAAGAAAGCAGGGGAAGGCATCGTTGAAGTGAAAGTAAGAAGAACAGGTGAGATGCTGGAAGTTCATAAGGGCGAGCTTCTACCAAAACTGCAAGAACTATACAAGACTCTTTCTTAAAAAGAAAAGGGCTCGACTTTAAAGGAGGCAATCCTTAGCTGTCAGCCCTTTTTCTACTGTAAATAACACGATTAGAAATGGGGGAGAAGGATCATGGAAGAAAAGCCCCTGGGCAAAAGAGAGAGGTTTCAACTGTTGCTAAAGCAATTAGGGTTAACAGAGGATGCCTTTGTAAAGTACTTTCCAAACGCTGAAATTGAAAAACTAGCGGTGTTTCGCAAGGAGAAGAAATGGCATTTTTACTTTACATTCGAAGAAATCATTCCGTGTAGCGTGTGGAGTAAATTTTCAATCGCACTGCAAACATCCTTTAAACATATTGCAAACGTAGGATTTACGATAAAAGTGGTGAATACCCAAATATCAGAACAGCACATTTTAGATTATTGGCAGGAGTGTGTGAAAGAAATTCAAGGTATATCACCACCATTATTAAAATTGTTAAATACTCAAAAGCCGAAAATCAATGGAAATAAAATTATTGTGGTTGCTTCCAATGATACAGAAGCAACACAATTAAAAAGAAAATACGGTGAGATGATCACCTCTACCTTCGAGAACTTTGGTTTTCCTAAGCTAGTAATGGATGCAGAGGTAAATCAAGTAGAAGAACAAAGCAACGAATATGAGAAATTTTTAGAAGAAAAGCTTAAAGAAGATCAAGAGAGAGCCAAACAAGCCCTGATTGAAATGGAAAAGGCTGAAAAAGAGGAAGCAAGTGATGCACCCAGCGGTCCATTCATGCTTGGTCTTACGATTAAAGACGATGCTGACTTCCGAAAGATCGAAGAGATTTATGACGAAGAACGACGGATCGCCATTGAAGGATATGTTTTCGATTGTGAAACACGTGAATTACGTAGCGGTCGTACTTTATTAACATTTAAAGTAACAGACTACTCAAGTTCAATCCTGGTCAAAATGTTCTCGAGGGACAAAGAGGACGCTGCTATCATGAACAACATGAAAAAAGGTATGTGGGTCCGCTGTCGTGGAAGCATTCAAAATGATACATTCGTGCGTGACCTGGTGATGATTGCCAACGATGTGAATGAAATCAAACCGGTTCTGAGATTGGATACTGCTCCTGCTGATGAAAAAAGGGTGGAGCTTCACATGCATACTCCAATGAGTCAGATGGACGCCGTTTCTTCAGTGGCAAGCCTTGTTGCCCAAGCAAAAAAATGGGGGCATAAAGCCGTTGCGATAACGGATCATGCGGTTGCACAATCTTTCCCGGAAGCCTACAGCGCAAGCAAGAAAAATGATATTAAACTTCTCTATGGTGTGGAAGCTAATCTTGTTGATGATGGTGTTCCAATTGCCTATAACGACCGGGATCTTCCGTTAGAAGATAGTACTTTTATTGTCTTTGATGTTGAAACGACTGGACTTTCGGCCGTTTACGACACCATCATTGAACTCGCCGCGGTGAAAATCAAAGATGGCGAGGTCATAGATAAATTTGAATCGTTTGCCAACCCTCATCATCCTTTATCTGCTACAACCATTGAATTAACGGGAATCACCGATGATATGGTGCAAACGGCACCTGAAATAAACGATGTTCTTCACGACTATCATAAATGGGCAGGAGAAGATATATTAGTTGCACATAATGCTTCCTTTGATATGGGTTTCTTGAATGCAGGTTATCAAAAAGCAGGACTGCCTAAAGCGACTAACCCTGTCATCGATACGCTGGAGCTTGCCAGACTACTGTATCCTCAATTCAAGAATCATCGTTTAAATACGTTAGCGAAGAAATTTGATATTGAACTTACCCAGCATCACCGAGCAATCTATGATGCGGAAACAACTGGATATTTGTTATTGAAAATGCTGAAGGATGCCGTTGAAAAAGGAATCACCAATCATAATCAATTCAATGATTATATGGGGAAAGGTGATGCATACAAGCGGTCAAGACCATATCACTGTACTCTCATTGCCCAAACGGAAGAAGGCTTAAAGAACCTTTATAAACTAGTATCCATTTCTCACATGAATTATTTTTTCCGTGTTCCGCGAATTCCCCGCTCTCAGCTTCAAAAGTATCGAACGGGAATTCTCGTGGGTTCTGGCTGTGACAAAGGCGAAGTGTTTGAAGGGATGATGCAAAAAGGGAAAGAAGAAGTTGAGGAAACTGCTCAATTTTATGATTACCTGGAAGTTCATCCAAAAGAAGTCTACCAACATTTAATTGAGTTGGATTTGGTGCAAAGTCAGAAAAACCTTGAAGATATCATTAAAAACATTGTGGATCTAGGTAAAAAATTGGATAAGCCGGTAGTGGCTACCGGTAACGTGCATTACTTAAATGAAAACGACAAGATCTACCGGAAGATTCTCGTTGGCTCTCAAGGCGGGGCGAATCCGTTGAACCGACACGAGCTTCCCGATGTTCATTTTAGAACAACGAATGAGATGCAGGATGCATTCTCTTTCTTAGGGAAAGAAACAGCGAAAGAAATTGTTGTGGATAACTCCAACAAAATAGCCGATCTTGTAGACGTAATTAAACCAATCAGAGATGATCTTTATACGCCTAAAATCGAAGGCGCTGATGAAGAAATGCGACGTATGAGTTATGCCATGGCGAAAAGCATTTATGGAGAGAAGCTTCCTGAAATTGTAGAAGCAAGGCTCGAAAAGGAATTAAAGAGTATTATCGGGCATGGATTCGCAGTCATCTATTTAATCTCACATAAGCTCGTGAAAAAGTCTTTGGATGATGGGTATCTGGTAGGATCCCGTGGATCAGTAGGGTCTTCTTTTGTTGCAACGATGACGGAAATAACGGAAGTGAATCCTTTACCTCCCCACTATGTATGTCCGTCTTGCAAGAAATCCGAGTTCTTTGATGATGGATCGGTAGGATCCGGGTTTGATTTGCCCAATAAAGATTGCCCTGATTGTGGAATTCCATACAAGAAGGATGGTCATGATATTCCGTTTGAAACATTCCTTGGATTTAAAGGAGACAAAGTTCCTGATATCGATTTGAACTTCTCAGGTGAATATCAGCCTAATGCCCATAACTATACGAAGGTTCTGTTCGGTGAAGATAATGTATATCGGGCAGGTACAATCGGTACAGTGGCGGAAAAGACCGCCTACGGGTATGTAAAAGGATACGCCAATGATCATCAGCTGCAAATCCGCGGAGCAGAAATCGATCGGTTGGTAAGTGGATGTACCGGAGTGAAAAGAACAACCGGACAGCATCCTGGAGGGATCATCGTAGTCCCTGATTATATGGATATCTACGATTTCTCACCAATTCAATTCCCTGCTGATGATTCAAGCTCGGAATGGAAGACAACACACTTTGATTTCCATTCCATTCATGATAATCTTTTGAAGCTTGATATTCTTGGTCATGATGATCCAACCGTTATTCGTATGCTTCAGGATTTATCAGGTGTCGATCCGAAGACGATTCCGACAGATGACCCTGAAGTGATGAAAATCTTCAGTGGAACGGAACCCCTCGGAGTGACAGCGGAACAAATCATGTGTAAGACCGGTACGCTTGGAATCCCGGAATTTGGTACACGATTTGTTCGTCAAATGCTTGAGGATACAAAACCGACGACATTTTCTGAGCTTGTTCAAATATCAGGACTTTCACATGGTACTGATGTATGGCTTGGCAATGCGCAAGAGCTTATTCATAATAATATTTGTAATCTGAGCGAAGTAATCGGTTGCCGGGATGATATTATGGTTTATCTCATCTATCAAGGACTCGAGCCTTCACTTGCCTTTAAAATCATGGAATTTGTACGTAAAGGAAAGGGACTGCAGGATGAATG
Organism: Rossellomorea aquimaris; assembly: GCF_035590735.1. Taxonomy (NCBI): domain Bacteria; kingdom Bacillati; phylum Bacillota; class Bacilli; order Caryophanales; family Bacillaceae; genus Rossellomorea; species Rossellomorea aquimaris. The sequence goes on from NZ_CP141595.1 coordinate 1,967,578, forward strand.
GGTAGAAGAGATGAAAAAGAATGGGGTACCGGACTGGTATATTGATTCTTGTCTGAAGATCAAATATATGTTCCCGAAAGCCCATGCTGCTGCCTATGTATTAATGGCTGTTCGTATCGCTTACTTTAAAGTGCATCATGCTCTCTTGTACTATGCTGCTTACTTCACCGTTCGTGCAGAGGATTTCGATATTGAAGCCATGGTGAGGGGATCACAAGCAGTCAGGGCTAAGATAGAAGAAATCAACAGCAAAGGCCTGGATGCATCTCCGAAAGAAAAGAACACGTTAACCGTACTGGAGTTGGCCCTTGAAATGTGTGAGCGGGGATACAAGTTCCAAAAGGTAGATCTGTATCGTTCACAAGCGGCTGAATTTGTGATAGATGGAGATTCATTGATTCCACCGTTCAACTCGATTCCGGGGCTTGGGACCAATGCGGCCATCAATATTGTGAATGCAAGACAGAATGGGGAGTTTCTCTCTAAAGAGGATCTTCAACAAAGAGGTCGCGTCTCCAAGACAATCATCGAGTACCTGGACAATCACGGCTGCTTGGAAGCCTTGCCGGATAAGAACCAATTATCCCTATTCTAAGCTGATACCATGGGAATTGTTTGCATAAAAATGTTGATTATGGTATATTTTTATTGGAAATACTAAAGATAGCTCTAAAGTTAGAAGAGTGGGGTCGCACCCCACTCTTTCGTTATTACATGGAGATTTTTTGAACTATCATTTCTAGTCTTGGTGCAAGATTTTCATATAGACCAGGAGGTAAGTATGAGCAAAATAACAACACTTGTAGAAGAACTTGTTACACCAATCTTAGACGACATGTCATTAGAACTCATCGACATGGAATATGTGAAAGAGGGATCCAATTGGTTTCTTCGCGTATTTATCGACAAAGATTCAGGTGTGGACATTGAAGAATGCGGAATAGTAAGTGAAAGACTTAGTGAAAAGTTAGATGAAATTGACCCAATTCCTCATAATTACTTTTTAGAAGTTTCTTCACCGGGAGCTGAACGTCCATTAAAGAAAGAAAAGGACTTTGAAAAAGCAATCGGCAAAAACGTTTATGTGAAAACATATGAGCCGTTGAACGGTGAAAAGGCCTTCGAAGGCACACTTCTTTCCTATACTTCAGACCAATTAGCATTAGAAGTAACCATTAAGACTCGAAAAAAGAAGGTTGAAATTCCAACAGATAAGATAGCGATCGCACGATTAGCTGTTACATTTTCTTAGGAACTAACCGCACTATAAAGGGGGATGAAACCACCATGAGCACTCAGTTATTAGATGCTCTTACTGTTTTAGAGAAAGAGAAGGGCATTGCAAGAGATGTCATCATTGAAGCAATTGAAGCTGCACTTGTGTCGGCTTATAAACGAAATTTCAACCAAGCACAAAATGTCCGTGTAGACCTTAACCTTGAAACGGGTACGATGAGAGTATTCGCTCGTAAAGAAGTTGTAGACGAAGTATTCGATTCCCGCCTTGAGATTTCTGTCGAAGATGCCGGGGAAATCAACCCTAGCTACGAGGTTGGGGACGTTGTTGAATTGGAAGTCACACCAAAGGACTTTGGCCGTATCGCTGCCCAAACAGCTAAACAGGTTGTTACTCAACGAGTAAGAGAAGCTGAAAGAGGAATTATCTATTCCGAATTTGTGGATCGCGAAGAAGATATCATGACAGGGATCGTTCAACGTCAGGACAATCGCTTTATCTATGTTGCACTAGGCAAGATTGAGGCGCTTTTACCAGTGAGCGAGCAGATGCCAAATGAAACATATAAACCTCATGATCGTATTAAAGTGTTTATTACAAAGGTTGAGAAGACGACAAAAGGTCCTCAAATCTTTGTTTCAAGAACACACCCCGGATTACTGAAGCGGTTATTTGAAATCGAAGTTCCTGAAATCTTTGATGGAACGGTAGAAATCAAATCTGTTGCACGTGAAGCTGGAGATCGCTCTAAAATCTCTGTTCATGCAGAAAATTCCGAGGTAGATCCCGTTGGAGCCTGTGTGGGAACCAAGGGTGCACGTGTACAGGCAATTGTAAACGAATTAAAAGGTGAGAAGATTGACATCGTTCAATGGTCAGAAGATCCTGTAACATTCGTAGCCAATGCATTAAGTCCATCGAAAGTCCTGGATGTACAGGTGAATGAAGATGATAAAGCGACAAGAGTAGTTGTTCCAGATTATCAACTTTCACTTGCAATTGGTAAACGTGGCCAGAATGCCCGTCTTGCAGCCAAATTGACAAATTGGAAGATTGATATCAAGAGTGAAACAGACGCTCGTGACCAGGGGTTATATCCCCGAGAAGAGTCATTCCTTCCTCAAGATGAAGAGGAAGAGTATGATAACGAGCCTTTAAATATTGATTTTGATAATCAAGATTAAGAGGTGAGTCAGATGAGTGTAAATAAGAAGATCCCATTGCGCAAATGTGTGGCAACGGGGGAAATGAAACCGAAGAAAGAAATGATACGGATTGTCCGCTCGAAAGAAGGGGAGGTTTCCATCGATCCCACCGGTAAGAAGTCAGGGCGTGGAGCTTATCTTTCCAAGGATAAAGACATCATTTTACAAGCTAAAAAGAAAAATACATTAGCCAATCAATTACAAGCGAAAATAGATGAATCTCTTTACGATGAATTGATTAGCCTTGTGGAGAAGGAGTAACGTTTAGCGTATGAATCAAAATCGTTGGATGTCACTTTTAGGATTGGCGAATCGGGCACGTAAGATTATTTCAGGTGAAGAGCTTGTTATTAAAGAAGTTCGTAGTGGACGAGCAAAACTTGTCATTCTTTCCAAAGATGCTTCTGCTAATACGCACAAGAAAATCACGGACAAATGTAAATCATACAATGTCCCGGTTAGCTTGGTGGATAGCAGAAACAATTTAGGTCAGGCCATTGGAAAAGAAGCCAGGGTAGTGGTGGCTATAATGGATGCAGGCTTTGCCGGGAAATTATCCGAACTGCTCGATGAATCTCAGTGGGGGTGAACATATGAGCAAGATGCGTGTTTATGAATATGCAAAAAAATACAATGTTTCAAGCAAAGATGTTATCGGAAAATTAAAGCAACTGAATATTGAGGTATCAAACCATATGGCAACTATAGAAGACGACGCAGTAACAAAATTAGACGCGATGTATAAAGGGGATTCAGGCAGTCAGAAACCAGACCAAAAGGATTCCAAAGCAAATGCATCAAAGACAGAAGAAGCTCCGAACAAGGAAAAAGTAAAATCAGCACCGAAAAGTCGTGAAGGAAAAAAACACGAACAACAGCACCAATCAAAGGAGAAGAAGGTCTTCAATAATAATAATAATAACAACAATAAAAACAAAAATAATAAACAAAACAGGCAAAATAAAAATTTCAAGCAGGCTCCACAGCAACAGCAGCCTGCTAAGAAAAAAGAACTTCCTTCAAAAATTACGTTCTCAGAGTCATTGACAGTTTCAGAGCTAGCGAAAAAGCTTCACAAAGAGCCATCTGAAATCATTAAAAAGCTATTCATGCTTGGTGTCATGGCAACAATAAACCAAGAACTAGATAAAGAATCAATTGAGCTAATTGCAGGAGAATATGGAGTCGAAGTAGAGGAAGAGATCAAAGTAGATGCCACTGATCTTGAAGTATACTTCACTGAAGATACACAAGAACAGGTAGTGGAGCGTCCATCTGTTGTGACAATCATGGGTCACGTTGACCACGGTAAAACAACTCTGCTTGATTCCATCCGCAACACGAAAGTAACGGCAGGAGAAGCTGGTGGAATCACTCAGCATATCGGTGCGTATCAAGTAGAAGTGGATGAAAAGAAGATCACCTTCCTTGATACTCCAGGACATGCTGCCTTCACAACGATGCGTGCCCGCGGTGCTCAAGTAACGGACATTGCGATCATTGTCGTTGCTGCCGATGATGGGGTCATGCCTCAAACAGTTGAAGCGATCAACCATGCGAAAGCTGCTGAAGTTCCTATTATCATTGCCGTTAATAAAATGGACAAAGAGGCTGCGAATCCGGATCGTGTAATGCAAGAACTGACGGAATATGAACTGGTTCCTGAAGCGTGGGGTGGAGACACAATCTTCGTACCACTATCTGCATTATCAGGAGAAGGCATCGATAACTTACTTGAAATGATCGTTCTTGTAAGTGAAGTGGAAGAGCTTAAAGCAAATCCGAATCGCCTTGCTCAAGGTACGGTGATTGAAGCACAATTAGACAAAGGACGGGGATCTGTAGCGACTTTACTTGTTCAAAACGGGACATTAAAAGTTGGAGACCCTATCGTAGTAGGAAATACATTCGGTCGTGTTCGTGCAATGGTCAATGACCTTGGTCGCCGTGTGAAAGAAGCAGGTCCATCTGCTCCTGTTGAAATCACAGGTTTAAATGATGTTCCTCAGGCCGGGGATCGTTTCGTTGTATTTGAAGATGAGAAAACGGCTCGTTCCGTTGGTGAAGCTCGTGCTTCTCAAGCTCTGCAAGCACAGAGGGGAGAGAAGTCTAAAGTAAGCCTTGAGAACCTGTTTGAACAAATGAAACAAGGTGAAATGAAGGACCTCAATCTTGTTCTTAAAGCGGACGTTCAAGGTTCAGTAGAAGCTCTTGCCGCTTCATTGCTGAAAATTGAAGTTGAAGGTGTAAATATTCGTATCATCCATACTGGTGTGGGAGCGATTAACGAATCAGATATTACACTGGCAGCAGCGTCCAACGCCATTGTTATAGGCTTTAATGTTCGCCCTGATGTAAATGCGAAACGTACGGCTGATGCTGAAGGAGTAGAAATTCGATTACACCGTATTATCTATAAGGTAATGGAGGAAATCGAAGCTGCTATGAAAGGGATGCTGGACCCTGAATTCGAAGAAAAAATCATTGGTCAAGCAGAAGTTCGTCAAACATTTAAAGTGTCTAAAGTTGGTACTATTGCGGGAAGCTATGTAACAGAAGGTAAAATTTCTCGCGACAGCGGCGTTCGTCTAATTCGTGATGGAATTGTTATCTTTGAAGGTGAACTGGATGCCCTTAAACGATTTAAGGATGACGCGAAAGACGTAGCCAAGGGTTACGAATGTGGTATTACGATTAAGAACTTTAATGATGTGAAAGAAGGCGACGTAATTGAAGCCTTCATCATGGAGGAAATTACACGTAAATGATCACATATGTTGAATGTGAGTGCATGATTTATGATTCCCATTCTTTAAAAGAAAAGCGGGCGGTACTGCAGAGGGTATTGTCACGCCTCAAACAAAAATTTAATGTATCTGTCTCTGAAATCGGACACCAGGATGTATGGCAACGAACGAGGATTGCCATCGTCACTGTCGCTTCTTCTAAAGGAGCCAGTGAAAGAGAAATTGAGCATGCATTGAAATTCATTGATTCTTTTCCGGAGTGGGAGAGACTGGAGACCCAAATCGAGTCGTTATAGAGAGTTGCTTATGTTCCAACATATAACCATTAACGATATATAAGAGGTGATATTGATGAGCCATCGTGCGAATCGTGTTAGCGAGCAAATGAAGAAAGAGCTCAGCGATATTATCGGACGAAAAATAAAGGACCCACGCATTGGCTTTGTGACAGTTACAGATGTGCAGGTAACTGGTGATTTACAACAAGCAAAAGTGTATATTACCGTTCTGGGTGGAGAAGACCAAAGAGAAAACACGCTTAAAGGTCTGGCGAAGGCAAAAGGGTTTATCCGTTCTGAAGTAGGACAGCGAATCCGTCTGCGCAAAACACCTGAAATTATTTTTGAGTTTGATGAATCGATTGATTATGGTAATCATATTGAAACTTTATTAAGAAAAGTTCAAGATGAACCAGAAGAGTCTAAAGACACAGATGAGTAACAAGAAAGGGCTGATCCGGAGGGAATTACAATTCCAATGGATCAGTCCTTTTCTTTTCTACTTGTTGTAATTAAGAATGATAATAGTGGAGGTATTAACATGAATGGAATCCTGCCCCTTTGGAAGCCCCGTGGCATGACGTCACATGATTGTGTATTTAAATTAAGGAAGCTCCTCAGAACAAAAAAGGTAGGCCATACAGGCACACTTGATCCGGAAGTATCTGGTGTACTTCCAATTTGTATTGGAAGAGCGACGAAGATAGCTGAGTATATAACATCATCGGGAAAAACCTATGAAGGGGAAGTCACTCTCGGTTTCTCGACTACGACAGAAGATGCTTGGGGTGAACCTGTTGAAGAGAAGATGTTGGACCGTACGATTACCAGGGCAGAGGTTGAGGAGATTCTCAGAAGTTTAACCGGCGATATTATGCAAACCCCTCCAATGTATTCAGCGGTAAAGGTAAACGGTAAACGGTTATATGAGTATGCAAGACGAGGGATTGAAGTAGATAGACCATCAAGGAACGTTCGTATCCATAAGCTTCAATTACTGGAGGATTGGGATGAGTTAAACAGCAAGGATCCGGCTTTCTCATTCGAAGTAGCTTGTGGCAAAGGTACTTATGTGAGAACCCTAGCTGTTGAAATTGGAAATAGACTTGGATATCCAGCTCATATGTCAGCCCTTACCCGTACGCAATCAGCCAGTTTTAAGAAAGAGGACTGTTTTACCTTAGAAGATGTTAATGAGTTCGTTGATAATGAAAACCCACAAGGACTTCTTCTCCCACTGGAAATTGGGCTTTCTCATTTGCCGAAAATGGCAATTAATGATACATTAGCAGAGAAAGTGAAGAACGGAGCACGCTTGGAAGAGCCTGAGGATTGGCCGGAAACGAGAGAGGTAGTGATGGAGTATCATGGTAAGTGTATTGCCATCTATCGCCGTCACCCGGACAAACCAGGGGTTATCAAGCCTGTCAAAGTGCTTTTTAACGACTAGTGAAAAAAGGTGAAATACTGTGAAAGTGATAACTGTACATCATCCACATTCAATTAGTAAGAATGATTTTCCATCCCTTGTTTTGGCTTTAGGGTACTTCGATGGAGTGCATAGAGGCCATCAGGGGGTGATCAGGGCAGCAGTAGAAAAAGCGAAGGAGCTCAATGCTTGTAGTGCGGTGATGACATTTGATCCTCATCCTTCAGTTGTATTAGGTCATAAGCACAAGCATATACACTACATAACACCTCTGGAAGATAAGAAAGAAATAATAGAGGAACTGGGCGTTGATTATTTATTTATTGTCCGTTTCACATCAGAATTTGCAAGTCTGATCCCTCAGGACTTCGTTGATCAATACATCATTGGGCTCAATGCACTGCATGTAGTAGCGGGCTTCGATTACTCATATGGACGTTTAGGAAAAGGGACGATGGAAACACTTCCATTCCATTCACGGGATATGTTTACTTCTACTACGATTTCAAAGCTTACAGACGATAACTCCAAAGTAAGCTCAACGTTCGTAAGAGAATGCCTTAAAGAAGGTGACGTAAAGAAGGTTCGTCAGCTCCTGGGCAGACCGTTTAAGATGAAAGGGACAGTCATACATGGGGATAAGAGAGGAAGAAAAATTGGCTTTCCTACTGCCAATATTGAGTTGGCCTACGACTACCTTACACCTAAAGTGGGAGTGTATGCTGTTAGAATGAAAATTCATGATAAATGGTTCGATGGTGTATGTAACATTGGTTATAAGCCTACTTTTAAAAATCCGGATGAATACTCTCTATCAATCGAAGTTCACATTTTTGATTTTCATGCATCAATATATGGCGAAGAAGTGTATATCGAATGGTATGAAAGAATTAGAGATGAACAGAAGTTTTCCGGGATAGAGGAATTAATCTCGCAAATTCAGAAAGATAAAGACAAAGCGATACACTACTTTTCGGAAATTTGAGGATTATACTTGATTTTTGTTGAAAAGAGTAGTATTCTAAATAGCGTATGAAATGAACCTTTGCTTGGCATCACGATTCACCAACGGCTGCTCAGTAACAGGGGATTTGAAAGAAATTATTAGGAGGTGAAAAGGATGGCTATCACTAAAGAGCGTAAAAACGAACTTATCAGTGAATACAAAGTACATGAGAACGATACTGGATCTCCAGAAGTTCAAATTGCTGTCCTAACTGAAGAAATTAACAACCTGAACGATCACTTACGCGTTCACAAGAAAGACCACCACTCTCGTCGCGGTCTTCTAAAAATGGTAGGTCACCGTCGTAATCTATTATCTTACCTACGTAAGAAAGATGTACAACGCTACCGTGAGTTAATCAACAAATTAGGTTTACGTCGATAAACAGACAAAGGAAGCGGGATTATGTCCCGCTTTTTCTTTAGTTTTGATAAGTGGGAATCTTTGTATGATCCACCACTTATTTTTAAATATTTTCATCAAGAGAAGTATTCAATTATATAGTTTTTGTCTAAAATACATAATATGTACATAAGAGTTAATTCGAGTCCTTAATGCGAGTAAATAAAACTTTCCATTGAGAGAACATGCTATATTTACATAGTTCCTTATGTTAATCACCAAAGCGAATATAACGGCACAAATGTGCATGATATAGATTTTTTTATTTACAATATTTATCCGGGTTAGGTACAGGCCGAACCCTTTAGTGATATATAAAGAGAGGGGCACACTTTATGGAACAAACTAAACAAACCTTTTCCATTGAATGGGCAGGAAGAGAATTAACGGTCGAAGTAGGCCAATTTGCCAAACAAGCCAATGGAGCGGTAATGGTACGCTACGGAGATACTGCGGTATTAAGTAGTGCAACAGCTTCAAAAGAGCCAAAACCACTGGATTTCTTCCCACTAACTGTGAATTATGAAGAAAGATTATATGCTGTTGGTAAAATTCCAGGAGGATTTATTAAGCGTGAAGGGCGTCCGAGTGAAAAAGCGATCCTGGCAAGCCGTTTAATCGACCGTCCTATCCGTCCATTGTTCGCAGATGGATTCCGTAATGAAGTACAAGTAATCAGTATAGTGATGAGTGTAGACCAAAACTGTTCATCTGAAATGGCAGCTATGTTCGGTTCTTCACTGGCACTATCTGTTTCTGATATCCCATTTGAGGGTCCGATTGCTGGAGTTATAGTTGGTCTGATTGATGGTGAATTTATTATTAACCCTTCAGTGGAGCAGCTTGAGAAAAGTGAGATTCATTTATCTGTAGCCGGTACCAAAGATGCCATCAACATGGTTGAAGCAGGAGCAGATGAAGTACCGGAGGAGACAATGCTTGAGGCCATCATGTTTGGTCATGATGAAATAAAGCGTTTAGTGGCTTTCCAAGAGGAAATTGTTGCTAAAGTCGGTAAAGAGAAATCAGAAATTCAACTTGTTGAACTTGATCAAGCCGTTGAAGCAGAGGTTCGTTCATTATGTGAAAGTGAACTAATCCCTGCAATTCAGGTTCAGGAAAAACATGCTCGTGAAGAAGCAATTAAAGATGTCAAGAAAAAAGTGATGGCTGTTTATGAAGAAGAGAAAGAAGCCGATGAAGCTACACTGAAGCAAGTGAAAAAAGTATTAGATAAACTTGTGAAAAATGAAGTTCGTCGCTTGATTACAGAAGATAAAGTCCGTCCTGATGGCCGTAAAGTCGACGAAATACGTCCACTTTCTTCCGAGGTTGGTTTATTACCAAGAACACATGGTTCAGGACTGTTTACACGTGGACAAACCCAAGCACTAAGCATTTGTACATTAGGGGCTTTAGGAGATGTTCAGGTTCTTGATGGTCTAGGAATTGAAGAATCAAAACGATTCATGCATCATTATAATTTCCCTCAATTCAGTGTAGGGGAAACGGGCCCGATCAGAGGACCGGGTCGTCGTGAAATCGGACATGGAGCATTAGGGGAAAAAGCCTTGGATCCGATTATTCCAAACGAGAAAGACTTCCCGTATACAATCCGTCTTGTTTCCGAAGTACTTGAATCAAATGGTTCAACTTCCCAAGCAAGTATCTGTGCAAGTACCCTAGCGATGATGGATGCCGGTGTTCCTATTAAAGCTCCTGTAGCAGGGATTGCCATGGGTCTGATCAAATCTGGTGAAAACTATTCCATCTTAACGGATATTCAAGGGATGGAAGATCACCTGGGTGACATGGACTTTAAAGTAGCTGGAACTTCTAAGGGTGTAACCGCTCTTCAAATGGATATCAAAATTGATGGGCTCTCCCGGGAAATTCTTGAAGAAGCACTTCAACAAGCGAAAAAAGGAAGAATGCAGATCCTTGATAGCATGTTAGCAACAATCGGTGAAGCAAGAACCAGCCTTTCTCAATATGCACCGAAAATCTTAACTATGCATATTAACCCTGATAAGATTCGTGATGTTATTGGACCAAGTGGTAAACAAATCAATAAAATCATCGACGAAACAGGCGTTAAGATTGATATTGAGCAAGACGGAACGATCTTCATTTCTTCTACTGATGAAGAGATGAACAAAGTTGCTAAGAAAACAATTGAAGACATAGTAAGAGAAGTTGAAGCTGGACAAATGTACCTGGGGAAAGTAAAACGAATTGAAAAATTCGGTGCATTCGTAGAAATCTTCAGTGGTAAAGATGGACTGGTCCACATTTCTGAAATTGCAGAAGAGCGTATTCGCAAAGTAGAAGATGTAGTAGCGATCGGCGATGAGATCCTTGTGAAGGTTCTTGATATCGATAACCAGGGTAGAGTCAACCTGTCCAGAAAAGCCGTTCTTAAAGAGCAGCGTGAAAAAGAAGAACAAAACCAGGCATAATCTTTTGAGATTGGCAGGCTGTCCTGTAAGGAGCAAACTCTCCTCCGGGGCGGCTTTTTTTATCTGTGGAATTTTCATTCAGGCCTGAAGTAGTAGCCTCCGCTTTGGTTCTACCTTGTCTTTTCCCTTCATATGTTTTTAGGAGAAGGAAGGTGGACAGGTATGGAAAGAAAATACTTGATTGGAATTAGTCTAATTGCTATTCTGACTTTAGTTGTCGTTGAAAATCCATTATCAGATCAGTATGTGACAGGACTAAAACAAGAATCGTTAGAAGTGAATGGAGTTAGCGAACCAAATGATCTAACCCGAAAAATAAAAGAAGAAGCAAAATTGAGGGAAGTCCCAGCTCAAGATGCTGTAATAGATACAGTTTGGAAGGCTACACCAGGGTATAATGGTTTGAAAGTGGATGTAGAAGCTTCTCTTCAAAATATGAAAAAAGAAAAATCATTCGATGAAGATAAACTGATCTACAAGCAAATCCCTCCTGAAACGCACTTACCTGATTTGCCTGCTTCCCCTGTTTATCGGGGGAATCCGGATAAACCAATGGTCTCCTTTATTATCAATGTAGCATGGGGAAATGAATATATCCCGGATATGCTTGCAACTTTGAAAAAGCACCAAGTATATGCTACGTTCTTTTTAGAGGGGAGATGGGTGAAAAATAACCCGGACTTAGCGAAGATGATCGTGGACGCAGGACATGAAGTGGGAAATCACTCATATTCTCACCCTGATATGAAAACATTGGAGAAAGCCAAAGTAAGAGAAGAATTGAAAAGGACGAATGAAATAATTGAAGTGACCACAGGGGAGAAGGCGAAGTGGTTTGCTCCACCAAGCGGCAGCTACCGGGAGGAAGTCATAAATATTGCAGACGAAATGCACATGAGAACGATTATGTGGAGTGTGGATACGATTGATTGGCAAAAACCACAACCAAGCGTGTTAATCGAGCGTGTCATGAGAAAGATTCACAAGGGAGCAATTGTACTGATGCATCCGACAGCTTCAACGGCCAATTCGTTAAACATGTTGATTCTTCAAATAAAAGAAAAAAATTTAAGGCTTGGTACGGTCTCAAGCTTGGTTAAAGAAGAGAGAATCGTAGAAGACGTCGATAATTCGTCAGAACAGGGAAATAGTAATAATAAGCAGTAAGTTTGCATCATGAATAGGAGGAAATTTCTTGATAAAGAAATATACATGCCAAAATGGACTAAGAATCGTGTTGGAGGAAATACCTCACGTCCGTTCTGTAGCGATAGGGGTCTGGATTGGAACCGGCTCACGCAATGAAACGGAACAAAATAACGGGATATCCCACTTTTTGGAACATATGTTTTTCAAAGGAACTAAAACGAAAACGGCCCGTGAAATAGCAGAGTCCTTTGACAGCATCGGCGGACAGGTCAATGCATTTACTTCAAAGGAATACACCTGCTATTATGCAAAGGTATTGGACAATCATGCAGATTATGCATTACATACACTTTCTGATATGTTCTTTAACTCTACCTATGTAGAAGAGGAATTGAATAAAGAAAAAAATGTAGTGTATGAAGAGATTAAAATGTATGAAGATACCCCTGATGATATCGTTCATGACTTACTAAGCAAGGCAATCTATGAAGAGCATCCACTAGGCTATCCGATTTTAGGAACGGAAGAAACACTGAACTCATTCAATCAAGCAAAATTGAAAGAGTACATGCATGACATGTACACTCCGGATCAAGTAGTAGTGTCTGTAGCAGGAAATGTGGATGAAACATTCATCAAAGAAGTCGAGAAGCTATTCGGATCTTATGAAGGTGGTAAAGGACCTGAGGACCGTGTGAAGCCTGCCTTTCACAACAATAAGCTTGCCCGGAAAAAAGATACTGAACAAGCCCATTTATGCTTAGGATTTGACGGTCTGCAAATCGGGCATCCGGACATCTACAACCTGATCGTATTAAACAATGTGTTAGGTGGCAGTATGTCATCCCGCCTGTTTCAAGAGGTTCGCGAACAAAGGGGACTTGCGTATTCCGTGTTTTCTTATCATTCCGCATATGAAGATAGCGGAATGGTTACCATTTATGGAGGGACAGGGGCCAATCAGTTAGATCAATTATTTGATACAATCGACAGCACCCTGCAAGCCCTAAAAGATGATGGTATAACCTCTAAAGAATTACTAAACAGCAAAGAGCAATTAAAGGGTAATCTTATGCTGAGTTTAGAAAGTACAAATAGCCGGATGAGTCGTAACGGAAAAAATGAGTTGCTACTAAAACGCCACCGTACGCTGGATGAGATTGTCGAAGAAATCGACGGCGTTACGATGGACAAGGTAAATCAGTTAGCCCTTGACATCTTTAAAGATGATTATGCAATATCCCTCATCAGTCCGGATGGGAATCTCCCTCAAAATATGAGGAAGTAACAGGAAAAAGCAGACTGCTTAAGTCTGCTTTTTTTGAATGAATCTTCACATTGAATGGAAATAACGAATAATTTCTTCTAAAAAAAGTGGACAGTGTATACATTTTAATATAGAGCTTTTTTTAGGGAGGAACCTTCATGAGATTAAGCGAGTTAAGCGGAAAAGAAATAGTAGATTATAAAAAAGCAGAACGTCTTGGAATTCTTGGGCAAACCGATCTTGAATTCAATGAAAAGTCTGGAAGTATTAATGCGCTTATCATTCCGACCGGTAAATGGCTGCGAAAGCAAGGCGGGGAAATCCGGGTACCTTGGCATCAAATCAGAACAATCGGAGCTGATATGATCATTCTGGAAGTATCGAATGTATAACGAAATAGATGATCTATTGAAACGGGGCTACCCCGTTTTTTTATTTTGCCTTTAATTTAAAAAGTAGGCTTTCTCCAAAATGCGGAAGGAGTCAGTGTAATATGAAGATACATAATGTACCACTTGAATGAAACTTGTGTTCGACCATAACCCCCACCTGACCGCTTACAACCGCTCCCTTATAAAAACAATCCCACATTCTAAACAGTCTCTTCCTGCTTTTTCTTCTCACCTATTAGGTATGTGCAACATACACTGTGGAAGTGAAAAGGGATTTAGAATAGCGATTATGTAAAAAGTAGGTGAAATCAGTGATGCTGACCGGAATGCAGATCGCAGTTCTAGGCGGAGATGCTCGTCAACTTGAGATTATTCGGAAGCTTACTGAGTTGGATGCAAAGATCTCACTCGTAGGTTTTGAACAACTAGATCATGCCTTTACAGGGGCTACGAAAGAAAAGCTGAGTGAAGTGGACTTTTCAATTATTGATGCCATAATCTTACCTGTACCCGGCACGAATCTACAAGGAGAAATTGATACGATTTTTTCAAATGAGAAAATCGTTTTAACAGAAGAAGTTGTGTCTCAGACGCCAGAGCACTGTGCGATCTATTCAGGAATAAGTAATAAGTATTTGGATGAAATAATGTCTTCAACGAATCGAAAACTTGTTCAGTTGTTTGAGAGAGACGATGTTGCCATTTATAATTCTATTCCTACAGTAGAGGGAACGATTATGATGGCTATTCAACATACAGACTTTACGATTCATGGATCTACGATTGTCATATTGGGTCTGGGTAGGGTAGGTATGAGTGTAGCTAGAACGTTTCATCATTTAGGCGGAAAGGTGAAGGTCGGTGCTCGGAAAAGTGAGCATCTGGCCAGGGTGACTGAAATGGGCTTAGAGCCATTCCACTTAGATAACTTAGAAAAAGAGGTTGAGAATTGTGATATATGTATTAACACAATTCCAGTGCATATAGTGAAGGCTGCTGTGATAGCCAAAATGCCGGCTCATACATTAATCATCGATTTGGCTTCAAAGCCTGGAGGTACAGATTTTCGTTACGCAGAAAAACGGGGAATTAAAGCATTGCTAGCCCCGGGATTGCCTGGAATCGTGGCACCTAAGACAGCTGGTCAGATACTCGCGAATGTACTTTGTCAATTGTTAGAAGAAGATCTTGATTTAGGAAAGGAGAGTTCATCATGAGTGTGAAAGGAAAACGAATCGGGTTTGGTCTGACAGGTTCTCATTGTACGTATGATGCCGTATTTCCGGAAATTGAACGATTAGTGAATAACGGAGCAGAAGTGATGCCGATTGTGACTTCAACTGTTATGAATACGGAAACGAGATTCGGTAAAGGAGAAGACTGGATTAAGCGAATTGAGGACGTTACGGGCCATAGGGTAATCGATTCAATCGTAAAGGCAGAACCACTCGGTCCTAAAATTCCATTGGATTGTATGGTGATCGCTCCCCTTACAGGAAATACAATGAGCAAATTCGCAAATGCAATGACAGATTCTCCAGTGTTAATGGCTGCTAAAGCAACTCTTCGTAATCACCGTCCTGTTGTACTGGGGATTTCGACAAATGATGCTCTTGGTTTAAACGGTGTAAACTTAATGAGATTAATTTCAACCAAAGATATTTATTTTATCCCATTTGGGCAGGATGCACCTGAAAGCAAACCGAAATCAATGGTAGCTAGAATGACCCTGATTCAGGAAACGATAGAAGCGGCTATTGAAGGAAGGCAGCTTCAGCCTGTCGTAATCGAAAGATATTTAGATTAATAGATCGAGAAGGCTATCAACTTGCACTGTTAAGATGGCCTTCTTTTCATGTATATATATTTAAAGTGATTAGTAAATAAAAATAATCAAGGCATAAATATAAAATTCCCTATTGTCGAATAATTGTTTATGTTAAAATATTCTTTATTATAGTAATAGACTAAAAGGTATACCTACTATGAGAATACTGAATGGTTGGAAGGAGAGAAGATTTTGAATACAATGGGATTACATGTAGCGGTTGTCGGTGCCACAGGTGCAGTTGGACAACAAATGCTACAAACATTAGAAAAAAGGGACTTTCCAATAAAACAATTGACATTATTGTCTTCAGCCCGTTCAGCCGGGTCCACCGTTACCTTTAAAGGGAAAGAATGGACGGTTGAAGAAGCTAAGCCCGAAAGTTTTGAAGGGGTAGACATCGCTTTATTTAGTGCAGGGGGTAGTGTATCCAAACTTCTTGCTCCTGAAGCCGTTAAACATGGAGCTATCGTCGTCGACAATACAAGTGCATACCGAATGGATCCAGATGTACCTCTTGTTGTTCCAGAGGTGAATGAAGAAGATATCAAACTTCATAATGGAATCATTGCGAATCCTAACTGTTCTACAATCCAGATGGTGGCAGCACTTGAACCGATTCGTAAACAATATGGTTTATCAAAAGTAATCGTGTCAACCTATCAAGCCGTTTCAGGAGCAGGAGCAGTGGCCATAGATGAGCTTCATGCCCAATCACAAGCCATATTGTCCGGTGAATCATTTGAGCCAAGTGTGCTACCTGTAAAAGGGGATAAAAAGCATTATCAGATAGCTTATAACGCCATTCCTCAAATTGATAAATTCCAGGAAAATGGCTTTACTTTTGAAGAAATGAAAATGATCAATGAAACAAAAAAAATTATGCATATGCCGTCATTAAAGGTATCAGCAACATGCGTAAGATTACCTGTTGTAACAGGTCACTCAGAAAGTGTATATATTGAAATTGAGAAGGGTTCTGTAACAGTGAATGATATCCACTCGCTGTTAAAAGATGCTCCTGGAGTAACTTTAGAAGACGTCCCTGAAGAACAGATTTATCCGATGCCTGCACATGCAGTAGGAAAGCCGGATGTATTTGTTGGCAGGGTGCGTAAAGATCTTGATGAAGACAAGGGCTTCCATATGTGGGTTGTGTCTGACAACTTACTTAAGGGAGCGGCTTGGAACTCAGTTCAAATTGCCGAAAGTCTAATGAAACTTGGTATAATTAAATAACGAAGAGGAACCATTTCAGCTATAGATCTATCTATTTCCACTATTCGTTCTCACATACCTCTTGAACATATGACAATGAGGTGTAGTCATGAAAGTGATCGTTCAAAAATTTGGTGGAACGTCTGTACGTGATGAGGCAAGTCGCTTAAAAGCACTTGCCCACACAAAGCAAGCGATTGATAAGGGATATAAAGTGGTGGTAGTCGTTTCAGCAATGGGAAGAAAAGGTGAACCTTATGCTACTGACTCCCTATTATCGCTTATCGGTGGCAGGAATACTTCAATAAGTAAGAGAGAGCAAGACTTATTATTATCGTGTGGAGAAATCATTTCCAGCCTGGTCTTCTCTAACATGCTTCTTGAACATGGAATCCGGTCAACCGCTTTAACTGGTGCACAAGCCGGATTCCGAACTAATAATGATTTTAATAATGCGAAGATTTTGGAAATGAGATGCAGCCGTTTGGTCAAAGAGCTTGGAGAACACGATGCAGTGGTGGTAGCCGGCTTTCAAGGTGCAACGAAAGATGGTGATGTCACCACGATAGGCAGAGGGGGAAGTGATACTTCAGCTTCTGCATTAGGAGTGGCATTAAAAGCTGAATTCATCGATATTTTCACTGATGTTGAAGGAGTCATGACTGCCGATCCCCGCATTTCATCAAAAGCAAGACCTATTACGGTAGTTTCTTATAATGAAGTATGTAATATGGCATATCAGGGAGCAAAGGTGATTCATCCAAGAGCAGTTGAAATTGCGATGAATTCAAATGTTCCAATCCGGATTCGTTCTACTTATTCAAATGGTGAAGGGACGCTTGTGACAACACTTGAAAATACAAAAGCACACAAAGAATTCCGGAGTCATCCCGTAACAGGAATCGCCCATGTACCGAACCTTACGCAAATAAAAGTATTCGCGAAGGAAGACCAATACAATCTTCAAGCTGAAGTCTTTAAAGCGATGGCTAAAGAAGGCATCAGTGTTGACTTCATTAACATCTCGCCACGGGGAGTTGTTTACACTGTTGCATCATCCCTGGCAGAAGGTGCGATTTCGGTTCTAACTACAATAGGTCATAAACCTATTGTAGAGTCAGAATGTGCTAAGATTTCAGTAGTGGGAGCCGGGATGACGGGTGTTCCAGGTGTGACTTCAGCCATCGTATCTTCTCTATCCAACGAAGGAATTCGAATCCTCCAGTCAGCCGATAGTCATACGACTATTTGGGTTCTGGTGAAAGAGATGGACCTGATTAATGCGATAAATGCACTTCATGATACGTTTCAACTACAAGAGAGAACCGCTACATTCAGGATAGGATAAACTTAAGAGGAGAGTGACAAGATTGAATTTTGGCCGCGTTTCTACGGCGATGGTTACCCCATTTGACCGCAAAGGAAATATCGATTTCACCAAGACGACCCAATTAATTCAGTATCTGATTGAAAATGGATCAGATTCGTTAGTAGTAGCCGGGACCACAGGTGAGTCTCCGACTTTAACAAAAGAAGAAAAGATTGCTTTATTTCGACATGTTGTAAAAGTGGTAAACGGAAGAGTGCCTGTTATTGCCGGGACGGGAAGCAATAACACCCATGCCTCAATCGAGCTTACCAAAAAGGCAGTAGAGGCAGGTGTAGATGCCATCATGCTGGTGGCACCGTATTATAATAAGCCAAGTCAGGAAGGGTTATTCCAGCATTTCAAGGCAATTGCTGAATCAACAACCTTACCTGTCATGCTATATAATATCCCTGGACGTTCAAGCGTCAATGTTACTCCGGATACCATCATTCGATTATCAGAGATTGAAAACATTGTAGCTGTTAAAGAAGCAAGCGGTGACTTGGACAGCATGACTGAAATCATTTCACATACATCAGACGACTTTATGCTATACAGTGGTGATGACGGACTTACTCTCCCTGTTTTGTCCATAGGTGGAACTGGAATCGTGTCTGTTGCCTCTCATATCATCGGAAACGAAATGCAAGAGATGGTTGCTGCGTTTACAAGTGGAAATCATTTAAAGGCAGCCGGTCTGCATCAAAAACTTCTTCCGGTCATGAAAGGATTATTTACCAGCCCGAACCCAACTCCGGTTAAAACTGCCCTGCAGATGAAGGGTCTGGACGTTGGATCTGTCCGCTTACCATTAATTCCACTGACAGAAGTGGAAAGAGCGAAGCTGTCTCAATTATTACAAGTATTATCTTAAGTAAAAGACTGTGAAGTCCATCCTTCACAGTCTTTTATTATAGATAGGAAAAGCCCATAAAATCAGTAATTGATTAATTTATTTTTAAGAAGAAGGATTTAGTCATGTAATATCGAAATAGTAATGTAGTAAAATTGAATGCAGTCTTTTTCATAATCATATTATAGGTAGGATAAAATTGGTTGTACTCCCAAAAAATTATCAAGTATAATAAACGTAACTGATTGAAGATCGGGAAAGGCACAGCATAGGAGGACATAATGTGAGTAAGACAAAGAATGAAAGTATAAAGATCATACCGCTCGGAGGAGTAGGAGAAATTGGCAAGAACATGTACGTGATCGAAGTGGATGATGAGATTTTCGTGGTTGATGCAGGGCTGATGTTCCCTGAAAATGAAATGCTCGGAATTGATATCGTCATTCCTGACATTCAATACTTGATCGAAAATAAAGAACGCGTGAAAGGAATCTTTTTGACTCATGGACATGAGGATAGTATTGGAGCGATTTCATACGTACTCAATAAGATTAAAGCACCTGTTTACGGCACCCGTTTAACGAATGCTCTTGTAAAGGCCCGTTTGAAGGATGAAAATGTCAGGGAAGATGTGAAATTCTATACGATTCACTCAGATAGCCATCTAACTTTTGATGGAGTGAATGTCACGTTCTTTAAAACCACACATAGTATTCCGGATTCAGT